>JBDROJ010000026.1:0-7541 GCA_043810165.1 bacterium
TCTCGGTTTAATTGTTTTTAAAAGCTCTTTTTTACCCATATTAGTCATATGTTTTTACCATAATTAATGAATAATTACGGTAATATATTATATGACTCAACCGATATGTCTATGGTAAGAAATTAGATGACTCAATTCGAATTAATGGCGTCAAGCCATTTTTTTTGGTATAATACTATTTAATCATTATGGTTGATAATATTTTTTTACAAATAAGTATCTTGCTGGGAATAACTGTTTCCATTGCTTTTATTATGCGAATGTTGCGCCAGCCGTTAATCGTTGCGTATATTATTGCAGGCTTGGTGGCCGGGCCTTTGTTTTTAAATCTTGTGGAGGGAGGCAAAGATTTTTTTGATACTTTTGCCAAGTTTGGCATTGTCCTACTTTTGTTTATTGTGGGCTTGAGTTTAAATCTTGATTATATTAAAAAATTAGGCAAAACTGTTTTGATCGGAGGGTTGATTCAGTTTTTTGCCACTGGTTTATTGGGTTTGGCGATCTTGACTTTGTTCAAATTCAGTTTTGTGATTTCATTTTTTGTAGCCGTTTCCATAACATTTTCTAGTACTATTATTGTTATTAAATTATTATCTGATAAAAGAGACCTAGAAGCTGTATATGGCCGTTATGTGATTGGTTTGTTATTAGTGCAAGATATTATTGCCGTAGGCTTGATGATATTTTTGAATACTTCTGAAATCAGCGTTACTTCTTGGTATGAGACGGCCTTAGCCACCGGACTTATGGGTTTTGCTCTGGTAGGGATAGTATTTTTGATGTCTCGCTACTTGTTGCCTCCAATCATGGACAGGGTGGCAAAATCTGGCGAACTATTATTCATTTTTACTATCGCATGGTGTTTTGGCGTGGCTAGCTTGGTATATTGGTCAGGATTTAGCATTGAAATTGGAGCCATTGTGGCCGGTATATCTTTGGGCGCGTCTCCTTACCAGCCTGAAATTTCCAGCCGTATCAGGCCTTTGCGTGATTTTTTCATTGTATTGTTTTTTGTGGTTTTAGGCAGTGAAATGAAGATTGGTGATATTAAAGAAGCCTTGGTGCCAGGATTAGTGCTAGCAGGATTTGTTCTAGTGTTCAAACCTGTATTATTATATTTTTTAATGAGATTTTTAAAATATACGCGCCGTACTTGCTTTTTGGCGGCCACAACAGCCGGACAAGTAAGTGAGTTCGGATTCATATTGATATTTACAGCCATAAGCGTTGGTTATTTACAAGGAATTGAATTGGCCATGCTAACTTTTGTAGCTCTTGTCACTATAATTATTTCTTCTTATCTAATTACATACAACGAAGAACTTTATCGTTTAGTATTGCCGTTATTGGATAGATTCGGCATTGATGAAAATAGACATGTTAAAGAAGAGGATATTAAAATTTACCCGGTTTGGATTTTTGGATATCATCGCATTGGATGGAAAGTATGCGAGGCTTTGTCTGAAAAGGGTATTAAATATGCTGTGGTTGACTTTGATCCGGTTGCGATTAGCAAATTAAAACATCGCGGAATACCCGCGTACTTTGGAGATGCCGCTGATGTAGAGTTTTTACAAGAATTGCCTTTGGAAAAAGCCAAGATGATTATTTCAACATTGCCAGAAGCTGACGACCAGAAAACTTTGATATCGCATATACGTCAGACAAACAAAAAGGTTCATATTATTGGAAATTTATATCACAGCGAACACCTGGAGGAATTATACAAAGCCGGAGCTGATTATGTGATGATGCCTCATTTATTAGGCGGGCAATGGATTGCTGAAGTATTGAAAGGCAATCCTTGGACCAAGAGAACCTTAAAAAGAATTAAGCAAGAACAAAAAGACGAAATGCAATTGCGATTTACTGTTGCCACGCATGATTAAAAAATATATTTTTGTAGATATGTGTGTAAACGACTACCGACCTTCGGGTCGGTAGTCGTTTACTTTTAGACCCTCTCTTTTTTTGACAACCTCCTTGGCGAAAATTGTCGTTTCATTTGTTCGAACCGCAGTCCGAGCATTCCGCCGTTGATGGAGTAGCAACCCCATATGCCATGGGGCAGTTCGTCTTTTTGGAGTTCCCATGCGTCAAAGATCTCCCGGTCGGTTGGTAGCTCGACAGCCAGCATACGCGTGGGGGAGTTTAGGGGTTTTGGGAAAGTACAGGCTCCACTGCCCCTAGCAAAGCCTATAATGTTTCGTATGGTCACGCCATTTTGGAAATCCTTTTCAGAGACCATGGTTACTGTCTCTAGGCTACACAACATGCCCTTGAGTACTTTGAACCGAAAAATCATAAAATCGCTCTCCTTGGTTGTTCGTATTGATTGGATTAGACATATTCTAGCAGAAAAAATGTATTGGGTCAATGCTTGTGGATTGACTGCTTGTGGATTGACTTTTGTTTGGTTTTTTGTTATGATATGCTTGCTTTGATTATGGGCTCGTAGCTCAGCTGGCTAGAGCACCTGCTTTGCATGCAGGGGGTCAGGAGTTCGAATCTCCTCGGGTCCACTAGCGCAAAATAGTAATTGTGCTATAATTAGTAAAACAAGCCAGGGTAGCTCAGTGGTAGAGCAGAGGACTGAATTTCGGTCCATCCCAGAGTAATTTGGGATTAAAAATTGGGTGAATTCGGGGAAACCTAAATTCTAACTAGATTAGGACAAGGCAATCCCGAGCCAAGCCTCAACGGGCAAAGGTGTTGAGGAAGGTGTAGAGACTAGCGAGTGAGTCCCAACAATAATCTCGCGTTAGCGCCCAACTCCCCCGATGGACATCGGAGGATGATGAGATAGTCCATGCTTTAAGGAAACTTAAAGGAAAAGAGGAAAATCCTCGTGTCGTGAGTTCAATTCTCACCCCTGGCACAAAAAAGTTGAAAGTTATTCTTTCGATTTTTAAAATCGGGGTGTAGCTCAGTTGGCTAGAGCACCTGCTTTGGGAGCAGGGGGCCGAAGGTTCAAGTCCTTTCACCCCGACAATTCTACAAAAGAAGCATTTTTAGGCACCCTACTCATCATTTGGTAGGGTTCTTTTAATTTCAAGTTAGCTAAATTCTTACCCTCAATCAAAAGGTTCAAAAAAACGCCTTATTTTAGGTCAAAATTAGACATAAAATCCTATTTTGGCTAAAATTAGATAAAATACTGGTTCAAGTCCCATCACTACCTAAGTACTAACTATATAAATTAATTTAAATACGTATGGTAGAGTATGTGTATTTGACAAAATTATTAAATTATGTTATACTATAAATACTATCCAATAAATTAAATTTATGCACATCAAAAGATATATTATTAAAGACATCGAGACTAAACTTGCTCCTGGCAAGGCAATTATTATTTATGGCCCAAGACAAGTGGGCAAGACAACTCTAATCAAAAAAATACAAGATAATACCAAAGACAAAACTTTATTTGTCACTGGTGAAGATCGTTTTGTACGTGAATGGCTATCAAGTCAAAGCATAGAGATACTTAAAAAAAATTTGGATGGTTATAAGACTTTAATAATTGACGAAGCACAGCATGTTGATAATATTGGTTTAAATTTGAAACTAATAATTGATCATATTAAAGACATAAAAATTATTGCTACCGGTTCTTCTTCTTTTGAATTATCTAACCAAGTTGGTGAACCGCTAGTTGGTAGAAAATGGCAATATGAATTGTTCCCTATTGCACAAATGGAACTAAAACAGTATGAAGATTATTCTATAACCAAGCAAAATTTACCCGAACGTTTAATTTATGGGTCATACCCAGAAGTCATTACAACAAATAATTTTAAAGGTAAAAAAGATTTGTTAAATTCTATTGTTGATAATTATTTATATAAAGATCTGCTTTTAATAAGTGAGATTAAAAAATCTGAAAAATTAGTAGATCTATTAAAATTATTGGCTTTTCAGGTGGGTAAAGAAGTATCTATATCTGAATTAGCTAATAATTTAAATATAAACTTTGCTACGGCTGAACGTTATTTGGATTTATTAACTAAGGTATTTGTGATTATTCGTGTTGATGGTTTTAGTAGAAATCTTAGAAAGGAAGTTACTAAAAATTCAAGGTACTATTTTTATGATAACGGTATCCGTAACGCAATAGTTAATAATTTTAATGATCTAAAAACACGCGATGATGTTGGTTTGCTTTGGGAAAATTATATTTTTATCGAAAGACTAAAAAAGAGAAAATATACAGATAAATATGCTAATCAATATTTTTGGCGCACATACGACAAAAAAGAAATTGATTTAGTCGAAGAAAGGGATGGGAAGCTTTACGGCTATGAGATCAAGTGGGGCAAGTTTAAAAATAAAATACCACAAGAATGGCTTGAGGAATATGATAATTCAAAATATAAAATTATAAATCGAGATAATTATTTAGATTTTATTACTTAACTTAGCCAAATAGGTTCCCACTTCGTCCCACAACCCCGACACTGTAATTACAAAATATCCTTAAAATAAGGGTATTTTTTTATTGACTAAAAATTTTACAAAGTATATAATTTGTTTAGTATAATAATGACCTTACATGAAAATCGATCGAATAAAATTTGAAAATGTTAAAAATGAAGCTAAACAATATTATAATAGTTTGGACTCAGTTTATTGTCCGTATTTGAAAAAAGAAATACAATTTAATAAAAAAGGATTTGAACATATTCTTTCAAAGTCGTGGAATCGCGGAAGATCTACAATTGAGCAGTACACCAGATTACGACTTTTACCTAAGGTGGTGGATATTATAAAAATTTCTCATACACTCCAAGAATATGATGAGAGGAATATGATGGTTAAACAAAAAATAAATTCCCGTTGGGAAAAAAGACCTAAGTTGATAAAATACTACGTTTTTATATTAATCATTATTTCAGCTGGTATACGTTTCAAAATAGTTGTAAAAGAAATTGATGGTGGACTTCCTTTTTTCTGGAGTATTTACCCATCTTGGAGACAAGAAATTGATGGTAATGGCGGTAAAAAGAAAATTTTCTATACTGGAGATTTGGAGGATGATTAACAAAAAAGACACCATTTTATAATGTTGGTGTCCTTTATAAAAATATTTTTTGTAAACACCTGTCTGCGGTTTAACTATGTTGACCGCTGGAGAGCCAAAGCCCTCACAAATGTTTACATTATTACTATACACGAAAATTCTATTTTTGTCAATGATAAGTGGTTTTATCCACAATTGCATTTTACTCCTCACTTAATCAAATAAGTAAAAAACTCGGGTCTGTCAACACGTTTGTGTAAACGTCTGTGGATAAGATTTTAAAGATTTGATTTTTTTAAGTTTTTTTATCATCATAGATTTTACAATTTTATTCTATCTGGATATATAATGGCCAATTGGGATATTATCCTCCCCCAGTTATGAATCGGAGCCGTCCATTTTCTAGATATATCTTTTTGCGCCAACCAGAGCAGTTTTCTGAGAGCCTCGTCATGAGGAAATATGGTAGTGGTCTTGGTGGCTTTTCTTAATTGTCGATGTAGAGATTCAACCGCGTTAGTGGTATACATGATTTTTCTGACCTCTTGAGGATATTGAAAAAAAGTTGATAGTTCATCCCATTTATCCTCCCACCTTTTAAGATGAATACCATATTGAGGCCAGTTTTTTATGGCCTCGGCCAGGGCATTGAGCCCAGCCTCTTCGCTCGGAGCCGAGTATATGGCTTTTAAATCCAGACATAGTTTTTTTCTGTCTTTGTGAGAAACATATTTAATGGTATTTCTGATTTGATGAACAATACATTTTTGAATTTGAGTATCTGGGAACACTTCATGAATGGCCTCGGAGAATCCATTTAAATCATCTACCGAACAGATAATAATATCCTTGACTCCTCGGTTTTTAATTTCATTTAAGACATTAAGCCAAAACTTAGCACCTTCGCTTTGTTCTATCCAAATGCCGAGCAGGTCTTTCTTTCCTTGGCTGTTTACAACCAAAACGGTAGCTTAATAAAAAAATAAAAGTAAAAAAATCTTCATTATATGAAAATTTTTTTAATAGTATTAATCAACCAATTTTTCCAGACCTAATAACTCTAAAGTTGAAATTACGGTGGGATTTTTACAATGTAATAATTTAACTCTATTTCTAGCTTCTTCCGCTATGGGTGTTAAAAATTCATCCGCCCAGCTCGGGCTTAGGACATCTACGCCGTTAAAATCAATTTCTATTAATGTATCATCTGAATTTTCTTGTGGCAATATATAGGCTTTTGCAGACATGTAAGCTTCTTTTCCTGACGGTCTAGAGGATAGTACTTTGCCAAATTTTTTTAATTCAATGAGCATATTAAAATTTAATTATTGCCAGTGAACCTGGTATATTAATTTTTGATTTTTTTAGACTCAAACCATTAGAATCAACAATCGCTTGAGCATCTCCAGAATAGAATTCTAGAAATAAACTATTTTCTATTATTGTTTTTTTTACATATTTAAGTCCATTGCCTCTTCTCTCTGGAAATCTACCTGATATAATCTCTGTAAAAGCAACTTTTAAAGCCTCTCGGTGATCTTTAATATCCGGTCTAACTCGGCTAATAGTTTTCATAATGCCTTGCCCCCTATCTGCCAAAGCAATTATTTTATTGACTTCGTCAGTTATAAAATTGACCCCTGGTTTATCTAACCAAGAACCTAGGTTGTGATCATAAGAATTATTACCAATTTCTCCACAAACAGCAGTGATTGAAAAAGACAAATTTGTACCTATATATTTTTGTAATAAACAAGGTGTTCTATCTAAACGGGTCTGAAAAACATCTCGTGTTGAACAAAAAAAATCAGTATTCACCAAATCTTCGTTGCCATTAATTGCCCAATCTATCACTTCTTTAATTATATCAGAATTTATATTCATATTTATTTTTAAATAATATCCTACTTTAGGGGGATTACCTACTTTATATATTATACCCTGTTTTTGAAGAGATTTTAAATGCCTAAAAATACCAGTGGCTTGTAATTCCATTTTGTTTACAATCTCGCTAGCAGTAGCCCCATTATTCTCAGAAATATACTGAATAATTTTTTCCTTGGTTTTGGTCTTCATAGTGTATAGTATACACTATCATTATACACTATATATAATGGATTGTCAAGTACCCACTTAATTATTTAAATATTATCCAAATAGGTCATCACTTCCTGCCTGCCTGCTAGGCAGGCGTCCCACAATCGCGATTTAACAGAAATAAAAATTATTTTTATAAATAAAGAATGGTTTTTATATTATTAGATATATTTTGTTTCCTCCCTATTTTTGTGTTACCTTAAAAATAAAGGGTAAATTATTTTTTTAATGTCCCAAATTTGGGTGGGTTAATTCCCTGGGCTTCAGCCCATCGTTTCAACTGTAACAAGGACGTGATAATGTCATAGTACAAGGAAGTTAAAATGTCATACCTAATATATAATAGAATAGTTATTCATTAACTATTCTAAGTATGACAATCCAATATACTATGACTCAAAAACAACTAGATCGTTATGAC
>JBDROJ010000027.1:0-120616 GCA_043810165.1 bacterium
TCTCGGTTTAATTGTTTTTAAAAGCTCTTTTTTACCCATATTAGTCATATGTTTTTACCATAATTAATGAATAATTACGGTAATATATTATATGACTCAACCGATATGTCTATGGTAAGAAATTAGATGACTCAATTCGCAAAAGTTTATCAGATAGAGAAAGTATGATATAATATAGTCATCTTAGTCATGCCATGCCTAAGATCTTTAACTTATCATATGCAAAATATAGACAGTAAAGAAAATCAATACAAAGCCAATAAAGAGGTTAATTTTTTTGCTTGCACTAATTTTAGAAATCAACAAAAAAAATTTGGCATTAAAACAGATGATCGCCGTCGACATATGTATGTAGTCGGCAAAACAGGAATGGGCAAGACCACTCTTTTGGAAAACATGGTGTTAAATGACATTTATGCCGGACACGGCGTGGGCGTGATAGATCCACATGGCGATTTTGCCGAAAAAATAATTGATTTTATTCCACCCAACCGCATTAATGATGTGGTATATTTTAATCCGTCTGACGTATCTTATCCAATTGGCTTTAATATTTTAGAAACAATCAGCTCTGATCACAAACATTTGGTGGCGGCCGGGCTTATGGCCATATTTAAAAAGATTTGGCTGGATATGTGGAGCTCCAGAATGGAATATATTTTAAATAATACTTTGCTAGCTTTGCTGGATTTTCCCGGTACTACTCTTTTGGGCATAAACCGTATGTTAGCTGATGCTACTTATCGTAAGCGTATTGTTCGCAATGTCAAAGATCCTGTTGTTAAAGCCTTTTGGATTAATGAATTTGCCTCGTATAATGATCGTTATGCCCAAGAGGCAGTAGCTCCTATCCAAAATAAGATTGGTCAGTTTTTATCTGCTTCAGTAATTCGGAATATAGTAGCTCAAGTCAAATCGCGTATAAATATCAGAGAAATAATGGACACCAATAAGATATTTATTATGAACTTGTCCAAAGGCAGGATTGGTGAAGATAATTCTCGTTTGTTAGGCGGAATGTTAATCACTAAATTGCAATTATCAGCCATGGAACGGGTAGATACACCAGAAGACCAGCGCAAGGATTTTTTTCTTTATGTGGATGAATTTCAAAATTTTGCCACTGAAAGTTTCGCAAATATTTTGTCAGAAGCGCGCAAGTACCATTTGAGCTTAATTATGGCTCATCAATACATGGAACAATTGGATGAAACTGTTTTAGCAGCCGTTATTGGCAATGTGGGCACGCTTTTAAATTTCAGAGTCGGCTCTACAGACGCAGAAATTTTAGCCAAAGAATTCGTTCCTACTTTTGAAGAGCCGGATTTAATAAATCTTGCAAAGTATGATATTTATTTAAAATTAATGATTGATGGGGTGGCATCCAGGCCTTTTAGTGCTAGCACTCTGCCTCCTATTGGCACTTTTACTAGTTCAGCGGAAAAAGTAATACGCGTATCTCGTGAGAGATATGCGGTAGAACGAGATAAAATTGAAAATAAAATTGCCAGATGGAGCGGTATGGAAATTGATGAAGGAGAAGAAGACGGATTGATAGATGGGCACGAAGTTGTAAGCAAACCCAATCCGTCACCGCACAAAAGAACCAGCCAGGAAAATTCAGGTAAAAAATTTAGCAATAAAAATAGGAAGAGCCAACCTTATCAACCCAAGTCATCTTTAAATAAAGATGACTATAAAAAATCTTACCAGCTCACACCAAGCCAAGCTAAAAAAGTATCTTTGGTTGATACTTCTCAAAAAGGCATTTCTTTGGGAGATCTTAAAAAAAATAGTCGTCCTGATTATAAATCTAAAACTGAATTTCCGAAAAAGGCTGATCAAAAAAAAGACGGCATTCAGATTAAAGCCAAATCAAAATTTGTTAATTTTAAACCTCAAAATCAATCTGTAAAAACCACTGAAAATACAGATAAAGGAGAAGCCGTTTTAGGCTTTATAAAAAATCAAGAAGAGCAACTTCCAGATGTTTCAGTAAAAACTAGCACCCCGCCAAATAATATGGCTCAAGATACTCCTAAGACACTGCAATCCGGGCGCGTGACCAAAATTAATTAAATATGGAAAAAACAAAAATAACTCCAGCAATACTTAAAAAATTATTTAAACCGGCCAAGCATAGCTACAAAGGCAAGAATGGACGGCTTTTAGTGATTGCCGGCTCCAAAAAATATCATGGAGCCATGTTTTTGTGTTCGGTCATGTCTGCTAAAATTGTTGATTTTTTATACATTCACACAACCAAAGAAAATTTTTCTTTAATTAAAAAAGTACGCAACCGCCTAGCCGAATTTATTTATATAGACAATAAAGATTTAAAAAGAACAGTACGCGAGGTTGATTCTATTTTAATAGGTCCGGGTTTACTGCCTGATAAAAAAACCGGGAATTTGGTATGTAAATTATTGCGTGACAATCCTGAAAAGAAATTTTTACTGGATGCAGGTGCTTTGCGGGTAGTTGATAAATCTTTGTTAAATGAGAATTGTGTGATAACTCCGCATAGGCAAGAATTTAAAGCCTTATTTGGCGTGCAAGCTAGCCTAGAATCAGCTTATGAAATATCTTTTACTTGCCCGGCTGTAATTATTTTAAAAGGCCCAACAGATTATGTTATTCAAAAAGGTAAAGTTTTTTATAACACCACAGGTAATGCAGGCATGACCAAGGGTGGTACAGGTGATGTTCTAGCCGGATTAATGGCTGGATTGATGACCAAGGCAGATCCCTTAACCTCGGCCAAACAGGCGATTTATGCCAATGGCAAAGCAGGGGATAATTTATATAAAAAATTTAAGCATTATTATAATGCAATTGAGTTAATTCCAGCTGTGCAAAAGGTTTTGGCTGGCAAATAACAATAGCCTGGTCTACTGCAGTTCTTGATCAAAGAGCCGTTTTGTATTTGATTTTTTATGCTATTTTTGCTAGAATGAGGGTAATATAGAAAATCAAATATATGAAATGGCGAATAAATTTTAGTATTCCTAATTGCAATTATAATATAGTTAATCATCCGGCCAGCTTATTTATCAAAAAAATTCCTAAGAAGGATGATAAATTTGTGTTGGAAAAGATGTATTTTGCTTTTGAAAATGGTGTTTTAACAGGTTATGCGCCAGTTGATGCGCTCAAAAATACCGTGGAATGCATTAAAGAAAAAATTATTAAAGATCCTGGCTGGGCTGAAGAAATACACTCGCAAGCCCGAGATATTAATCAAGAGTTTTTTGCTCATGCAAGAACTTTGGTTAATATGGATTTTGGCAGATTAGATAATCAAGAACTTTGGCAAACATATAAAAAATTAAGGACTATGCAGTCTGAAAGCCACTATTACTCTATACCAACGACTTGGTTTTTAGATAGTGAGGGCGAGGTGTTTACAAATTATTTAAAAGAAAGATTGCGCATGATTTTGCGAGATCATGGTTTGGATGATGAAACAAAGCTGGTTGATTACTTTATTTTATTAACAACCCCATCTAGACCGGGTTTTACTCAAGAAGAAGAGCTGGGTTTTCTTCAATTATTAAAAAAGATTAAGTCTGATCCAGAGGCTGTAAAGTTTTTTATTCAAGAAAAAAACCTGCAAGCAATCTACAACCAATTTCCGCTTGAATTAAAAAGAGATATTGAAGAACATTATCAAAAATGGCACTGGGTTCCTTATGGTTATATCGGCCCGGCTTATGAACTTGACTACTATCTGGAAAAAATTAGGCAGTCTATCAATAATATAGAAGCTGTTGATGAAATAATGGCAGAGGAATTGTCTCGCTATGAAAAGGTCAGGCAACAGCAACAAAATTTGGTAAAAGAAATAAAAATATTTGAAGAGTTTGGACGCTTGTTTGCCATAGCTCGTGATATCATTTGGCTGAAAGATTATCGTAAATATTGTTTTTGGCACGGACATTATGTTTTAGATAAAATTAACAGTGAAATTGCCAGAAGATTATGCTTAACACTTGAACAAGTTAATCATATTGCTGATTATGATATGGAAAACGCTGTGCTTAAAGGCCAAGTTGATCAAGATAAGTTAAATCAGTCTATTAAATGCAGTATATTTTGTGCAACTGAAAATGGGGATGAACATTATTGGGGAGAACAAGCAAGGCAGATAATAGATAGACTTGATATAGATGAGCCCGGACTTGATTTGAGCGGCGATTTTAAAGGTTCTTGCGCCTACCCTGGCAAACTCCGCGGCAAGGTTAAGATCGTGCTATCTGTAGATGATATATATAAGGTTGAACAAGGTGATATTATGGTAGCTTTAACCACTTATCCAGCCATGTTGCCGGCCATGAAGCGCGCCAGAGCCATAATATCCCAAGATGGTGGCATTACTTGCCACGCAGCTATTGTGGCGCGGGAATTCAGAATCACCTGCGTTGTGGGCGTGTCCAAGGTTACGGAACGCCTGTCGGATGGAGATGATGTTGAGATTGACGCTGTTAGAGGGATAGTTAAAAAATTATGAAAAAACTAAAAGTTTGTAACAAAGATCCGTGGATGCTGGCCGAAGACATACCAGACTGCGACCTGTTTTTTTCCCAACTGTGGTCGCGTTGTTTTGTAACTGATTTTGCCAAGCATACTGGCCGGGCCTATAAAAAAATTCTCTGCAAATACCAGGGTTATCATCTTTGGTTCTATTTTGGTGAACAAGATTCCTATGAAGTCGGACAAAATATTGTTGACCGTATTGTAAATGAAGATGGCTATGCCAAGTCCATAAACGATAATATTATGACAGAAGCTGACAAGCTACGTGCCTACTCGCAAAATATACCTCAAGTCGGTTTGCACAAGCTAAGCAATGAACAATTATGGGAGATCTATGACAAGCATCGTCAAATTCACAATCAATACTATGTATGGTGTTGGATACCAGTAGCGGCTGACATGTTTCACAACAACCTAACTAAAAGAGTAAAAAAATATTTAACTGAAATTGGAGTTAAACAAGACTGTCTGAATGAATATTTTATTACCCTAACCCAACCAACCAAAAAATCTCTAATATATATTGAACAGCAAGAATTATTAGAAATAGGCGCCAAGATTCAAAAAAATGAAAGATTGGTGGAATTATTTAAAAATGCAAGCCTGAAAGAAATAAGACAAGCCTTGCCAGCAAATATAATTAATTTATTAGAAGAGCATCGAGGCAAGTATTATTACACTAAATGTATTTTTATCAATGGCGAGTATGTTTTAGATGACTATCTTAATCAGTTGAAGGATATTTTTTCTGGAGATGAATTACCGGCTAAATCCAATGAACGCCAGGCCAGAGAAATGCGTGCTAATCTAGACAAAAGAGAGAAATTAATAGATCAATTGGATATTAGTAAAAAATGGCAAGAAATTTTTACAAATTTTGGTGGTTTTATGGTTACCAAAATTTATCGGCGTTACGCCCAATTATTTGCTATTTATCAAATGGGTAATATTTTACGGGAAATAGCTCGTCGTGGTTATCTTACTGAAATGCAAGTTAGATTTGCTTTGCCAGAAGAAGTTAAAAAGATATTATTGGAACAGGAAGTTAATGAAGCCGAGTTGTTAGAAAGAACAAAGCTGTGCGTTTACCAGACAACAGCACAAGGACATGGTGTATACATCAAAAAGCAAGCTCAAGAGATTTTGAAACCAGTTGAAAAGAAGGTTGACCAAAATATCCAAGTGCTACGCGGAGAAGTTGCTTGTCCAGGAATGGCCAGAGGAAAGGTTAAAATTATTATACGCGCTGAAGATATGAAAAAAATGGAAGTTGGTGATATTTTAGTTTCAATTGCCACTGATCCGGATATTGTACCAGCCATGAAAAAAGCCGCCGCCATTATTACTGAACAAAGCGGAGTGACTTCTCATGCAGCTATTGTATCGCGCGAACTTGGTATACCTTGCGTAATCGGCACTAAAATTGCTACTAGAATTTTGAAAGATGGCGACTTGGTAGAAGTGGACGCCAAAAACGGTTTTGTTAAAAAAATAATTTAAGACTATGAGATACATTAAAGCACACGAAGAGCATGCTACAACTCCTTTGACCATTTCTCCCATGCATCATGCTTGGACAGCTAAAATTTTAGTTGACCTGCTTGATGGCGAGCATGTTGGCGACAAAACTTTCTGTATCCACCAAGATAAAAGCATAGAATACTATCCTGATTACGATGCTTGGCATAATGGATCGAAAAAATTACTGGAAAAAATTAAAAATGATCGTGCACTAGTTACAAAGGTTAATCAGGAATCTGAAAAATTAATTGACAAAATAATAATATTAATTAGGGATTTTGCTAGGCAAGATATATCTTCTTGTTCTAACCAGCAAATAGCTGACTTTTTGATTCAAACATTTAATCTAGGCAGAGATTTGTCAGCCTATGGTTATGTGCCGGTTTTTTCCGATCATTTTTTTCATCGTTTTACTCATCTACTTAAAGAAATTATAAAAAAACAAGTAGTAAATAGCGATTTAAATGATCCGATTCCAGAAATCATGCATCTATTATCATCTCCAAACAAAGTTTTTCCATCCAAACAGGCTAGAAAAGAACTTTTGGAATTGCTGGACCAAGAAGGGATGGAAGCTGAAAAATTAAAAAACCATTACCTAGATTGGTATTGGGTGGATTATGGTCAACTAGGTCCAAAACTTGAATACAGTGAATTCTTAAAATCAGCTACCCAACTTTCTGCTGACAAAAACAAAGTCAGAACAGAATTGCAAGAAATTAACAAACAGATAGATGAGTTACCAAAGAAACAGGAACGAGTAGCCGAGCAATTGAACTTAAGTGAACAAGAAAGATATTTTTTTAGTGTGGCCAAAGATTTTATGTATTTAAAAGCTTTGCGCATGGAAGTATTGTTTGGAGTAAGTGCTTGCTGGGGAGATATCTTGGTTGAAGTATCCAAACGATTCAAGATTGATAAAAATCTATTATACTATTGTTCGGTCCATGAAATAGCCGATTGGTTAATTAAAGATCAACCAATGGATTTAACAGAATTAAAAGAACGAAGCCAGTATTGTATTTGGATTGCTCATGATGAAAATCGAGCGGAAGTTTTAATTGGTCAAACAGCCCAAAATTTTTTAAAAGAAATTAAAACCATTCAAGATCAAGAAGCCGAGGATGTGCTTAATATCCACGGCACAGTGGCTTCAACTGGCTATGCTCAAGGTAGAGTAAAAATAGTAAATAAAGCTGAAGAAATTTATAAGGTAGAACCCGGTGACATTTTAGTTTCTGTGGCCACCCACCCCGCTCTTTTGCCAGCCATGAAAAAAGCAGTTGGTTTTATTACCGATTCAGGTGGTTTAACTTGCCATGCTGCCATTGTGGCCAGAGAAATGCAGAAACCTTGTATAATCGGTACTAAAATCGCCACCAAAGTGCTTAAAGATGGGGATTTAGTTGAATTAGACACTAAAAAAGGTGATATTAGAAGAATATAATCTATGAATTTAAAAAATTTCATTGTTTTAGAAAGGATACCCAAGGCGCCACCATATTTATTTTCTTTGGCCGACGCTGAATTTGTTAATTCATATTTTCGTAATATTCATCAGATAGACAAATCCCCAGGGGCGCATTTAAATATATACGAAGATCAAGATTTTTTATTTTGTTATCAGTTGGATGATTTACGAGAATGCACTCAAGCCATATTTGAAAAATTAATTGCTAATCCGCATTGGGGTATTGAATTGGATAATTTGGTTTTAGAAAAAGCTGAAGAATTTTTTACATACTCTGAAGAGGTTAGAAACAAGAAAATAAGTGAACTATCTAATGATGAACTAGTTGGTATTAATCAAAAATGGTTTTTTAAATATTTTCACGATTCTTGGTTGTCAGGTTGGCCAGCAGTTTTGGTTGATTTTGAACGTAATTTATTTTCTGACTATTTACTGGATTATTTAAAACAAAAAATCAAAACAAAAAAATATCCGGTTTCAGTAGGAGATGTATTTAGTATTTTAACCACACCATTGCGCAATACATATGCTGAAAAAGAATTTAGATCACTTTTGAACTTGTTGGAAATGGCGCAAAATGATACTAGACTTATTAAACAAGCAAAAACAGGAGGTTGGTTGGAGTTTGATAAGCACTATCAAGACCATTGCTGGATGCCTTTTATGTATACTGGTCCTGTTTGGAGCCGTGATTATTTTATAGATTCATTAAATGGTTTTCTAAAAGAAGGCGTTGACCCACAAGTACGTTTACAGGAAGTGGAAGACAATAAAAAAGAATTAGAAGACTTGCAGGAGAAATATCATCAAGATTTGGAGATCCACAATCAATTCAAGACTCTATTTGAAGTTGCTAAACGCTTTGTCTATGCAAAATCATACCGTAAAGATGCCATGTATTTTAGTTGTTATGTAATTGACCAAGTATTACGGGAAATTGCCAAACGGACTTATTTATCAGTTGACCAGGTTAGGCGAGTTTATCCTTGGGAGATAGAGGGTCTATTAAAAGGACAAGGGCCTGATCAAGAAATTATAAATCAACGAAAATACGCAGTTCAATATTCAGATAATCAAGGCCGTCAAACCTATGAAGGAGACAAGGCTAGAGAGTTTGTTAAAAAAATAGAATTTGTGGAACAAGAAACCCAAACGCCATCACAAATACTCGGTGATTGTGCCTCGGTGGGCAAAGTGCGCGGTCTGGTTAAACTAATTAACTCGCCTCAAGACATGGCTAAGATGGAACCAGGTAATATTCTGGTGTCTTACGCTACTAGTCCAGATATTATGCCAGCCATTAAAAAATCGGTTGCGATTGTTACTGATCTAGGTGGTATTATTTGTCATGCCGCCATTGTGTCGCGCGAGTTAAGAATACCATGTGTTGTGGGCACCAAAAACGCTACCAAAGTATTAAAAGATGGAGATCTGGTAGAAGTAGATGCTACGCATGGCATTGTTAGAATAATAATATAATAATTGTCGTTACAAGCATTCATTTGTCATTGCGAGCGTAAGCGAAGCAACCTCGATTCTAGAGAACTAACGAGTTTGCTTCGTCGCTCCGCTCCTCGCAATGACAAGAAAATAAAATTTATGACCAAACTAATAGTTTTAGACTTTCACGGTATTTTAGTCAAAGGGGACTATAAACCAGTGTGCCGTATGTTGGCAGAAAAACACCGAGTAGACTGGCAGGATGTTTATAAAATATTATACAGTAGGTATTTTAGCCAAGCAGTTATGGGTAAAATTCCGGAAAAAGATGTTTATTTAAATACTTTTAAAGATTTTGATTGGCCAAATGAATATTGGGAGGAATCGCATGAATATCATAAAAATGCCATGAGTTTAAACCAGGGTGTATTCAAATTGGCTTTGCGTCTACAAAAAAAGGGATATAAAATATTGTTGTTGTCAAAGAATACGTCAGATCAATTTAATAGCTATATTAAGAAATTTCATTTAGCTCGGCATTTTCAACACATAGTCAATACTTTTGATTTAAATCTACCTAAAGCCAGCAAACAAACCGTGGATTGGATTAAAAATGAATTTAAAGTTAAGGCAGGTGAGGTGATTTTTTGTGATGATCAAGATGTCAACCTGGTTGAACCAGAAAAAGCCGGTATGAAAACGGTTCTGTATAAAAATTTTGTTCAGTTTAAAAAAGAATTATTATGTCTGACAAACTAGACCCTAAAAACTGGATATTCATGTCTCAGCGTCAGCGTATGAGTCCGTTTCCAAATTATCTATCTATGGAGTCAGTCTGTGTTGAAATGGAAGATTTTGTGGGTGAAAAATTAGATGGAGTGCTTTTATTTTTTGAAAAAAATATAATGAATGCTTTTCCGGAAATTAAAAGCTATGAACGAGTAGGCAAAGCTTTAGTGGAAAAAATATATCAAAACCCAAACCTATGCGCGGACTTGGTAAAAAAACAAGAACAATTAGGCTTCGAATTAGTAGATTACAGCAAGAAAATTGGTAAACAAGTTGATAACAAAACTTCAAACCAAGAATTATTGGAGATGTATTTAAGATATGCTAAAGGATATAAACAAATTTATGCTTGTTATGGCTGGATATGGAGTGCTGAAGATTTTTTCATTAAAAAATTGTTAGAGTTGGTTGAAACAAAAGTCAAAGGTGATTCTGTTAAAGCAATGGATATTTTAAACACCTTAACTAGGCAACCTTCAGCCATGGTGGCCACAGTGGAACGTCATGCCAGATTAAAATTAGCGGTTAGAATTAGTGAGCATTCGGATTGGAACAAGTTCGTTATTGATAAGAATCTAGAAAAGATTAAGGAAGTCGCTGAACTTGATGATTTGATAAAAAAGCATGTGGACAATTATTTTTGGGTAACGCGTGATTACGAAGATCCAATTTTAGATTTTAACCAGGTAGTGGATAGGCTTGGTAAAAATTTACAAGAAAATACAATTAAAAAATTAGAAAATTTAGGACAAGACTTAAGACAACATGAACAAAAACGGCGAGCATATTTAAAAGACCTTGCCTTCGATCAACAAGAGAGGGCTCTATTTGAAGCCATGCGCAATGTAGCTCATTTAAAAGAGTTGCGTAAACGCTATGTGTCTGAATCTGGATATTATTTTGATTCAGTTTTAGAACAGATAGCCAAGCGATTGTATTTGAGCTTACAACAAGTACGAATGATGACACCAGAAGATTTGGATCGGTCTTTATTTAAAGGTGAAGATTTATCAGATGAGTTAAACCATCGATACCAGTTATCCCTTTGGCATTGTAATCAAGGTGTTACCGAAGTTATAACCGGCCAACAAGCTGAAGAATTGTACGGTCAGATGTGTCAAGTGGATAAAAATGCCAAGGAATTCATTGGCATGCCGGTTTCGCCAGGTGTGGCTCGTGGGCCAGTAAAAATTATTATGAATCCAGACGAATGTGATAAGGTAAAAAAAGGAGATATTATTCTTAGTGTACAAGTGGTGCCTAGTTTTTCCACTGCTCTTATAAAAGCAGGTGGCTTGGTTTGTGATGGTGGGCATGGTATCACTTCTCATCCAGCCACCTTGGCGCGCGAAGCCGGTATTCCGGGTGTTATACAAACTCGCTATGCACGGGAAGTATTTAAAGATGGTGATATGGTTGAAGTGGATGGCTACAAGGGGACTGTGAAGTTGTTAAATTAATGATGTAAATGCAAGATTATTTAAAAGAGCGGCAAGCTTGACACGCCAATCAAATTATTAGATAATACTTATTACCCCCTAGTTAATTCATAATTGCAAATCATATGGAGGAGGGTAAAAAAAAGGAACCCAGTTTGGGTGAAGTTTTAGAGGTTGTTGAATCTATTAAACTGGATTTAGACGACGTTAAGAAAAAAATGGTCGTTAAAGAAGACCTTGCCGACTTTGCTAAGAAATCTGACTTGGACAACTTTACCAAAAAGTCGGATTTTGATGATTTTGCTAAGAAATATGATCTAGATGACTTAGCCAAAAAGTCGGATTTTGATGATATTTTAGAAATCGTTACTTTTATTAAAGATAACGCGGCCAGTAAAACTGAAATGCAGGAAGGTTTTGATAGTTTGAGAAGTGAGATACAAGAATTTAGAGTTGAGATAAGAGCAGATTTAAAAACAGAAATAAGAGGTGTAAGGCAGGATCTGGAGGAGATTAAACTAAGACTGAAAAAACTGGAAGAGAGAACTTTGGAAGATGAGAATGCTATTGTCGGCGAACATATTAAATTAAAAAACAAGGTAAACAAGCTGGAAGAAAAAGTACGGCAATTGGAAATAGCGCATGCAGTCAGTAATTAAATATTAATAGTATTAAAAAACCCCGCAAAAGACTTATGGCCTCGCGGGGTTTTTTGATTTCCTGTTATTGCAAGTTGATTACAATCACAGGGATGGGACCGAGTGGCTGAATTCGTATTAGGAATCACAGCCACTCGGTGAGGTGGGTGAAATGAGGGGGAGGATGAGGAAGGCACTAGGCGGCCAGGGCGATCAGCTCGTCCGGCAGCTTGAGGGGCATCAGGCGTACGGGCACGCCACGCTTGGTGAAGACGCAGAAGCCTTCGCCCTTGAGGATCTGACCGTCGACGCGCTCGGGCGCGAAGCGGTCGTAGTAGGTGGGGAGAAGATGATGGATGCCGTTGACGGTCTCGCTCTTGAGCTGGGCGTCGAACATGTTGTGCAGGCCGTCGATGACGCAACCATGCAGGCCCATGGCCAGGGCGTCGCCACCGCCCATGATCTGGGTGCACATCTCCGAGAGGCAGGGAAAGGCCTCTTGAAGCTTGTCCCAGAGAAGGGCATGACAGGCCGGGGTGGCCACGACAGCGCGCTCGGACGAGCACTTGAGGTTGCCCTTGACCACTTTGAAGGCCGACTTGATCTCGGCCGAGAATCTGGGGTCGTGGCTGATGTCGCCAAGGCGCTCGTCCGGCAGGCAGGTATAGGCCACGTACTTGACGTACGGGCTGGGCACGATCGCGCCCAGCAGGCCTTGCACGATGATGGCATCGGTGCGCAGGCCACGGCGCTGGTTGGACGAAATGCGTGACACCACCTTGAGGTCGTTGCCACGCAGGGCAACTCCCACGGCGTGGCCGATCAGCTCGCCCACCGGGGTGATGGTCTGGAGCCGATCCTCGCCCTCGCCCGTGCCAGCATAGCAGGGCAACTCCACCTTGTCCTTACACCGGTGCAGGTGCCTGATCACGATCAGGCGCCCGTTTTCGTCGCCTTGCAGAGCCAAATTCCAAAAAAAACTATTCAATGGATTTGCCATGGTTTACCTCCTATGGCTGGGTTGATACTTCGTTATTAGTTAGAGGTCTAATTAACGGCCTAAAAAGACCATCAATTAGACATCTAACTAATTTTCCTCACTTATATTGTAAAGATCCTCATTTTTACCTTGAAAACATATGATTTTAGGCAAAAAGGCCTTAAATTAGGCACGATTCGCCATATAATCATAACCACATATTATAGCACATTTTCTTGCTTTTGTCAAGTATATAATGTATAATATATTCAATAAAAATTACCTAAGATAAGCCTAGTATGACTGAAATAATCAAAGAAAAAATAGATCATAAGCAATTAACCTCATTTTTAGGTCAGCCATTTGATGAAATGATTAAATTTGTGGTAGATATAGACAAAAAAATGCTTGCTTTGGGCGGAGAAATGCATGCTGACCAAGAACAACTTTTGCTGGAAAATGGATCTGTGCAAACAAATTTATGGGGAGGCAATATTTATCCAAATAAACAAACTGAAGATAGATTAGAATTTACTTCATTAATTAATATTCGTCCGGCACAAGATAATCCAGCCATGGAAATACAAAGTCCGGCTTTGAGGGAACAAATCAAGGTTATTCTAAATGGTTTGCTTAAATTATAATACATGGCTTATTTTCATAAAGACCTAACTCAAGAAAAATGGAATAATCTGCCACGAACACAGCAGGTTCTTAATATTGCTTCTGAATTAACTCGGGCTAAGAATTGGCAAGAGAAGAAAGACCGAGATTATATGTTAGAGAGCATGAATAGAGTATTAGAACTATTGGATCTGACTGGTCAAGATAAAAAATGGCAAAGTGGCAGTTTGCGCGAATTACGCCGTTTGCGTGAGCAATTGGGCCTGATATATTTGGAAAATACAGAATTTAAAATAGGTGATTATTTAAAAGTTTTATTAACATTTGATAAGCAATCCGCTTTAGTACAAATATGAACCATCTAAAATTTTTTAAAGACATTGATAAATCCAAAGTAGCTATTGCCGGTGGCAAAGGCGCGTCTTTGGGTGAAATGACCAAGGCCGGCATTCAAATTCCGCCTGGTTTTGTGGTTTTGTCCAATGCCTTTGACAGATTTATTGAGGAAACAAATTTAAAAGAAGAAATTGAAGCCAGGATAGCTGAAGTTCAGCCCGATGACACTAATTCTGTGGACAGAGCCAGTAATATTTTGCGCGATGTAATTCATGACACGCCCATGCCCGAAGATTTAACAAAAGAAATTTTGACAGCATTTGATCAGCTGGGTGCGAAACATGTAGCTGTGCGTTCTAGCGCCACGGCCGAAGATAGTGAAATAGCCAGCTGGGCCGGAGAATTAGATACATTTCTTAATACTACTCGCGATAATGTAGTGGAAAAGGTAAGAGAATGCTGGTCTTCTTTATTTACACCCCGAGCAATATTTTATCGTTATGAAAAGAATCTGCATGATAGTTATGTATCTGTGGCCGTGGTCATACAAGAAATGATACAGTCTGAAATTTCAGGTATTGCTTTTACCGTGCATCCGGTAACAGAAGATCCAAATCAAATGATTGTTGAAGCTGGTTTTGGTTTGGGTGAAGCCGTGGTTAGCGGTCAGATTACCCCGGACAGCTATATTGTATTAAAGAATGATATGAGTATTTTTGATATTAATATTGGATATCAAGCACAAAAATTAATTAAGCAAGGAAAAGATAATGAATGGATAAAATTGGACAAGGCTGACAGTGAAAAACAAAAATTAACCGGCAGGCAAATTATTGAAGTGGCCAAGGTTTGTAAAATCATTGAAGATCACTATAAATTCCCTTGTGATATTGAGTGGGCTATACAAAATAATAAAATTTATATAACTCAAAGTAGACCTATAACTACTTTGAAAAAATAATTTATATCATCTCAGATTAAAAGATGGCTGTCATTATGAGGAACGGGGTTGTCATGTCATTGTAAGTGTTTTTTCTGTTGTTGCGAATGTGGCGTTATTGTCATTGCGAGGAGCGGAGCGACGAAGCAATCTCGTTGCTCTAGAACCGACTAGGTTGCGAAGTTTATCCCGAGCGTAGCGAGGGACCTCTCGCAATGACAAAGATGCTACGCTCGCAATGACAGCGGGGCTACTAGTCTGGATGACAACTAACTTAAATCATATGAACATAAAACGCGCTTTGGGTTTTGGAGTTTTACTGTGGATCTTTATATTTGTCCTCTGGTCCATTATGATATTTCTACCGTATTTAAATGACCACGAAACAATCCAATATTTTATTTGGTGGGCGGTTGAAATTCCATTAGTCTTAATAATGGCTAAATGGTATTTCAAACAGAAGAGGCCGAGTTTGAAGCAAGGATTTTTTTTAGGTTTAATTGTTATAACAATAGGAGTTATTCTTGATGTAACTATCACAGTGCCATTATTTGTAAAATCTTATTCTAAATTTTATGGAGATTGGAGACTGTTATTAGGTATAGTGGAAATGTTAGCCTTAACAACTCTGTCTGGCTGGGAGTTTGACGGCCCTGTGGCAAATCTTGACAAAGATTAAATGGCATGGTATAATAATCGCATATTAGTTGGGTAATTAACAGGAATATAGGCTAATTATATGGCTTGTAATTTAGTTAAAAGTCCCAAGTAGGTCGTATTAATATAAATTTCTCAAAAAACAGTTGAGAAAAATAACTAAGATTACAAGCTATGAGCTTTGGAAATGATAGGCAAATGTTCGATGTAGATGTTGATTGCGCTAAATGTGGCGCTCACATTACACAACTGCCTTTTCAACCTTCTGGTGATCGTCCAGTTTACTGTTCTGAATGCAATCGCGCTTTTCGCGATAGCAGACACAACCAACAGAACAGCCAACGAAGGATGTATGATGTAAATTTGAAATGCGCTGATTGCGGAACACCAATCACACAGTTGCCATTTCAACCATCAGGAGATACACCTGTAAAATGTCGCGATTGCTACATGAAACAGCGTGGATAAAACTATTTATAGTTGAAACTGACCCCGTTCTTGTATAAAAGATCGGGGTTTTGTATAATAGGCGTATTATGAAAAAAAATAGCCAAAAAGTATTAGTCTGTATGTCTGGCGGGGTAGATTCGTCAGTAGCAGCCACATTGTTAGTGGACCAGAGTTATGACGTAACTGGTGCTTTTATGATTAATTACGACCAGGGCGATGGCCAATGTTGGAAGCCAGAGTATCAAGACGCTTTGCGTGTATCCGCTAAATTAGGCATTCAGTTGCTTAAATTGGATTTTACCGAGCAGTACGAAAAACAAGTGCTTGAATATATGTATAAACAATATAAGGCTGGCAGAACCCCAAACCCGGATGTTTTATGCAATAAATTTATTAAATTTGGCGTCTGGCTGGATAAAATCAAAGAATTGGGTTTTAATAAAATGGCCACCGGGCACTATGCTCGCACCGAAAATGGTCATCTTCTATTAGTCAAAGACCGAGCCAAAGACCAAACATATTTTTTACATCAACTAAATAAAAAACAATTAAGCCAAACCATATTTCCCTTGGGCGACCATACCAAGCAAGAAGTTAGAGAACTGGCTAAAAAATTTGATCTGCCAACCGCGGAAAAATCCGAAAGCATGGGCATTTGTTTTATTGGCGAGGTGCCCATGAAAGAATTTTTGCAAAAAAAGATTAAACCAAATCCTGGTGATATTGTTATGAACGGAAGCTCGGAAATACTAGGTAAACATCAAGGTTTGGCTTTTTATACTATTGGACAACGACATTTAAATATTCATGGTTTAGAAAATCAGGCACTTTATGTTTTAGATAAAGATCAGACAAAAAATCAATTGATTGTCGGCCATGAAGACGACCCTTTGTTATACAAAACAGAAATAAAAACCGAGAAATTGCATTGGATATCTGGACAAATGCCTAAATTTCCATTAAAATGTAAGGTAAGATTGCGTCATCAGCAGTCTTTGCAAGATTGTACTTTGGACAAAAATCGCTTAATTAAATTTACCAAACCACAACGAGCCATAACACCGGGTCAATTTGCAGTTTTTTATTTAAAAAACCAATGCCTAGGCGGAGGCGTAATAAAGTAGAACATATGGGATATTATAATGATACAAAACCACCAAAAGAAATAGTAAGAAGAACTAAAGAAAATTGAAGAAGAATAAATATGACTATAACATCTACAGAATTACGCCAAAAATACCTAGAATTTTTTAAATCCAAACAACATGCCATTATTCCTTCGGCTTCTTTGATTCCGGAAAATGATCCCACAGTTTTATTTACCACTGCTGGCATGCACCCTTTAACCCCATACTTGATGGGAGAAACGCATCCCCAAGGCACGCGATTGGTTAATACACAAAAATGCATCCGTACTGGTGATATTGATGAAGTAGGTGATTTAAGTCATTTGACTTTTTTTGAAATGTTGGGTAATTGGTCATTGAATGATTATTTTAAAAAGGAATCAATTGCTTGGGCTTGGGAATTCGTAACTTCCAAAGACGGCTTGGCAATGGAAAAAGAAAAATTGGCTGTAACAGTTTTTGGTGGTGACAACAATTATCCAAATTTGACAATGGATCAAGAATCATTTGATATCTGGCTTGGGCTAGATGTTCCAGAAAATCGAATTGCCCCTATAAAAGGTGGGGTGATAGAATGCGAAGATAATTGGTGGGGTCCGGCAGGGCAAACTGGTCCTTGCGGACCTTCCACAGAAATATACTATTGGGTGGGGGAGTCCGAATTTCCTCCGGAGGATAGTAATCCAAAAAATGATGCTAAAAATTGGCTTGAAATTTGGAATGTGGTTTTGATGCAATTTAACAAAACTTTGGATAATAAATTTGAGCCCTTAAAACAAAAAAATATTGATACTGGCATGGGGTTGGAGAGAACTTTGGTGGTTTTAAATCAATTTCATGATGTTTACCGAGTTGATACGCTTTGGCCGTTAATTCAAGAAATTGAAGAGATCAGCGGTCGTGAATACATTGAAAATATTAAGGTAACTTTGGCTATGAGAATAATCACCGACCATGTACGAGCGGCTGTAATGATTATGGGTGACCAGCGGGGCGTAGCTCCAAGTAATACGGATCAGGGGTATATTGTGCGTCGGCTTATCCGTCGGGCTGTCAGGCAAGGTCATGTATTAAATATCAAAGAAAATTTTTGTTCAACTTTGGCTAGAAAAACTATCGAGATTTTCAAAGAAGCTTATCCAGAAATTGGTAAAAAACAAGAATTCATATTAACAGAAATCGCCAAAGAAGAAAGCAAATTTAGAAATACTTTGGAAAAAGGTATTAAAAAATTTAATAGTTTAGAATCAGTTAGTGGTAAACAAGCCTTCGATCTTTATCAAAGCTATGGTTTTCCGCTTGAAATGACTTTGGAATTGGCCAAAGAAGAAGGAATTGAAGTTGATATTAATGAATTTGAACAAAAAATGAAAAAGCATCAAGAATTATCCCGCTTAGGAGCCCAAGAAAAATTTAAAGGCGGATTGGCCGATGCTAGCGAAATGTCAAAAAAATATCATACTGCCACGCATCTATTGCATTCTGCTTTGCGCAAAGTATTGGGAGGCCATGTAGAACAAAAAGGCAGTAATATTACAGCTGAACGCTTGCGGTTTGATTTTTCTCACCCGGAAAAACTTACTGATGAACAAAAACAACAAGTTCAAGACATTGTAAATCAAGCCATTGCAAAAAATTACCAAATAACTTGTCGAGAAATGACTGTGGAAGAAGCCAAGCAAGACGGCGCAATTGGTTTGTTTGAAGATAAATATGAAGGCAAAGTTAAAGTTTATACTGTGGGAAATCAGGCTGAAATATTTAGTAAAGAAATTTGTGGCGGACCGCATGTAGAAAATACCGGCGATTTGGGAGAATTTATAATTAAAAAAGAACAAGCATCTAGTGCCGGTGTTAGACGCATTAAGGCGGTCTTAAATTAGAGATATCTTTCATTGCGAGAAGCGTGGCGTTTCTGTCATTGCGAGCGCAAGCGAAACAATCTTGTTGGTTCTGTTACCAACGAGTTTGCTTCGTCGCTCCGCTCCTCGCGATGACAATATTTTAATTATTATGATCAAAAAAATAGTTTTACATTTTTGGAATGCGCGAGATCAATTCATCAGGTATTTTATTACCGGAGCAAGCGGAGTGGTCTTGGATATTGGCACTCTTTATTTATTTAAAGAATATTTTGGATTAGAGCCGGTCATGGCCGTGGTTGTCAATCAGTTTCTTATTATCATCTATATTTTTTCTTTAAATAAATTCTGGGCGTTCAAAGCTCAAGGAATGGCACGCCAGCAATTTATTCGCTTTTCAATGATTGTGTTATTCAATTATCTGTTTGCAATTATGTGGATGTGGGTTTGGAGCGATCTTTTTGTTTTACATTATTTATCAGTTAGATTAGCCAATATTGTCTTATCTGTTAGCTGGAATTTCCTATTATATAAACATTGGGTATATAAAAAATGAAAAACCAATATTTGACTAAAAATAGATACTTGTGTATAATTTGAATATATTCGCTTGACAAATTTTTCAAATTAGATTAAAATATTATCCGTTGTTAAATACACTAAAAAGATGCCGAAAAATCAAGACGTAATCGAATTAAAAGGCAAAGTGGAGGAGCTATTACCAGCCACTACTTTTAGGGTCAAGCTTGAAAGCGGACAGCTAATAATTGCTCATTTGTCAGGTAAAATGAGGATGAACCGTATCCGCCTGGGCGTGGGTGATGAAGTAAAAGTTGAAATGACCCCTTACGATTTAACAAAAGGGAGAATAACCTATAGGTATTAGTTTATTAAATACAAACATAAATATCAACCATTGCGGTGTACCTCGATTTTAATTGAGGGTTGATATCGCACAGTGATGGTTGGTATTTAATTTTGTAAATTAAAAAAAGGTATGAAAGTAAGATCTTCGGTCAGAAAAATTTGTAAAGACTGCAAAGTAATTCGTCGCAAAGGACGAGTAGTTGTAATTTGTAAAAACCCTAAACATAAACAAAGACAGGGATAATCAATAATTATATTTTTATGAGAGTTTCCGGCGTAAACATACCAAAAGAAAAAAGAATTGTTATTGCTTTAACATATATTTACGGCATAGGCCCAACTCGTGCCAAACAAATTTTAGTTAAAGCACAAATTGATGAAAAAATTCGTACAAAAGATTTAACACATGATCAACAAGATTTATTACGTAATCTTATAGAAAAAGAACATAAAACCGAAGGAGATTTAAGGCGTGAAGTCATGGCCAATATTAAGCGCTTAAAAGATATTAAGGCTTATCGTGGAATTAGGCATATTAAGAATTTGCCGGTCAGAGGACAACGAACCAAGGTAAATAATCGAACTGTAAGAGGTAACACAAGAAAGACAATGGGTAGTGGCCGCAAAGACTCAGCTCAAAAAACTTAAAACACTAATGGACACGACTAACACTAATAGCACTAATATAGTATGTCAAAAAAAGACAAAAAGAAAAAAGTAGCAAAAAAGAAAGTAATGGCCAAAAAAGTGGTCAAAAAGAAAAAGAAAATAATCAGACAGGTTGTTCATGGCAACGCATATATTCAGGCTACATACAATAATACTATTGTCAGTATTAGTGATACAAATGGCAATGTTTTAGCTTGGGCTTCAGCTGGTATGGTAGGTTTTAAAGGCCCTAAAAAAGCTACTCCTTATGCAGCTGGTCAAGTAGTAAAGAATTTGGTAGATAAAATTGCGCCATACGGCTTGAAAGATATACATATTTTTGTAAAAGGAATAGGCGGAGGAAGAGAAGGCGCTATTAGAGCTTTAAATATTAATGGTTTAAATGTAGTCTCGGTGAGCGACGTCACTCCAATACCACATAATGGTTGCCGGCCTCCCAAGAAAAGACGCGTATAATTTAGATATTTATGGACAGTAAAATGAACAAACAATGCGCTCAATGTCGCAGAGCTGGAACAAAGCTATTTTTAAAGGGTGAAAAATGCAATGGACCAAAATGCGCTTTAGTAAAACGAAATTATCCATCAGGCCAGCATGGCTTGAAAAGAAAAAGAGACAAGAAGTCTGTCTATGGAAAACAGTTAGCTGAAAAGCAAAAAGCCAAAGAAATCTACGGCTTACGCGAGCGACAATTTTCCAGATATATGAAAGAAGCGGTTGTAAAGCAAGGAGATACTGGTGAATTCTTGTTTAGCTTTTTGGAATCACGATTGGATAATGTAGTATTTAAAATGGGCCTGGCAACATCACGGCCATCTGCTCGTCAAATTGTTAATCACGGCCATATAGCTGTTAATGGAAGAAAAGTAGATATTCCATCTTTTCGTGTCAAAGTCGGCGATGTGATTTCTTTACGCGACAAAAGTAAAAGCAAGAGTCTTTTCGCTAAATCTGTAGAAAATTTATCTAAAGTAGAACAGATTAGCTGGTTAAATGTTCAGCCAAAAGAGATTCAAGCCAAGGTATTAAATAGGCCAATGCTGGATAGCCCGATTTTTGACGTCAAATCCATTATTGAGTTTTATTCTAGAAAAATATAATACTGTTATTCTGACCGAACTCGTTCGGAATAACATTAATAACTAATAAAAAATCTATGCAAGATCTATTGCTTCCATCTGAGGTAGAATTTACCCAAGGTGAATCAGATACTTCTGCTGATTTAACTATCAAGCCATGTTTTTTTGGCTATGGCACTACTTTGGGCAATGCTTTGCGCAGAGTATTGTTATCTTCTTTACCCGGATCTGCAGTAGAAGCTTTTAAAATTAAAGGTGTACAGCACGAATTTACATCGGTGGAAGGCGCAAAAGAAGATGTCGTACAAATCATTTTAAATCTTAAACAGCTGGCAGTAAAGATGCATGTTGATGAAGATGTGGTTTTAAAATTAAGAAAAAAAGGTATTGGAGAGTTGAAGGCCAAAGATATTGAAGCGAATGCAAATGTTGAAATAATTAACAAAGATCTGGTTTTAGCTACATTAACAAGCGATAAAGAATTTGAAATGGATATTATCGTTGGTCAAGGACGTGGTTTCAAGCCAGCCGAAGACAAAGATAAGCAGGATTTTGACCTAGGCACTATCGTTATTGATTCTATATATAACCCAGTTAAAGATGTGGGATATAATATAGAATATATTCGCGTCGGGGATGTTACCAACTATGAAAAATTAAATTTACATATTGAAACCAATGGGGTAGTTACTCCTCGCCAAGCCATCAATCAAGCCACTGAAATTATTATGGATCATTTTAATATTATTACTAATACTTTAGGTGGTCCAGATATGTCAGATGCGGTTGATGATGTAGTAGAAGAAACAGCAGAACAAGTAGATGAAGTAGAAGATGTTGAAGAAAAAAAAGTTGAAAAAAAACCAAAAGCTAAAACTAAAAAAAAGAAAGTAGAGAAAGTAGAATATGAGGCATCAAAAAAATAAAACTAAATTAGATAGGGGTAGTGCAGCACGTAAATCATTGTTAATCACCTTGACCGAAAGTTTGGTTTTGTACGAAAAGATCAAAACAACCAAAGCCAAGGCCAAAGCTTTGCGTCCTTTTGCGGAAAAAATAATCACAAAAGCAAAAAAAGGTGATTTGAGCGCTAGAAGGCAGTTAATTAAATCTTTACACACGGAAAACGTAGTTAGAAAGTTAATGGATGAAATTGGCCCGCGTTATAAAGATAGAGAAGGTGGTTATACCAGGGTGATTCTTTTAAATAATCGTCTTGGAGATGGAGCTGAAGAAGCTATTATTGAATTCGTATAAATATACTATTATATGGCAAAAGAAAAAGTACAAATTAAAGCAAAAAAGTATATTATTGATGCAACCGACCAAGCAGTAGGACGTCTAGCTACTCAAATTAGTATGATTTTAATGGGCAAGAATCTGCCCAACTATGTTCCTAATATTGATAATACCAATAAAGTCATAATCACTAATTATGACAAGCTTAGATTTACCGGAAAAAAATTGGAACAAAAAGAATATTTTCGACACAGTGGCTATCCTGGCGGATTAAAGCGAAAATTATCCAAGGATGTGCTTGCTAATAGCCCGGAAAAATTAATTTTACTAGCTATTAAACGAATGTTGCCTAATAATAAATTAAGGGCGCCTCGTTTAAATAGAATATCATTTAAGTAATTTTTTATTCGTTTATGGAAAATATCAGTAAACAAACAGATTATATCCGTACAGTTGGTCGCCGTAAAACTGCTTCAGCCAGAGTTAGATTATCAAATGGCAAAGGCGAGATAGTAATTAACGGCAGAACTTTGGAACAATACTTTCCATATTTTGAATTACAAAATATAGTTATAGCACCTTTAAAAGATACGGGCAAGCAAGGAAAAATGAACTTGAGCATTAAAGTCGCGGGTGGCGGACAAAATTCTCAAGCCATAGCCATACAGCATGGAGTGGCTCGTGCTTTATCAAAGTATGATGCAGAATTAAAGAAAATCTTGAAAACAAACGGCTACTTGACGCGCGATTCCAGAGTAAAAGAAAGAAAAAAACCTGGTTTGAAAAAAGCTAGGCGCGCACCGCAGTGGAAAAAAAGATAGATTTCATCAAAACCTCCAGTCAACTGGAGGTTTATTGTTTTTATCATGATTTTGAGGTAAAATACTTACTGTCATTGAGAGCGTAAGCGTCTCTGTCATTGCGAGAGGTTCCTCGCTACGCTCGGGATAAACTCCACACTCTCGTTTCTACAGAAACAACAGAAACAACGAGTTTGCTTCGTCGCTCCGCTCCCTGCCTGTCCGGCAGGCAGACTCGCAATGACACTTAAATTACGCCAGCAATAACGATAAATTTTATGTCATATTCAGTAACTCAAAATACATCGTTTTTTACAGTTGCTTCAGTATTACAAAAGGTAATATCGTTTTTTTATTTTGCTTTAATAGCCAGATTAATCGGAGTGGAAAATACGGGCATATATTTTTTTGCCATTGCTTTTTCCACTGTTTTTACAGTTATAGCCGATTTTGGAATGGGTCCAACTTTAACCAGACAAACGGCCCGCTATCCCGAAGACTCACAAAAATATTTAAACACTGTTTTTTACAGTAAGCTTTTATTTGGAATATTGGTATATGGATTAATGATTTTGAGTGTAAATTTATTAAATTATCCGGATTTAACTAAAAAATTGGTATATCTGGCAGGCATAACCGTCTTTTTTGACAATATTCATAATATTTTTTACGCCATTTTTAGAGCGCGTAAAAATTTGCTTTATGAATCATTTGGTGTGGTTGGTTCGCAAGCTTTAACATTGATAATTGGAACTTTGGCTTTGATCAAAGGCTGGCCATTGTATTTCTTGATTTTAGCCTTTACCATTCCAAGCTTTTTAAACGCCATATATTCAGGTTATTTCGTTCATAAAATTTTTAAAATAAGTCTTGCTTTAAAATGGGATAATGCCGTATTCAAAAGTTTTGTAATAATGGGTATTCCATTTGCTTTGGCAGGCATAATTTCCAGATTTTACTCTTACAGCGATTCAATTCTAATGTCCAAGATGCTTGATGAAAAACAATTAGGCTTATGGAGCGTGGTCTATAAATTTTCCACAGCATTTCAATTTATTCCCATAGCTCTATCAAGCAGTATTTATCCTGTGTTCAGTAATTTTTTTATCCACGACAAGGCTTCTATTGCGCCTTTATATGAAAAAGCTTACCGTTATCTGTTTTTTTTGGCTTTTCCGGTAATGGGTGGAGTGTTTGTTTTAGCAGGTCCTGTTATAAAATCTTTGTATGGACAACAATACAATTCGGCTGTGCCGGTTTTGCAGGTGTTGCTTTTTAGCATGGTTTTTGTTTTTATTACATATGTAAACGGTGCTCTGCTTAATGCTATTGATAAACAAAAAATACAAACTAGTTTAATAGCTGGGGCATTGGTTTTAAGCATTATCATGAACATAATATTATTGCCTGGTTTTCAAATTTTAGGAGCTGGCATGGTTGCGGTTATAGCCAATATATGTTTGGCATTGGCAGGGTATCAGTTTTGCCGGCATTATATAATAATTAGACAAAAAAATATTTTTAAATATTTTAACCAGACATTTTGGCCGGCTTTATTTATGGCCATAATTGTTCATTATTTATTGTCTCATATACATTTTTTGTTTACAATTCCAATCGGCGCCGCTATTTATTTTGCTTTAACATTTGCCACCGGCGCTTTGAACAAAGAAATTATTTCAAAATCATGTGAAAAATTACATCTATAATATGAGTATTATACATAATAGTTATATACATGAAAATCCTATTTCTTACAACTGAATATCCTCCAAAGGTCGGCAATACTTCGTCATTTGTTTTTAACACCTGCCGATATTGGCCAAACCAACAAGATGAAATAATAGTTTATGCGCCCAAATTTAATGGCGATCTTGATTTTGACAAGCAAAACTCATGGAAAACAATCAGAAAAAAAATAGGAAGATTAAAAACTTGCTGGCAAATATTTTGGATAACTAAAAAGCAGAAATTTGACATGATTTATGTATATGATATCAGTTTTTATTCCAACACATTATATTGGGTAAATAAGATTTTAAAAACTAGTTATCAAGTTTTTTTGAATGACAGAGATTATAAAATTGCTAACAAAAATAAGACTTCAAGGATTAAATTAAGAAAGATCTGTGGTTCAGCTAAACAAGTAACAGTAAATAGCATGCACCTGCAAAATAAATTTCAAGAATTACTGGTTGATTTTGCAGATAAACTAAAAGTTGTCTATTATTGTGTTGGTCAACAATTTTTTGAGAATGTGATGGAAAAAGAAATACAAGAACTTACTTCATTATTGGCGTTAAATGGAAAAAAGGTAATTTTGAGCGTAGCCCAAATAGAGGAAGGCGAGGGATATATGCGATTTTTACATATCTTGCCACGTATAATTAAAAAAGTTCCCAATCTGGTTTGGGTTATAATAGGATATGGACCAAAGAAACAAACTTTAGTTGATTTTATACAAAAACAAAACCTACAAAATAGCATCCGATTTATCGGCCAAATTGATTATAAAAAGATGCCTATGTATTATCGTATTGCAGATTTATTTGTGTTATTACTTCATCCAGATAACGAATCAAAGCAAGATAGCGGCCGCACAGCCCTGCTTGAAGCTTCGGCCAGCGGACTTCCTGTGGTAGTTGGACAGATAGGCGGCATAGAAGAGTTGGTACAAAATTTAAAAACCGGCTTGATAGTGGATGTCAGCCAAGAACAAGTAGTGATTAATAGTATGATTGAATTATTAAATAATCAAAAATATTCTGAACAAATGGGTCAGTTTGGTAAAGAATGGGCGAAAGAGAATTTTAGATGCGATATGCAAACTCAAAAATATCCATGCATTTAATTAGTATAATAATTCCAGTATATAATCATGCTAACACATTAAAAAAATGTGTAGATTCGTTATTAAAACAAACTTATAAAAATATTGAAATAATTATTATTAACGACGGTAGTACTGATAGTTTTGATCAGGAAATAGAAGGAATTAAAAAAATAACTGGAAAAATTGAACTAAAAATCATCAATCAAGAAAATCAAGGCGCGCCCGTGGCGCGGAACAATGGTTTTAAAGAATCAAGAGGGGATTACGTGATATTTTGGGACGCTGACACTATTGCCAAACCCGAAATGCTAGAAAAAATGCATATTTTACTTAATAAACGTCCAGAGGCTAGTTATGTGTATAGTCAGTTTAAATTTGGATGGAAAAAATTTAAATGCGGCAAGTTTGATAAAGAAAAACTAAAAAAAAATAATTATATTGACCTAAGCGCTTTAATTAGAAGGCAAGATTTTCCTGGTTTTGATCAAAATTTGAAACGATTCATGGATTGGGACCTATGGCTGACAATGTTAGAAAACAAAAAAACTGGCATATTTTTACCTGAAGTCTTGTATAAACGCCTTATCGTACGTGGTCGCAATAATATTAGCGCCTGGTTGCCAAGTTTTATGTATCTATTACCATGGAAATGTAAAAATGTGCTAGATTACAAACAATCTAGGGAAGTGGTTTTAAAAAAACACAGCCTGCCTATTTTTTAGGCAAGCTTAAACAAAAAAATTTTATATAACCTTGTAAATCAGATTCAGGATGTGTATAATATAAACCAATGTATTTTTGAGAAAAGGGGAATAGACATTTACAATCTTCTATTAGTTTAGAATCAATCAGGAGAAAAAATGAGTGGACCACTCTGTGTCAGGATAATTAGGGCTCCAAATTACGAATCTGCCCCCAAGGATATGTTAGACGCTTGGATCGGCCTGGTAATTCCGGTGCAATCCAGAAAGGAGGACATCAGACCAACCTATCGGCTCTTGTCAAAACGTGAGGTTAAAGATGCAACAGGCTACTACATACAAGGCAGAGTAGCTATGTCTTTGCTCCAAATGAAGGACAAAAAAGCAACAACCTGGTGGTTGCAAAAAGCTCCTCACATGTTCTCAGATACTCTTCTGGTGGAAGACGGCTATTACGAGATGATTGTAGTAAAAAACAGCGACATAGATTGGAAGGCAATCAGCCAAACATCTATTTCACTGGGGACGTCCTTGTCGCTCTTTCACGAATGGAGACAAAAAAAGATAGAATGACGGCTATAAAAAGGAGACGGTCATGAATAATAGAGACCCGCCGTCCGTGTATTGCCAAAACCACGGACGCGGGCAATACACATTAATTAGATAATATCTTGTTTTTCAAGGAAATTATACTTGCCCAAAGGCAAGTTTTTTAATTTTAATTTTCCCAAGCCTATTCTTCTCAAATCAAGAATAATATAGCCTAAATTTCCAAACATTCGTCTAATCTGTCGATTTTTTCCTTCTTTTAAAATTATGGTGGCTAAAAATTTTTTACCTATTTTTTTGATTGTTTTTACTTCTATACCCCTAAATTTTTCACCTTTTACATTCATGCCAGTTTGTAAAATTTCAATATCCTTTGGTTCTAATCGGTTTTTGAGAACCACTTGATATTTTTTTATATGTTCGTAGCGTGGATGCGTTAAAAGGTTGGTTAGCTCTCCATCATTGGTGAGGAGTACTAATCCTTGGGAATCTTTGTCTAATCGACCAACCGGAAATAGACGGCCATATTTTTTCTTATCATCCACGGAAATCAAATCTATAACAGATTTTCCTTGTTTATTAGTAGTGCTTGTTATATACCCAATTGGTTTGTTTAAAATAATATATACCTTCTGATTTTTAATTCTTATCAATTTTCCACCAACTTCTACACAGTCATCGTCTGGATTAATTTTATCACCTAATTCAGCTATTTGATTATTAACTTTAATTTTGCCAGCTTTAATCAACTCTTCGGCCTGACGGCGGGAACAAATTCCTTGATTAGCAATGAACTTTTGTAATCTCATAGTCATCAAGTAATCAAAGTAATAATTAATAAAACAACCACAATCAAACCAACCAGAGTCATAAAAGCTACAGTTTCATTTCTCCAACCTGGATGAACTATTTCGGTTTTAATATCTGACTTACAACCTTTAAACAACCAGATTATTAATCCACCTACTGCGTCAGCCAAGGTGTGTTGGAGTAGTAATTTTAAAATTTTATGCATAGGGTTTTTTATTATTTAATAAGATAATTAATAAAACTATCCCCATAACATGGAAAAAAGCTGGTGAAGTTAAATTAATTACCAACAACGAAACCAAAATAGGAATATTTTTAGTCTTGATTAATACTAAAACTAAAAAACCCAGCCAGATTAATATTCCTATCATACCCATCTCCACCCAAATTTCCAAATAACCCCAATCAAAATGTGGAGTAGTAATTTCTTTTTCAACAACCGGACTATAAACCGTAACTGCATCGCCCAAACCATGACCCAAAATTGGCTTATCAACTATTTTTTCACCTATTTTTGGCAACAACAACATTCGGCTTAATGCGCTTGGTTCAATTTCAGGCTTGGCAATGCTTTGTACGCGCAAACCAAATACCTCCCAACCAAGATCCTGACCTCTACTAGAAACCAAATGAATAGATGTAAAAGATGATATAAAGATTAATCCGGAAGCTAAGCTAACTACCAGCCAACGCCTCCAATTTTTCCAAGCAAACATTATTATCAAACCAAAAAGCAAAGCCAATATATAAATCCGAGTTAGATTAACAGATAAAATAATTAACAATAATACTGATAGTAATTTTCGTCCGTGTTTATTAATTACTTTATGCAGGTAATATAACAATAATGGAACTAAAAGCAAGTGCTCGTTCAATACTATGCGAAAAAAGCCAGTTTTTAGATCAGTAATTTTGCCTCCTGCCACATCCCTGAACCATTTGTAATAAGTATTTTGCAATTCTGCTAATCCAGCTGAATATATAATGAAAGTAAATAAAACAAAAACTAAATTTCCGATGACTGTTGCAGTAACCAAATTTAAAATTAGTTTTTTAAATTTATCTACTAGCCACAGTTCTTTTAAAGGAAAATAATACAGCAAAAATAAATAGGGGATGGCATCTGAAATAATCAATTTCAAGTCATTTCCAAATAAATAACCGCGAACCGTGGAAATAGCCACTATAGAATATATGGCTAAGAAGAAATAGCACACGAATTTATCTTCTTGAATTGCCTGTTTGATCTGTCCAGCTCTAATTTTTTGAATGATAAATATAGATATTGAACAAACCAATAAAGCCGTGCGCAAAGAAATTTCCTCAATATTAAAAAAACCTCCAATTCCTCCTAAAATCATTTCTCCGGCGATAATATACCAGCCACGGAAGTCCTTTTTTAAAAGAAAGTAAGCGACTCCGGCTAAAATCAAGACAGAGATCAAAGTATTAAAAAAATGCCCGGGTGCGCACAAAAATGAAAATAAACGAATAGCAAAATATCCCAAGATAAAATAGGACACATTCTTGTCATTGCGAGGAGCGTAGCGACGAAGCAATCTCGTCGGTTCTAGAGAAACGAGATTGCTTCGCTTCGCTCGCAATGACAAAAAAAATGCTCGCAATGATAAAATAAGATTATTTTTGTTGATAGCCATTGATAAAATTTTTAGCAGTCATTGATTTTTTGCCTTCTGGTTGTAGTTCCAGTATCTCAATAGAATTAGAATTGCAACCAATATAAAAATGACCATCAGTAAAGTCGAATTCTCCTTGTTTGATATTTTTATCCGCGATCCTGATTTTTAATAATTTCAATCGCTTGCCGTCAAGTTCGGTCCAGATGCCTGGCCATGGCAGTAAAGCCCTGTATTGATTATAAATTTCTTGAGCAGATCGATTAAAATCAACCTGTCCATGATCGCGTGATAGCATATGACACAAACTGGCTTGCGCGTCATCCTGAACTTTGACTTGAATTTCACCATTAATCCATTTAGAGATGACTGGTAAAAGCATTTTAATGGCCTTTTCAGCCATTTTTTTGCTAAGCAGGGGATATGTGTCATCTGCTTCAATTACCAGGCTTTGCTGGGCTAAAATCGGTCCGTGATCCATTTTGTCATCCATCAACATTATACTAACACCAGATTCTGTTTCTCCATTCAATAAAGCGGTTTGAATTGGAGATGGACCACGATACTTTGGCAATAGAGAAGGATGAACATTGATTGATCCATGTTTTGGAGCATCTAATATTTTTTGCGGTATTATCATGCCATAATCAGCCACTATATTTAGATCGGCATTATCTAAATTATAATTTTTTAATTTATCAGGCTGATCCACAATAAGTCCATATTTTTCAGATAAAATTTTGACCGGTGTTTTTTGTAGATTCTTTTTTCTTCCGGCAGGCCGATCCGGCTGGGTAACAACTTTTTTAATATCAATCAAAGGATCTTCAATCAGTCCTTTTAAAATAACGCTTGCAAATTCATGCGTACCAAAAAAAATTATTTTAATTTTATTCATGATTTTTATTTTCAAGCGAAGCGAGGGAAGAGGAAGTAAACTTACTCTTCCGAGCGAGCACAGATAAACATCTTTTATTCAACCCTTCTAAATTCATTGGATTTATCTATAAACAAAATTCCATGCAAATGGTCAACTTCATGTTGAATGATGCGCGCAAAAAAACCCTGCGCCGTCAGCTGTATTTCCTGGCCGTTTTCATCAAGAGCCTCAAGTTTTATTTTCTTGTATCTCTTAACTTTGCCAAATATCTTGGGCACAGATAAACACCCCTCTTCATCCAAAACTTTAAAAATTGAGCGTCTTTTCCATTTTGGATTAATCAACACCAAATCCGTGGCTTGATTTTTGATAAATTCCTTGGAGATAATGCAAATCTGAAGAGGACGGCCAACTTGTGGGGCGGCCAGTCCTGCGCCATCTTGCGAGCGCATACAAGGAATCATTTGTTTAATTAATTCTTGAATCTCCTGCGTTTTGATTTCATCAGCTTCCAATTTTCTGCATTCTTGACGCAGAACAGGATTTGGCTTGGTAATTATTTTAAGCATAAGAAAATTAAAACGATAATATATTATTCGGATTTGGGTCGGCTTTCCAGCCTTTTGGCAAGTTTGAAAGTATCAGCTTAGTTTGTTTTTTATAATCATTGTAGTTGATTTTTAATAAAAGCACGCGCCAATATCTGCCTTTATTAAATTCCGGAACCGATTCAAAGGGACCGCCTATTATAACGCCTTTATTGTTTTTTGTCAATATATTCAAGGCATTTTTAAAATTTAGAGATTCAGATGTAGCAAAACTCGGATTTGTGTCGCCATAAAACAATTTTAGCAAAAATTTATATGGAGGATATCCAAGCATTTTTCTTTGGGCAAGTTCTTCTCGATAAAAAGCTTTCGGTTCAGATAAAGATTTAAAAACCATGTGTTCAGGATGGTTGGTTTGTATCATGAGTATAGACTCTTTTGGCAATCGATATTGGGCGTCGCGCAATAGATACCACAAATTTTCGCCTATTTTATATTCAGGCACAAACAATGAAGTATCCGCATCCAAAAAAACCATTAATTTAATTTTTTGCCAATCCAAATGAGGCCATGCCAATTGCGTGCCTATAATGATTCTGCCTTCAGTGTACTTTTCAGAAATTCTCTTGGTATTTAAATCAGTATCGCTGTCTATTCTAATTATTTTTTTTTGTTTGTCAGAACCTATTAATCTTCTAATTTTATTTTCAGCCAATTGGGTGCCAGCCCCATACATGGCCATATTAATACCATGGCATTTACTGCATTTTTTATTCATAAGCTTCCTGCCTTTGCAATAATGGCAAACTAAATTGCCGGTATCTTCATGAAAAGTATATAGGCTGTTGCACTGCTCGCATTTTAGAACTTGGCCACAATCACGGCAACCAACATAGCTAGCCGTGCCTCGGCGATTAAGATATATAAAAATATCGCCTTTGTCTTCAAATTTTTCAAATTGTTCAATAAATTCTTCACTTAAAACATCGTAATTTCTTTTTTTACGCTCTTCGCGCATATCAACAATCATCCTAGGGCCGTTTTGACTCTCCATTTTTTTAGAGTTTAATTGATAAACTCCTTGCCTGGCAAAATAATATGTTTCAGTGCTTGGAGTATGAGTTAGGAGATGCAATTTGCTTCCGTGATGTTTAGCCAAAAACAAAGATGCGTCTTTTGTGTGAAAACGCGGAGCCATGTCCCAGCTTTTATAATTCAAATTAGCTTCATCATCCAAAAAAATATCAGATAAATTAAACCATGGTAAAAACAATGCCCGCCTGGTGCCAATTATAATTTTTTTATCTCCGCTCAGAATTGAGAGCCAGCCTGCAAAAAGTTCTCTATCACTAACACGGCCCGTTATATTGATGACGCTATCCTGAAATTTTTTAGGCAATGTAATTTTATTAATAGCGCTTATTTCCGGAACTAAAATTAAAGTTTGGCTTCTCTGCTTAATATTTTTAAAAATATATTCATCTCGTTCAGCTTGTGTTTTATAAATTAACAGGCTAGGCTTTTTCATGAGTCGGGTTCTTTTTGACGGCTTAACTATTGATTTGATTACTAGTTTTTTTAATTTATTTTTTTGTAAAGGCAAAAGATTGGTTTTTAATAAAAAACCCAGGCTAACATGATAAAATTCAGACATGTCTTGCAAAAAAACAATCTGCTGATTAGACAAAACCGGTTTAGAAAAAACAATTTCCTTGATTTCCTTGATTTTTTTAACAGGCGCAGTATTCTCTTCCAAAGATTTTACAACGCCAAATACCTCTTGGTTACGAAAAGGAATTTTAACTAATTGGCCAATTTTAATTTTGGCCTGCATGCTTTCAGGCACCAAATAATCTAAAAAAAGAAGAAACAAGGGTAAGCGACAGACTGGTATTATTTGCGCATTCATAATTAAATTACAAAATTTGCCACCAAATAGCCAACTCCAAAAGGCCCTTCATAGGAATATGATTTATATTGATATTTAATATCGCGTAAAATCCCCATTAATATCAAGAACGACCTAAATCCGCATTCTGATGCGCTTTCAACAAATTTTTCATCCAATTGCATAAGGCCGGCTGTGTTGCCAGTGGATAAAAGCTCTTGGATTTTGGCATCAAATTCAGTTCCTGCTGGATTATATCCGGCTGGAGCTTCGGTTTTTAAGGCGTGCGATAAATCGCCAGAAGCGATCACGGCCACACGCTTGTTGGTATCTGCTATATTATCATTTATTAATTTACCAAAATCCAAATGAGTTTTTCTATCAGCATTGCAAAAACCAATTGGCAAAATATTTATTCCTGGCAAATGAGCTGTTAAAAAATACAATGGCACAGATGAACCATGATCGAGTTTTTCCTCACTAACCATTGCGATGGGTAATTCTTGCTCTTTGCCATATTCCCTTATTTTAGCGGCCAAGCTTAATTCCCCTTTAAATTTAAGCCGTGTGGTTAAATCGCCGAACTCACGTAAGTCCGTAATGTATTCAGGGCTCATATTAATGGTAAAAGCATCGCTAAAACAACTTCCATGTGGTGAAATTATCACAATAATATCAGGATGAGTCAAATAAAGATCTTCCTCTAATTTTCCCAAGGCTTTTTGTGTCTGCTCTATTTTTTTGATATTTTCCTTGCCTATTGAAGGAATAAGCAAAGGCGGGTGGGGAGAAATACCGGCAAATACTAATGGCATAATTTTGTTGTTATTATTTAGATGTAATCCAATTGGCTATTTTAGCTGGTTCATTAAAGCGATTATTATAATCAGAATTTCCCAGAGTTATAATCACGTATCTTTTGTTGTCTTTTTTTGATTGAACTAAAAGGAATAAAACCGATTCGGCCTCATCGGTGTAGCCGGTTTTACTGGCCAAAATCTTGTAGTTGGCTGAATTAAAATTTAATTGATTACTGTTTTTAATGGAAAAATTCCGCCTTCCATCAGCGCTTGTAAAATCATGGCGCTCTTTACTTAAAATAATCTGCATATCCATACTATCTTTTATTGAATACGTAAATATCTTAAGCAGTTCTCTGGCGGTGGAAATATTATTTTCGCTTAAGCCGGTTACATCATCCACTTTGCTATTTTTAGCGCCCCACTCATTAAATCTTAAATTAATTTTATCAACCATCTCTTTTTCGCTTAAACCCGTGACCTGGGCTGTCATTTTTGCCACATTGTTATATGATCCTATTAACATTGTATTCAATATGTCTTTGTTGGTCAATTTTAATCCATCAGCCAGCCATAGGCTATAACCGCTCTCTCCGTGCTTGCTGGAATTATAAGTAGATATTTTTTTAAGATCAAGCCCTTGTTGCAAAGCCTCATAGCCGACAAATACTTTAACAAAAGAAGCTACAGGACGCTTGACATCAATATTTTTACCGGAAATTACTTTTCCGCTTGGGTATTCAGCCGCAATATATGAAGATAATTTAGCGCCGTATAAGTCTTTTACATCAGAAGCCGTATCTCCTAAAAATACTTGGCCAATTGATTGAAGTTCAGAAGCGTCAAAACTGGCAGTATAATACAGCTGACTCCCGCTTGGAATTGATAAAATTGTTACCGGATTAACTTGAATAATATTTTCTTGTTGATAACCCAAGGATAAAAAAGCTTTTTCATTTTCAAATTTTCGCTTTTTACCATTTTCCATTACATAAATATCATCACTACCTGCCTGTTGCAATAAAACTCCGTCTTGAAACTTAATTAAATTATCCATTAATTCAAATTTTCTCAAGTCTTGCGAAGTTTTATCTTCTATTGACAAATTTTTGTAATTTGTTTGAACGACCTTTTCATCCAATAGGGGATAAGCTTTTCCTTCTTTTATTAAATACAGATAATTTTTAAAATCTGTGATTCTGTAAACCACTCCTGCCGGAGCGTAAATATCGGCTGTGATGGTCTTGCCCCTATCTAAACCGATCAAATCCACTTCACTAACTTCCAATATTTCTTGAGGATTATAACCAAATTGTTTGACCACTTGTTCGGAAGCGAACGGCCTTAAAGTATCATAATCCAATAAATAATAATTAAGCGGAGATTTTAAAATAGAATAATTAGGAAAGCTAATTTCTTTTCCCAACTTATAATTAGATAATTCATTGTCAGGCACTGTAATTATCATATTTGGATCAGCGCGCGTAATGAGTACACTGTTGCTTTTGAATTTACGACGCACTCCATCTTGCACCAGCCAAACATCAGTGCTGGAAGCCGAGCGCAATAAAGTGCCGTCAGGATAATTTTGTCTAAACCATTTTTGCCAAATTTTCCAAAAATTAAGATTGCCGTGGATGTGGGGCGTGTAGGTGTATAAAAAAGCCGTGGCCCAACTCTGTGGAATCACTGTTTGGCCATCAATGCTAGTTGCCATATCTTTTTGTTTAACATTGCCGGCTGTTTTGTTGTCATAATACCAATCATAAGTATATGCGGTGTCATCTACTTGAGTGGCAAAGCCTTTGTGTTTGGCCACTTTTGGATCTTGAGTGCTGCAACTATCGCAAACCGCATATCCGGTGGCCCAATCTAATTGAGTTTGAGATGGATTATTGTCTTCTACCAGACTTTGTTCTTTTTGCAAAGTTACCAACATAACTTTGGGGCTTATCTCATAGCGCTTGCTGGCATCATAAATAATTTCAGAAGCTTTTTTTATTTTTTGATCAACCACATCAACTGTGCTGTATTTACTCAAATAGCTTCCTTGTTCTTGTAAAAAATTCTGCACATCATACTGCGTCCAGCTTAAATAGTCGCGCATTTCTGCATCTGAAATGATATGATTTGGGTCAAAAGTAGAAACCGCAGAACAAATGCATGGTGTTAATACTAAAACAGATAGTATGGCTAGTGTTATTGTAATGTTTTTTTGCATATAAAATTACTTATTAATTTCAACCACACTAAGCTTGCTAAAACGACACTGCGTAGCACAAGGAGCGTAGTAGGCTTAGTATGGTTGAAATATACTACTATTACTAGTATATCACATACAAAAAAAAATCCCAATTCGGGTTTACCTTATTTGACCAGGCTGGAATAATCTAATTTTTTCTATCATTGAGAGCAGGCGTAGCAACGACCAAGCAAACTCGTTTTCCTAGAACCAACGAGATTGCTTCGCCCCTGCAGGGCTCGCAATGACAATAAAATAAATAATTCTAGCCTAGTCCCTCCTTTTCTCCTTTTTATGTGAATGAGCGGGACCAGGGCTGAAGTTGAGAGAGTCAGCGATTCCAGGTGTGGCCCAGGAACTGCATCTCGGCGCAGTTCGCGGACATCTCCTCGGGCTGGTCGTGGTGCCCAACCTTCTTGAGGCCGTCCTCGATCATGTGCACGCCCATGGCCGTGAGAATGGCTTTGGCGTCCTGTTTGTTGGGGTACGTGTCAATGGAAACACGGAATAGTTTGCTGTCGAGTGCACTAAGCCGGCGCTTGATATCCCCGTTGGGATGGGTATTCATCAGATGTTTGAGCAACTGACGAGCCATCATGCGGGATCCCACGGCAGGGAACTCGATCCCATCCACTGTGATGACCAGTCCATCCGATGTTTTCTCCATGCTCACCCTTTTTTCTGTTTTCATGGGTCACTCCTTTTCCTCGTCGTCGTTGTTGTTGAAGTCAGTGCCTCTTGGACGAATGCCGGAATGTTCATTTCCAGACACCTGTTTGTGTTCCTTGGAAGGCGGATCTCCGGCCTTGATCGGCTCCATGTCCTGGGTTGTGGGCAAAGGCATGGAATGCCTGGGTAGGTTGCTGTCACCACGGAACACGAAGTTTGCAGACAGTCTGACCAGCCTCATCTCCTCCAGCAGATAGAGTCCGTCCGGACCGTCCCACACATGCTCGTGCAGATCTGATGTCATGATCTCTTGGTTGATGATCTCGTACTCCTCCTGGCTAATGGAGATACTGTGTCCGGTTCTGACATCATCTCGGATAGCAACCAGGAACAGGCCGGCCGTGAGCGCATAGGCCATCTCCTTGGATCCTACCTTGAAGATATACTCGCCAACGATCACGAAGGCCTCATACCTATTTTTGTTTTGTAAGAACACCCTTGGCTGGATCGATCCGTCCTCTTTCTTCTCATCCATAATCCTTTTCCTTTCACCTTTTTTAGGTGGTTGTCAATGATTTTGCTTATATATAAGCACATTTTTATTGTTTTGTCAAGAGCTAAAACCTCTAAAATACCTTATTTTAGACAAAAAAAACACCCCAATTTGCATTAGAGTGCTTTATTTAAGATCGGCTCCTTCGTTATAAACACCAGTTTGATGTGTATAACGAGAAGTGGAGCCGATCAATACAGCGAAAAAGGACCACGTTCTCTGGAAATTCGCGCGGATTTGCGCTTTGGTAGGTTGGTCGGTTGCGCTAGAGCTGCACTTCTGACTCTGCTCGGTGCTGGTCCATGTAGAAGGACTCCTGCACGAGTTTGTCCGGCTGGATAACCGGAGTGGTCTGGACGGCTCGGGCTTGTGATGCCTTCCTCGGCTCTCTGGCCGTGATGATCACGCCCGGGTCGGCGGGAAGACGTCCCGCAGACCAGCATGTCTTGAGATCTGGGAAAATGATCAGGGCATATCTGACCAGGCGATTGGCATCGTCCTGGTCAAACCTGCCCATAATTGCCTTGTTCTGGGCTTCCATTACCTCGGAGCTTGTACGTACAGCCCCGAAGGCGAAGAAGTCCCTGACACTGTCGGTTCCTTGCTCTTTCAGAGCAAACTTCAACATACCCTTTGCCATTTTCAGGCTCTCCTTTCCTGTGATACAGCTAGTTGAGGTTGGAATTGAAAACAGTATACACAAAAAACAGCATACTGTCAATATGCTGTTGTGCGAGAGTGTTATTTTTTTTTTACAAGTTCTCTAAATTTTTTTCATATATGCCAACCAAAAATTTCTCTTATAACTCCGACCTTTAAATCTGGTATAATTGGTCTTTTTCAATAATTTGATAATTTTAAAATACCTTGAATAAAGATCCATAAAATCTTGGCGCGCAAAAACTCTTTCAATTAAATTCATATCTTTGTTAATATAAGTGCCTGCTTCCGCGCCAGGACTTTTTTTAAGCAATGCCTTGGCATTCTTATCACCATCCTTGCACAAGCCTTTGAAGAAAAAATAGCCGTTTTTTTTCAATACTCTATGCGTTTCGGATAAGTATATACCGCACTCTTGTTTATTTAAAGAATTAGAAGAAGTTATATCCAATACCAAATCAAACATTTCATTATCAAATGGATATCCTGATCCAATATTATGAAATTTATAATCAACTTTGACATTCATTTTTTTAGCCAAAGACTTGGCTAGATTGATTGCTGTATGAGATATTTCAAGACCAATTACCTTATTACCAAGTTCTGCTAAATAATTAGCATTTCTTCCAGTGCCGGATCCTAAATCCAAGACTGTTAAATTTCCTAGTTCAATGCCTTCTTGTTTTTTTAAAAATTTTAAAAAGCGGAGCACGTCCTTTTGTGGAGCGTCTCCTTTGGCAACTAATTGCGGATTTTGATATTCTTTTTCCCAAGCAGTATTCTGTGGCATACAATTATTTTAATTGACTTTTAACCAAAAACTAGATAAAATAGGCGAGATATTGAACTCATACTGCATTATATCACGAATTTTTTAAATTGCACAAAATATGAATCTAATCATCCATCCAGACGAATTATTCCTCAAGGGCGCCAACCAGAAATTTTTTTACGACCAGTTAGTAGAAAATCTGCTGGACTTATTTAAGGGTATAAAAATTAAGAGAGTAGAGGGCGGATTATGGGTGGAAAACTTTGTTAAAAATGAACTAAAGCGGTTAGCTTTTATTCCAGGCATAGCTAATTTTTCCCAAGCTTGGAAATGCAAAGATGATATTGATTCCATAACTAAATTATTTGGCTTATCTCTTCGAGACAAGATTGGCAATAACAAAATTAAAACTTTTCGCATAACAGCCAATCGCAATTATAAAAAATACGCCTTAACTTCTTTGCAAATAGCTGAAAAACTAGGAGAGCATGTGAGAAAAGAATTTAATTTAAAAGTAGATTTAAAAAATCATGAGCTTAATATTTTTGTTACAATAAATAAGGAACAAGCCATTGTTTACGCCAACCCAATCACCGGAATAGGAGGCCTTCCAACCGGCACGTCCGGCAAGGTTTTGTGCCTGGTATCCGGAGGAATTGACAGCCCTGTATCAGCTTATAAAATGATGGGCAGGGGAGCGCAAGTCGGCATTATTCATTTTTTAAACAAAACCGGGGTAAGCCAAGCCATTAGTGAAAAAATAATAGATTTATGCAAAACCCTTTCTCAATACCAGCCACAAGTGCAATTATTTGTTGTGGGTTTTAAAGAAATGCAAAGACAAGTGGTTATGAAAATACCGGGCGATCACCGCATGTTAGCTACTCGGCGCCTATTTTTCAAAATATCTGAAAAAATTGCAAAAGAAAACCGATATCAAGCCTTGGCAACAGGCGACAGCCTGGGACAAGTAGCCTCGCAAACAATTGAAAACATGAATGTAATTTACCAAGCCACAGACATGTTAAAATTTTCTCCTTTGATAGCTCTGAACAAGAGAGAGATTATAAAAATAGCCAAGGATATAGGCACGCTAGAAATATCACAAAGGCCATATGAGGACTGTTGTAGCCTATTTGTGGCCAAACATCCGCAAACTAAAGCTAAACTAGACCAGGTATTGAAAATGGAAGCTGAAATGGACTTATCCACACTTGACAATTTGGATATAAAATCATACGATATTAGTATGAATACTGCACTAGCCTAGGTTTTCTTAGTTATGCTCATTGAGAAAATAATTAATTTGTGATAAAATTGCAACCATATTATTTATAGGATTAACAATTTTATCTTATGACCAATGAAATAGTTTTTGATATCGAGACGCAAAACACTTTTGCTGAAGTGGAAAATGATTTTAAAAAATTCCGCATTTCAGTAGTTTCAATTTATGAATATGCCGACGACAAATATACAAGTTTTGCAGAAAACGAATTAGGCGGACTCTGGCCCTTGCTGGAAAAAGCGGATAGAATTATCGGATATAACAGTGAACATTTTGATCTGCCAATCTTAAATAATTATTATCCAGGGGATTTATTAAGACTGCCTCATTTGGATATAATCAAAATAGTTTTTGACAATCTGGGCAAGCGTTTAAAATTAAAAGATATTGCTGAAGCCACATTGGATAATATCACTAAAAGCGCTGATGGATTGCAAGCCATTCATTGGTGGAAGCAGGGTGAAATAGATAAAATCAAAGAATACTGCGAGCAAGATGTCAAAGTTACCAAAGAAATTTATGACTTTGGAAAAGCCAATAAACAATTATTTTATAAATCATTAACCGGCGAGATGTTGCCGTTTGCCGTAAATTTTGAATTTCAACAAGCGTTTGATCAACAAGGCCGAAGCCATGCACCAAGCATTAATTTAACTTTACCTATCTAATATGCTGTCTCTGCGTAAAGAAACTGACTATGCCATACAATTTATCCAATTTTTAGTGGATAATAAAGATCAATGTTCTGCGCTGAAAACATTTGCCAAACAAAGCGGTATTTCTTTTTTCTTTATGCAAAAAATAGCGCGCAAGCTGAACAGAGCCGGTATAATTGAAGCCGAACAAGGCATGTGCGGAGGTTATCGCCTAAAAATTAAACCGGATAAATTAGATCTGCACCAAATAGTAGAAATTATGGAAGAAGGGATAAGCCTGACCAAGTGCATTAAAAATTTAAGTTGCGGATGCAACAAAGGTGTAAAAAAATGCAAGGTTAAAGATATAATGAATAAATTAAATAAAGAAATCGTCAAGGCCATGAAAAAAATAAAATTAAATTAGATTAGAACTGAGATTTGAGTTAATACCTATGCTTCCAAAACCAAAAGAAAAACAAGAAATATACCTGGATCATGCGGCCACCACATATATGTTGCCAGAAGTAGTAAAAGCCATGGAGCCTTTTTATATTGAAAAATATGGCAATGCCTCATCTCTATATAGCAAAGGCAGGCAGGCCAATAATATATTATTGGATTGTCGCAAAACAATTGCTGGCTTAATTCATGCTCAGCCTTTGGATATTATTTTTACCGGAGGAGGCACTGAATCTGACAATTTAGCCATTTATGGAATAGCCAAAGCGCATGAACAGAAAGGAAAGCATATAATCTCCATGGCCATTGAACACCATGCAGTTTTGCATCCATTGGAAGATTTGGAAAAACAGGGCTGGGAAATAACCTATATTAAAACCAACAAACATGGCTTGATAGATCCAAAAGAAGTGGCCAAGGCAATTAGAAAAGATACGATTTTGATAACCATTATGTATGCTAATAATGAAATTGGTACCATCGAACCAATCGCAGATATTGGCCGGCAAGTATTAAAATATCGCAAAGCAAATAATACCAATTACCCATATTTTCATACTGACGCCTGCCAAGCAGGTGGTTATTTGGATGTGGATGTGGAAAAATTACACGTTGATTTAATGACCATAAATGGAAGTAAAATGTATGGTCCAAAGGGCGTTGGCATGCTTTACGTGCGCCGTGGAGTTAAAATTAAGCCAATTATTTTAGGTGGATCTCAAGAAAGAAAATTGCGAGCCGGCACTGAAAATGTGCCTGGGATCGCGGGTTTTTGCAAAGCATTTGAACTGGCACAGAAAAACAAAGATGGAGAAACAAAAAGAATAGGGGAATTGCGCAATTATCTTTGGGATCAAATCAAAAAAAGTATTTCTGATGTTACGCTCAATGGTCCGGAATTAATTGACGACCTGCGTTTATCAAATAATCTAAACGTCAGCTTTAAAAATATTGAAGGTGAAGCAATGTTATTATATTTGGACGAGTACGGCATAATGTGTTCAACCGGATCGGCTTGCACGTCTGATTCATTAGATCCTTCACATGTTTTAACAGCAATTGGTTTACCGGTAGAATTAGCTCATGGAAGCCTACGATTTAGCTTCGGACACTGTAATACTAAAAATCAGGTTGATTATATTATGGAACACTTGCCAATGATAGTAAAAAAATTAAGAGAAATTTCCGCAATTCAGTAAATTATCGGATTATATTAATTATTACGATCCTTGTGTTTGTCCTCTGATTTGGGACAAGCAGTGTCGCATAAATAACTAATATAATCCTATAATAAAATACCCTGAATTTTCAGAGTATTTTACAAAATCATCTTCAGATCTCCTTAATTAACCTGTAATTTAAAGATTAGTTAAGGGGATGGAAGCTGAAGATGGGCAAAAGAACAATCTGCTTCCGTAGATTAGGCACGACGGAGAATCCGTCATACACCCCAGACGCGCGGGTTGGGACAGAGGACCTCGATCCTCGTAGAACTGAAGGTTCGCAAAAGACTTAAACATTCATTTGAACCACGTTCTTGAACTGGAGGTTTTCTGAACATGGATCGAATACGGCAAATATTTGCCACGCCTTGACGACACTTCTCGCAGTTGATCGGGAGTAAATCCCGAGGCGGATCGGCGACTTGTTTCATGAATTTGTCTTCTCCTTTTTCCTCTTGTTGATCCTCAAGTTCACTGGATGATGTAGATCATAACGCCTGGTGTTTGGCAGGATATAGCGCTTAAAGAACCAGACCAGCGCATTCATCATCGCCTTGGTTGAATCTACCATGAAATCTGGTAGCCTAGGTATCATGGACATTCCTCCTTTTTTGACAAACACCATTTTAATATATTTTTCAGACAAAGTCAATTATGACTAAAAAAACAACTAAAAAACAATCAGGAAATAGTTCAGCTGACTTACGTGATCGCCAAGGCAATAGCTGGCTTTATTCTGATATAGTTAAAGAACATTTTTTCAATCCGCGAAACTTTATGCATCATGACGAAGAAAAAGAACTTGAATACAATGGCCAGGGCCGAGCCGGATCACCGGCTTGCGGTGATGAAATGATTATGTGGATCAAAGTTGATACTAAAACAAATAAAATCAAAGATTGCCGTTGGCGTACTTTTGGATGTGGCAGTGCAATTGCTTCTACTTCAGTTTTAAGTGAAATGATTACTGAAAATGATGGTATGCATATAGATCAAGCTATTAAAATTAAACCGCAAGATATCCTAGAACGCCTGGGTGGATTACCTGATATCAAAGTTCATTGTTCTGTTTTAGGCGATCAAGCTTTACAAAAAGCAATTAAAAACTATCAAAATAAGCATAAGTAAACAAGAAGAGTTATATAATTTATTAAAGCGACACTTTCTGTCATATATCTAAGTGCAGGAACAATGGGCATTATAAATTATATAATTCTTCTGAAACAAAATTTAATTTATATGACAATAACAATTGACCAAGAAAAGTGTATAGGCTGTGGCACTTGTGAAGCTTTGGCCCCTGAAGTTTTTAAATTAACACATGACGGCAAAATACAAGTGTTAAATCAAGACTCTGAACAAGATGATATTGTTCAGATGACAGTTGATTCTTGCCCAACTCAAGCCATTATACTTGAATAAAAGTAATAGTATTGATAAAGCTCGGTTCATCCGAGTTTTTTGTTTGCATTTTTATAGTATTCTTGTTAAAATGTTTATATTATGAATACAGGAAAGTTGTATATTATAGCCACCCCAATTGGTAATTTGGGAGATATTGGCTTACGCGCTTTGGAAACTTTAAAACAGGCGGATTTAATTTTGTGCGAAGATACTCGAGTAACCAGGAACTTACTCGATCGTTATCAAATTAAAACTCCGACTTTGAGCTATCATCAGCATAGCGACAGTAAAAAAATCAAAAAAATACAAAGCCTGCTGAATGAAAATAAAAATCTTGCTTTGGTTACAGATGCTGGCACGCCAGGCATTAGCGATCCGGGAAATCAATTGGTAGCTACTATTGTGGGCGAACAAAATGATCTAGGCATTCTGGTTATTCCCATCCCCGGGCCGTCAGCAGTAATCACAGCTTTGTCAGTTTCGGGTTTTCCCACTGACAAATTCTTATTTCTAGGCTTTCCTCCTCACAAAAACAAAAGACAAAAATTTTTTAAAGAACTGGCAGACAGTAAATATACAGTAGCTTTCTATGAATCAAGCCATAGAATAAAAAAATGCCTGCAAGACTTAAATAAATTTTTAGAACCTGACCAGCAAATAGTTATCTGCAGAGAATTAACTAAAAAATTTGAAAATATCTACCGGGGAACTATTGGTCAATTAATTGGCTTGGACAATATCCCTGCCAAAGGAGAATTTGTTATTATTATAAATTAGACATATTTATGAAAGAAAAATATTATTTAACCACAGCCATCCCTTATGCTAATGCTGATCCACACATTGGATTTGCCTTGGAATTACTTTATACAGATGTAATGGCCAGATACCAAAGGCTATTGGGCAAAGATGTGTATTTTCTTACTGGCACAGATGAACATGGACAAAAAATGTATAAAACTGCTATAGAAAAGGGCAAGGATGTGTATGAATATGCTTCATTAAAATCAGCTGTGTTTCAAAATCTGGCTGATCGGTGGAATATCACTAATAACGATTTTATTCGCACCACCGAGGAACGGCACATGAACAAAGCGCAAAAATTTTGGGATATAGCAAATGCTAATGGCGATATTTATCAAAAAGAGTACACCGGGCATTATTGCGTTGGCTGTGAGGCTTTTAAAACAGAAAAAGACCTGGTTGATGGCAGATGTGTCAACCATAATAAAGAACCTGAAATAATTTCAGAAAAAAATTATTTTTTTCGCTTATCAAAATACCAACTGCAGATAGAAAAATTATTCAAGGAAAATCCTGATTTTGTTTTCCCAAAATCAAAATATAACGAAATGTTGCAGGTTTTAAAAGGCGGGCTGGAAGATGTAAGCATTTCTCGTTCCAAAAAAAAAATGCCTTGGGGAGTGCCATTGCCAGGAGATGACAGCCAGGTGATGTATGTTTGGTTTGACGCCTTGACTAATTATATTACAGCTTTGGGCTGGCAATCGGATGATGAAACATTATTTAAAAAATATTGGCCTGCTGACGCGCATATAATCGGCAAAGATGTCAGTCGTTTTCATTCGTTATTATGGCCGGCCATGCTTATGTCTGTTGGCTTGGAACTGCCAAAAAAAATAGCTGTGCATGATTTTATGACTTTAAACGGCCAAAAAATAAGCAAGAGTTTGGGCAATGTGATCAATCCTTTAGATTTAATAGATCAATACCCGTTGGAAGCACTGCGGTATTTTTTCATGAGAGAGATACCTTTTGATCATGATGGTGATTTTTCTGATGAAAAATTTCAAGAGCGATATAATGCGGATTTAGCCAATGGCATCGGCAATCTATGCAATCGCGTCCTGGTAATGATTGAAAAATATTCTGACGGCACTGTGCCCGGAGTAAATCAAATTTACAATGGCATGATTGAAACTTTAAATCAAGAAATTTGGTCAAACTATAATCAGGCCATGGAAAATTTTGCTTTTAATCACGCTTTAGAGACTTGCTGGAAATTTGTGTCCTATTGCGATCAATTAATTTCCGATAAACAACCCTGGGTGCTTATCAAGCAAGGCAAAGCTGGAGAGGTTAATGACTTATTACATCATTTGGCGGAAGCTCTGCGCCATATAGGCGTAATGATCTGGCCGATCATGCCTGAAACAGCTGAAAAAATATTTATCCAGCTTGGGTTAAATGCTAAACAAGAACTAGCCAAACCGCTTGATGAATTAAAAAATTGGGTACAATTAACTGTTGGTAATAAAATTAATAGGGGAGAGGCATTATTCCCAAGAATTTAATTAAAGATAGTTCAGAGTCTTATACTAAGTTTCCGAAACATTCCGCAACTCGACGGGAGGAGATGCGAGGACGTTGAAAAGTTAGTATAAGACTCTGAAAAAAAATAAAATTTTATGTCATATTTTGATCTTAGCCTGGTTGCCATTGTAATCGGCTTTGGGTTATTTGGCCTCTGGTTTGGCTTGGTGCATACATTCGGTTCTTTGTTGGGAACTGCAGTGGGCTTATTTTTAGCCAGCCGATATTATGAGCCAATGGCCAACTGGCTTGCATCGGTTACGGGTTGGACAGGAAATTTTTCCAAGGTTCTGATGTTTATCATCGCCTTTGTCCTTATTACCCGCTTGGTTGGTTTTGTATTTTGGATATTGGAAAAAACTTTGGGCATTTTTACTAAATTGCCGTTTATACGGGGCTTTAATCATTTGTTAGGTGCTTTATTCGGCGTTTTTGAAGGAATAATTTTAATTGGCGCAAGTCTATATTTTATTGCACGCTTTCCATTGGGACAAAATTTTATGAATTCTTTAGGCAGTTCCAACTTAGCACCTGTTCTAGTTAACCCTGTTAAGATTCTTATGCCAGTAATTCCTGATGCTATTAAATTTTTACAAAGTACAGTGCAGAGTATATTTTAATTATGATTGATTCACATTGCCATATACAGTTCAAAGGATATAAAGATGACTATAAACAAGTCGTAAAACGTTGTTCAGACAAAAACTGCACAATGATTACAGTGGGTACACAAAAGGATACTAGTCAAAAAGCAATTAAATTTGCTAAAAAATATCAAAATATTTATGCCACGATTGGTCTGCATCCAATACACCTGTTTCCAACACATGTTGACGAGGAAGAATCTTCTTTTTTATCGCGAGAAGAAAAATTTGATCATGACTATTATAAAAAATTGGCCGAACATCCCAAAGTAGTTGGAATAGGCGAGTGTGGAATAGACCTGTTTCATATTCCAAAAAATATTGAACGTAAAATTGTTGTTGAAAAACAAAAACAAGTATTCTTACAACAAATTAATTTAGCTCAAGAATTAAATCTACCTGTGGCGATCCATATACGCAGTGCTCATGATGAAACCATTAAATTCTTGCAAGACCTTGAACAAAAACCCGCTGGTGTGGTACACTGTTATTCTAGCAACTGGTTAAATGCGGAAAAGTATTTAAATATGGGGTTATATGTTGGTTTTACTGGCATAATTACTTTTCCAGCAAAAAAATCTGACCCGCAGACTCAAGCCGATCTGCTTGAAGTTGTACGAAAATGTCCTTTGGACAAAATATTAATTGAAACCGACGCTCCTTATCTTGCTCCACAAACTTATCGCGGACAAAGATGTGAACCATGGATGGTAGAAGAAGTCGCCAAAAAAGTTGCCGAAGTCAAACACCTGCCACTTGAAGAAGTAGTAAAAATAACCGAACAAAATACTAAAAAATTGTTTACTAAAATTAACTAATTAATTATGTCTGAAACAGAAAAACCAATAGATTATTTAGAAGAACATCTAAAAAGAGCACAAAAAGAAAAAGATGGAGAAAAACTAAAATCTCTCAAACCTCTTCTTGATGAGCCAAGCAATTTAGATTCTAGCAAATTCACAAAAGATATATTATCAAGAGAAGGTGATTTGCTGGAATTTCCTGAAAAAATTAAAGAGGAAAAATAGATTATTTTCAACAATTAAATTCTCAATTAAATTCTCTTGACTAATAGGCCAATACAATGTATAATATTGCCTGCCAGACTATAAAACCCTCTCGCGGGCTGGTTGTTAAATTATGACTGAAAAAAAGTCCGAAAAAACTACTGTTAGAGCTTATCAATTATTCGCTTTGAGAATAATCGGAGACTTTGGTGCTGTAATTGCCTTGCCCATAATAGCATTTATATTAATAGGACAACACCTGGATAATAAATATGACAAAAGTCCGCTATTCACCATATTGTCTTTTATCTTAGCATCTTTAATTTCAGCTAAAATAATTCACGGTAAAGCAAAAAAATACGGGAGGGAATATCAAAATATGGTAGATAATGATAAATAATGTATGCATATACCAACACTAGCACCAGAAGTATTATTTAAAGTAGGAGAGTTCCCAATTACAAACACAATGGTAAATGCTTGGCTTGCTATTGTAATTTTTTTAATCTTGGGCATTTTTATCAAACGCAATGTAAAATTAATACCCGGTAAATTTCAAAACGCTTGTGAATTTTTCTTGGAAAAATTATTAGGCTATTTTGATCAAGTTACAGGCGATAGAAAAAAAACCATCAGCTTTTTGCCTTTGGTGGGATCAATTTTCTTTTTTATTTTACTTTCCAATTGGCTTGGATTAATTCCAGGAACCGGAAGTTTAACCATAGGAAACAACCCATTACTGCGCCCGGCCAATACTGACATAAACTTAACCGCTTCAATGGCCTTAATAGCAGTGATCTCATCCCACATATTTGGATTGGTAACGGTAGGAGTATTTACACATTTAAATAAATTCATCCAAATCGGAACACTGGTATCCAGTTTTAAAAAAGGTCCGGTAGCGATTCTTACAGCTATAATTGAAATGGGTGTGGGACTGATTGAGATAGTAAGCGAGATCGCCAAGGTTTTATCATTATCATTAAGGTTGTTTGGAAATATATTTGCAGGAGAAGTCCTAATTACAGTAATAGCCAGTTTATTCAGCGTACTTATGCCAACACCATTCATGTTGCTGGAATTATTGGTAGGCATAGTGCAGGCTGGTGTATTTGCCATGCTGGCAACGGTTTATCTGACTGTAATGACCACCAAGCCAGAGATTGAACATTAAAATTAAATTATTTTATTAACTAATTAATACAGAATATATATGGAACACGTATCAATTCTAGCTTTGGCCAAAGGTTTGACCATGGCTATCGGAGGAATCGGTCCGGCTTTAGCCATTGGCTTTTTAGTATCCAAAGCCATGGAAGGCATCGGTCGAAACCCGGAATCAGCTGGTAAAATCTTTGTACCCATGCTTTTGGGTGCGGCTTTTGCCGAAGCTATCGCCATCTATTCTCTAGTGGTGGTATTCACTTTAAAGTAGTTTGATTAGTCTGATCTAAAAAGTCAGACTTATTTAAACTATTTTATAATTTTTATATGGAGGAAGAAAAAAATATCAAACAAGATACTAAAGAAAATACTGACAAAATCAAAAAAAGCGGTAGACTAAGATTAGTTTTGATTATAATAGGAATTTTAATAGTATTAAGTTTAATTTATCGTGTAAATAATTATTGGAAATACAAAAAAATAGAGCGGGCTGTTCAAAAACAAACTGAATTGTTGGAAAAACAAGGCAAAGAAATACAAGCCAATTATCTAAAACAGATAAACGAAGTGCAACAGAATATTTTGGAACAACAACAAAAATTGGAAGAAGCCCAAAAATAATAACTATAAATTATAATAAAATAAATATGAACTTGATAGATGTAGCCAACGCGACCCAAGAAGTAGTTGCTAAAACCGCAGTACATACTGCTGAACAGAGCTCTGAAGGGGTGTTTGCTTCTTTGGGTATTAACGGTAGCCTTTTTATTGCTCAATTAATAAATTTTGCAGTTGTCGCTCTTATTATATGGTATCTGATTCTTAAACCTTTAACCAAAAAGATGACGGAAAGACAGGATAAAATTGATGCCAGCTTAAAAAATGCTGAAGAAATTGAAAAAAAACTGCAAAAAAGCGACCGGGACTACCAGGAAAAAATTGATCAAGCGAAATCTCAATCCGCCAAAATTATGGAAAAATCACAGCAAGAAGTCAAAGAAATGGGCGATAAAATGAAAAATAAAACAAAAGAAGAAATAGAATTATTAATTAATCAGGCCAAACGAAATATTCAAATCGAAAAGGACGAGATGATGGTTGAAGTTAAAACCAAAGTAAGCGAACTTGTAGTGGCGGCTTTAGAAAAAATTATTGAAGAGAAAGTTGATGATGCAAAAGACAAAGACATGATTTTGAAAAGTATAAAGGGTATAAAAAAAATATAATGTTATGAAACAAAGCAATAAACAATACGCCATAGCTTTATATCAGGCAACTGAAGGTTTATCTGAACAAGATTTAAAGCAAGTTCTTAAAGACTTTGTATTGTTGCTATCCAAAAAACACAAACTAAAACAAGCTAATAACATTATTGCTGAATTTATCAAATATGCAAAAAAACAGCAGGGTATAATTGATATTGAGATTACCACTGCGCGAAAAATGGAAAGTGGACTCATAGAACAAATCAAAAAAATATTCGGCAAACAAACAGAAGCCACGGAAAAAGTGGACAAAACTCTACTAGGTGGGCTAGTGGTCAAAACCGAAGATGTAATTTTTGATGGCAGTATAAACACGCAATTAAACAAATTAAAATTATCTTTGAATTCATAAATATGTTAGAACAACAAGAAAAAGTTAAATTATCTGACCAAGAATTGACGGACTTGATTAAGGAAATCTCTTTTGATGCCGAACGATGCATAATGGTCATCAAAAGCGATTTGGGAATACTAAAAGAAATCCTGACAGGAAAATTAGCATCGAGCCGAGAATCTAACAAAGAAAGGGATGCTGAATTTAATGATAAAAGAAGGACAAATATCGTAGAAACAGCCAAAAAATTATTAAGTAAAGTACAAGAAAAAGTTAAATACTTAAATAAAAAAACTAACTACGCCGGAGTTGAAGAAATATTAGAAATAGAAAAAAATATATTAGAATTTTTAACCAAAGCCCTCTCTGATATAGAAATAGAAAACGTGGATATAATTGCAAAAAATTATCGCACCGGAAAAGAACAAGATATTTGCCAAGATTTAGATCAGGTAGATGAATTGATTACAGATTTTGAAATAACCAGCCTGCATCAGAGATATTTTGAATTACAATCTAAACAAAATAAAAATAAATAAATAAAGAACTATGTCTAGCATTAATAAAATAGTTGAAGAATTGAAAAAAAATATTTCCTCTTTTGAAAAGCAAGTGGAAGTTGAAGAGCTCGGCCAAGTTGTTGAAGTAGGGGATGGTATTGCCCGCATGAGCGGTCTAAACAAATGCCAATATAATGAAATTCTGGAGTTTCCCGGCGAAACTTTCGGTGTGGCTTTGAATTTGGAAGAAGAAACCATCGGAGCTGTGATTTTAGGTGAATTTAAGCATATTAAAGAAGGCGATGCTGTTAAGCGCACAGGTCGTATTTTATCTGTGCCGGTGGGCGACCAATTTATAGGCAGGGTTATCAATCCTTTAGGACAAACCGTTGACGGCGGTAAAGAAATTAAGACCAAAGAATTTTACCCAATTGAAAAAATTGCTCCCGGCGTTATGAGCCGTGAACCTGTAAGTCAACCTGTGCAAACAGGTATTAAGGCCATTGATTCCATGATTCCAATCGGGCGTGGCCAGCGCGAATTGATAATCGGAGACCGCCAGACAGGCAAAACAGCCGTGGCTGTTGATACAATTATAAACCAAAAAGGACAGGACATGATCTGTATTTATGTTGCCGTGGGGCAGAAAGAATCTAAAGTTGCGCGCACCGTGGCCAAATTAAAAGAATTCGGCGCCATGGAATATACAGTAGTAGTCAAAGCCAGCGCTTCAGAGCCGGCTCCGTTATTATACATCGCCCCTTATGCCGGCGTGGCCTTGGCTGAATATTTTATGGACAAGGGCAAAGATGTTTTGATTATTTATGATGATTTAAGCAAACAAGCTTGGGCGTACCGTGAAATGTCATTGTTGTTGCGCCGTCCGCCAGGCCGTGAAGCTTATCCAGGCGATGTATTTTACCTGCATTCACGCCTATTAGAACGCGCTTGTCGCAGAAACAAAGAACATGGCGGCGGTTCTATTACTGCTTTGCCAATTATTGAAACTCAAGCCAGCGACGTGACAGCTTATATTCCAACCAATGTAATTTCAATTACTGATGGACAAATTTTCTTGGAAAGCGATCTATTCTATCGTGGTATTAGACCAGCTTTGAACGTTGGCATTTCCGTATCCCGCGTAGGTGGTTCTGCTCAAATTAAAGGCATGAAAAAAGTGGCCGGCAAATTAAAATTAAATATGGCGCAGTTCAGAGAATTGGAAGCTTTTGCTCAATTTGCCAGCGACCTGGATCCGGAAACAAAAAAGCAAATTGACTTGGGCCAAAGACTAGTGGAAATTCTAAAACAACCTCAGTACCAACCTGTGCCGGTAGCCAATCAAGTGGCCGTGATTTATGCGGTATCCAATAGCTTTGCAAGCGAAGTGGAAGTAAAAAATATGCAGGAATGGGAAATTAAATTTCATAATTATTTCAACAAGTCCAAATCTCTTTTATTGGATAAAATTGGAAGAGGAGAATGGGATGATAAAATAGAAGATGAACTCAAAAGCGCTTGCGAAGAATTTGTTAAACAGAGTAAGTAATTATGCCCGTAAATACAAAAGCAATACAAACCAGAATCAAATCGGTCAAAAATACCCGCAAGATTACCAAAGCAATGGAAATGGTAGCGGCCGCCAAGATGAGAAAAGCCGTGCAAGTGGCTGTGGACACGCGTACCTATGCTACGCTGGCTTGGAATTTGCTGGTTAATTTGTCCAAAACCCAAGAGGTGAAAATTCCTTTATTGGATGTGCGCCCGGTTAAACGCCTGTTAGTGGTTTTGATCACATCTAATCGCGGTTTGTGTGGCAGTTTTAATTCTAATATTATCAAAAAAACAGCTGAACAATTGGCCAATCCAGTTAATATCAGCAAACAAAGAATACAAGGCCATGATGTTGCTCCAAGTCAAGAATTAGAAGTGGATGTGATTGGTGTTGGCAAAAAAGGAGCAAGTTTTGCAAAAAAAATGGGATATAACCTGATATCATCCTTTGGTGATATGACTGATACGCCTAAGATGGAAGACGCTCTATTAATCAGCAAAATTTTAATTGAAGAATATACCAATAAAAAATATGATAAAGTAGTAGTTGCTTATACTGATTTTCAATCCAGTATTAATCAGGTGGCCAAATTAAGACAGGTTTTACCTGTTTCTGAAGCTGACTTGGAAAAAATGCTCGGTGAGCTTGGATCTGACAAAGATCGTGGGGAGTCAGAGAATAAAACAGAACTAGATGATTATTTATTCGAACCAAACAAACTAGAAGTTTTAAAAACTATTCTGCCAAGATTGGTGGAAACGCAAATTTATCAAACATTATTGGAATCAGCCGCTTCTGAACACAGCTCTCGCATGTTGGCAATGAGAAATGCATCTGACGCGGCAGATGATATGATTAAAGAATTAAATCTTAATTTTAATAAAGCGCGGCAGGCCGCCATAACTCAGGAAATTTCCGAGATTGTGGGCGGTGCGGCCGCTTTAGAATAAAGCATATGGAAAATTCTAAAAAAGCAGACGGTTATCTACAAACTAAATCAGTTGAAGACGCTTGGGAACAATTTGCAAAAGGATATATAGGACATGATAACAACATTACTGATGCGGTATGGGAAGATTTAAAAAATGTATTAAAAACAAGATTGGGATATGATGTAGAAGACTCTTGGAGAGAGGTATTTGAATCAAAATTACAAGAAGTAAAACAACAAATATTTGATAACCAAACATAATAAAATAGCTATGAATACAGGAAAAATAATCCAAGTTATGGGCGTGGTAGCAGATGTTCAATTTACAGAAAAATTGCCAGACATTTATACTGCCCTTACAACTAAAATGCCGGATGGCGAAGAACTGGTATTGGAAGTGCAACAACATATTGGGACGGGCGCTGTTCGCACAGTGGCCATGAGTTCAACTGATGGCCTGCAAAGGGGGCAGGAAGTATTTGACACAGGCGAACCCATAACTGTTCCTGTGGGTCCGAAAACCCTAGGACGGATGTTTGATGTTATCGGCAATGTTATTGACGGCAAAGAAGACCCAAAAATTGGAAAAAGATATCCGATTCATCGTCCAGCTCCAAGCTTTGATAAACAATCTGTCAAATACGAAATTCTTGAAACTGGTATTAAAGTAGTTGATCTAATATGTCCATTTTTAAAAGGTGGAAAAATTGGCTTATTTGGTGGTGCTGGCGTGGGTAAAACCGTACTAATCCAAGAGTTGATTCGCAACATTGCTCAAGAACACGGCGGGTATTCCATGTTTGCTGGAGTAGGGGAACGCACTCGTGAGGGTAATGACTTATACAAAGAAATGGAAGAATCAGGCGTGTTAGAAAAAACCGCTTTGGTATTTGGTCAAATGAACGAACCACCAGGAGCGCGCGCCCGCGTGGCTTTGACTGCTTTGGCCATGGCTGAATATTTCCGCGATGAAGAAGGCCGTGACTTGTTGTTGTTTATTGATAATATCTTTCGTTTCACCCAAGCAGGTTCAGAAGTGTCGGCCTTGTTAGGACGAATGCCTTCAGCCGCAGGTTATCAGCCCACTCTGGCAACTGAAATGGGCAAACTGCAAGAAAGAATTACTTCCACGGATAAAGGTTCTATCACTTCGGTACAGGCCGTGTATGTGCCGGCAGACGATTTAACTGACCCGGCCCCGGCCACAACCTTTGCTCACCTTGATTCTACTGTGGTTTTAAGCCGTTCTCTGACCGAATTGGGCATCTATCCAGCTGTTGACCCATTAGATTCATCTTCAACCATTTTAGACCCAAATATCGTTGGTGAAGAACATTACCGCACCGCTCGTGATGTCCAAGAAGTATTGCAGAAATACAAAGACTTACAAGATATTATTGCCATTCTAGGTATGGAAGAATTATCTGATCAAGATAAGCTTATTGTCTCTCGTGCTCGTAAAATTCAAAAATTCTTATCTCAACCTTTCTTTGTGGCCGAAGGTTTCACTGGTAGCCCTGGTGCATATGTGCCACTTAAGGACACGGTTACCGCTTTTCGCGAAATTCTAGACGGCAAACATGATGACAAAAATGAACAGGCCTTTTATATGAAGGGCGGAATCGCTGATGTAAAATAAAAATATAATTTTAGACTGTCATCCCGACCGAGCGTAGCGAGTGGAGGGATCTCAGTATAACACTAAGATCCCTGAACTCGGCTTTGTCCAGCTCAGGATGACAATAATATGGAAAAAACCCTTAAATTTAAAATTATAACCCCGGAAAAAATCGTTTATGAAGACGATATTTTTCAGGTTACAATTCCTACATCGGATGGTGAAATTACTGTATTGGCTAATCATATTCCTTTAGTATCGGTTTTAAAAGCAGGGGATTTGATTATAAAAGACAAAAATGATCAACATCACATTGCTATTGCCGGTGGCTTTTTAGAAGTTAAATCCAATAATCAAATCATTATTTTGGCAGATAATGCTGAACGAGCTGAAGAAATTGATTTGGAACGAGCCGAAGAAGCTAGAAAACGTGCCGAAAAACAAATGAAACAAGCTAAGTCAACTGAAGACATTGACTTTGCCAAACTTCAAGGTATAATAGATAGAGAAATGAACAGAATTAGGGTTGGAAAAAAGTATAAAAAATTACCTAAAGCAAGATCATGAAGTTAGATGCAATTACAAAATATTTAAATATATTACCACCAATGCAGTCTTGATTGATTGTTTTGTGTTTTTTATACCTTCTTAAAAATAATAAAACAGTCAATCAAGACTGTTTTTTTGTTCTTTCGCTAACCCAACACCATGTGGTGCTGGACAAGGAGGTAGATACAATGGGAACCAACAACGTGCTTATCATAGGTGGAGGAGAAAAGGGGAATGTCATAGCTAGATTGCTGGCCAGCCAAAATTGGTTGGACAATATTCACCTGGTTGAAGAAACAACTGACTTGGCTTCTAATCTTAGGGCCGAATTAGGACAAACAATCCAAATTCACTCTAACTGTATAGAAATACCAACCAATATCCGAATAGTTTATGCAATAAGCGAACCAGTGGGCATGGACGCTATTAGACAAAAGATAGCCGAAAAAATTAACGGGAAAACATTGATTGTTTGGGTAGCTCAAACTACTAATCTAAAGCTTTTACCACTTTTCCTCAAAAGCCAACTGGCAAATCTCTACGAAAGATCTATCTAAATACTTAGCACTTTGAATTTTCCCACCAAGACCTCCGACTAGTCTCGGAGGTCTTCTTTTTTGCACACACTGTAACAAAAAGCCATTTTTCACGTCTACTAAAGCAAAGGGGAAGGGCCAAGTCTTTTAATTTCTTGAATTTTCATTAACGAAAGAAGTTGTTCGTACCCGACCCTCCCTTTTTGTTTTTGTATGATTGAAAAAAATAGAGCCAAACAAACATTAAAAATTTACTGGCAACATACCTGCAAATATAAATTTGTGGGATTTTTTCTTGTTTTTTCAGTAATGGGCGCGTCTTTGACAAATGTAATCAGGCCGTTATTTTTCAAACAATTTTTTGATATATTATCAAGTCAACAAGACAAAGGTCTGCTATTTGAAGCACTATTTTCAGTTTTAATGTTGGTTTTAATAACTGAAATTATTGAATGGTGCTTTTGGAGAATGGCTACCTATACAGCAATAAAATTTCAAGCAAAAATAATGGCTGACATAGCGAATAGGTGCTTTCAATACCTGCACAAACACTCTTTTTCTTATTTTAACAACAATTTCGTAGGATCTTTGGTTAAGAGGGTAAACCGCTTTGTTTATGCTTTCATGCATATTGCTGATGTTTTTATTTGGAATTTACTTCAGTTGTCAGTTAATATAATATTCATCGGCATAATTTTAACATACAAAAATTGGATTCTCGGTCTAATTGTTATTGGCTGGATCACATTATTTTTAAGCATTAATTGGTTCTTTACCAAATACAAATTAAAATATGACATCAAAAGGAGCGAGGCCGATACTGCCATTAGTCAAGTATTGGCTGACACCATTACCAATCAAAGCAATGTAAAATTGTTTTGCGGATACCAGCGCGAAGTTAGTCTATTTGAAAGAACCGTAAAAAAAGCAACAAAATTACGCTGTTTTACTTGGACTTTAGACAACATATTTGAAGCCATACAAGGCGCTTTAATGATAAGCTTGGAAATTGGAATTTTATACATGGGCATGATTTTGTGGAGAAAAGGCTTGTTCACAGTGGGTGATTTTGTTTTATTACAATCTTATGCGCTTACAATATTTATGCGAGTTTGGGACTTCGGACGAATTATTCGCCGTATTTATGAAAATCTTGCCGATGCTGAAGAGATGTCTGAAATTTTAGATACTCCTCATGAAATCCAAGACCTTAAAAATGCCAAACAATTGCAAGTCAAAAAAGGCAAGATTCAATTTCAAAATGTGACATTTTGCTACAATAAGACCCGCTGTGTACTGCAAAAATTAAACTTGGCAATAAAACCAAAAGAAAAACTGGCATTAATTGGACCGTCAGGCGCCGGTAAAACTACTATGGTTAAGCTACTATTAAGAATGCATGATGTGACCGGCGGTAAAATTTTAATTGACGGACAACAAGTCAAAGCTATTACGCAAGAAAGTTTGTGGCAGCATATAAGCATGGTACCTCAAGATCCAATATTATTTCACCGCAGTTTGATGGAAAATATCCGTTATGGAAAGCCGGAAGCAACAGATGAACAAGTATTTAAAGCCTCTAAATTAGCCCATTGTCATGAATTTATTTCTGAATTTCCTGATGGCTATGAAACAAAAGTGGGGGAAAGGGGAGTTAAACTATCAGGTGGAGAACGCCAGCGTGTGGCAATTGCCAGAGCAATATTGCGTAATGCGCCAATATTAGTTTTGGATGAAGCCACTTCCAGCCTTGATTCTGAATCAGAACATCTAATCCAATCTGCTTTGGATACTTTAATGAAAAATAAGACAGTAATTGTGATTGCTCACCGCTTATCAACTATTATGAAAGTTGATAGGATCATTGTTGTTGATCAAGGCGGAATTGTAGAGCAGGGGACGCATATTCAGCTACTAAAGAAAAAAACTGGTATGTACAACAAATTATGGAAAATCCAGGCAGGTGGGTTTGTAGAATAATAGTTTGTAAAACTTCTTACATTCGGCTATAATTAAAACATCTCAAGCAAGAGATGTTTTTGTTAATTTATGTATGGATTTAACTGAAGCCAAACAAAATAATACAATCCAAGCAAGACACCCGTGGGAGCTGGCCCGTTTTAGAGTGATTCTATTATTGATACAAAACCTTTTAAAATTAAATACGCAAAATCTCAAAATTTTAGATCTGGGTTGCGGTGATCTTTATATATGCAAAAAACTTTTACAGATATATCCATATCTAAAAATACACGCCGTGGACAAAAATCTATCCGGAAAGCAGATAGACTGGCTAAAAAAATCAAATACATCCGACAGATTATTTGCGTACCAATCTATAAAAGACTTTGAGGATATTAATGACAGAGCTGGTTGCGACCTAATTTTACTATTAGATATTGTGGAACACATAGATGGTGATTCTATTTTTTTACAAAAATTAAGCAATTGTAATTTTGTGAATAAAAATACTTTTTTCCTAATAACCGTTCCGTCGTTCTCATCTTTATTTTCATCACATGACAAATTTTTAAAACACCACAGACGTTATAACAATTACGAATTAAAAAAACTAGTGGCTAATGCCGGATTTAAAATTTATCAATCGGGTTATTTTTTTTCAAGCTTGTTAATTCCAAGAATTATACAAGCTTTACTTGAAAAAATAGTCGGATCAAAAAATAAAAAACATGGGATCGGCCATTGGAAGCACGGAAAAATTACTACCAATTTATTTAAAAACGTTCTTATTTATGATTTTAAATTATCTCTTATACTGCAAAAAATCGGAATCAAATTACCCGGCCTCTCTAACTATGTAATATGCAAAAAATCTGTATTATAATTCCATGCTATAACGAGGAAAACAGACTGCCGGTAGAAGAATTTAAAAAATTTTATACTGAAATAACAGATAGTTTTTATCTGTATTTCGTAAATGACGGCAGTACTGACAAAACTAAAATAATACTTGACGAGCTATGCATGAGCAGAGGAGATAGAATAAAAATTCTAAATCATGATTGCAATAAAGGCAAAGCTGAAGCTGTGCGCACAGGCGTATTAAATGCTCTGGATGACAATAAATTTGATATATTTGGATATCTGGATGCAGATCTTTCAACGCCTCTGTCAGAAATTTATTTATTGCTGGAATCTTTAAATAAGGATGACTGCAATGCCATGGCTTTTGGTTCAAGGATAAAAAAACTGAATAGTAATATCCGAAGAAATACCAAAAGGCATATTTTTGGCAGATTATTTGCAACGACAACTAACCTGCTTTTAAAATTGCCGACGTATGACAGCCAATGTGGCGCAAAATTAATTAGAGCCGAATATGCCAGGGGGTTATTTAAAGAAGCATTCATCTCAAAATGGCTTTTTGATATTGAATTATTTTTCCGTTTTAAACGAATGAACAGGGGTCTGAACAATAATTACAAAACCATTGAAGTCCCTTTGAATACATGGGATGAAAAGGGTGGCTCAAAAATCACGATGCGCGATTTAACAAAGATGCCTCTTGATTTGATCAAAATATATTTTTATTATAAATAAATATGGCTTATTGCCTCCGGTTTAAAGAAAAAATCATAAAATTATCAGTACCATTTGTAATAATCATCAGTATACTTTTATTTTTTCATGCCAGTTTTGGATTATCAAGTTTAAATCCTTTAAATACCGAATGGCTTTTAAACAATAAGGATCAAGCCACTCATTTTTTGGGATGGCAATTTTTTAGAAACGATGATTGGACATTTCCTTTGGGAACTATTAATAGTTATAATTATCCGATTGGCACCAATATAGGCTATACTGATTCTATTCCATTGTTGGCAATCTTTTTTAAACTATTATCGCCAATCCTGCCGTATCCTTTCCAATACACGGGAATATGGCTATTCTCTTGCTTTCTTTTGCAAGCTTTTTTTGCCTATTTACTAATCAGAAAAAAAACCTCGTTGGTATTGATAAGAATTGTAGCTGTTTTAATTTTGACCCTTACCCCGATCTTAATAGTGCGCCATATTCACCCAAGCCTGTGCGCGCAATGGTTGATATTAGCTAGTATTTGGATATATCTATCCGAACAAAATACAAGAAAAAAAATTCTCATTCAATTTTTATTATTGATTTTTAGCGCATTTACACATCCATACTTGTGTATAATGGTATCTTTATTCAGTTTTTCTTTATTTAGTAATTTGATAATAAAGAAAAAAATTAAATTAATTAGTTTTATATTAAATACGGTTCTGTCAATTATAGCTGTACTGTTGATATGGCATATCATAGGCTACTTTAGTCTTGGTCCAAATTGGAACGATTATGGGGCAGGTGGTTACGACTATTTTTCAATAGACTTAAATACTTTTTTCAACCCTTCAACCAGCACCTCTTATTTTATACCAACTCTGCCGACAAAATCTACTACTTACGAGTCCTATAATTATCTAGGTTCTGGCGTAATACTTTTATTAATTATAGTAATAATTTTTTCGGTTAAAAATATAAAAATAATCATTGAAGATAGAAAAAAATATCTTAAAAAAGCAAGACTATTTATTAAAAATCACATAGTATTAATTATCAGCCTGGCCTCGCTATCATTTTTTGCATTGGGGAACAATATAAGTTTCAATGGCACGGTCATATTTAGTTACCCACTCAATGAGAATTATGAGAAATTAATCGCCCCATTGCGCGCTAGCTCAAGATTTATTTGGCCAGCTTATTACATGATGTTGATTTTTATTATATTTGCATTTATTAAAAAATTAATAAATAATCTTTGGCTAATTGGCATATTTATAATTGCTCTAAGCCTGCAAATTGGAGGCAAAAATTTTATTTTTCCATACAATATGGAGAAAACACTTCTATTAAACAACACCGAATGGAGTGAATCCATTGCTCAAGCAGATAAAATTTTGATATTTCCGGCTTATAAAGAATTAATTGAAGATTCAAATGATGATATATCTTTTGCTTATTTAGCTGCAATTAACAAAAAAGCAATAAATCTGGGTAATCTGGCCCGAAATAATATTAAAAGAAGAGATCGGGAAAGCAAAAAATTAAGACGCGACCTGGTAGATGGACGCATACAGCCTAAAACACTATACATCACCACTCAGAAGTATGATTCAATCATTAATAAAGAAACTTTCAAGGACAAGCTTGAATGCAAGGTAATATCAGGCTACACTGCTTGTTTAAGTAAAGATACCAACTAAGACCAGTTATTTGCCAATTGAGCGGTAATCAGCTATAATTAAAATATCCCGATTTAATCGGGATATTTTTAGCATAAACTATGTACAAACTAAATCAATCTCAACAACAAGCCGTGGAATATAATCAGGGCCCGCTAATTATTGTGGCTGGCGCCGGAACCGGCAAAACCACTGTGATAACTCAAAAAATTGTCTATCTGCTACAAAATGAACTGGCCAAGCCCGAACAAATATTAGCTTTAGTTTTTAATGATAAAGCGGCTGATGAAATTCAAGAACGAGTAGACGAAATTATTGATATAGGATATATTGACATGCAAATATCAACTTTTCATTCTTTTTGTCAGCAAATATTGGAACAATACGGACTTGATATTGGTATCCCAAACAATTTTAAAATTTTAACTCAAACAGATGCATGGATATTGATTAAAAAAAAATTGGATAAATTTGGCCTTGATTATTATCGGCCTCTTGGAAACCCAGGCAAGCATATTCATGAACTTATTAAACATTTTTCCAAATGCAAAGATGAATTAATTGATCCGCAAGCGTATCTTGAATATGCTGAAGACGTCAAACTGGATAAAGATAATGACAATCAAGATGAACACGACAGATTAACTGAAATTGCCAATGCCTACCATGTATACAACCGGCTTTTACTGGAACATAATTCATTGGACTTTGGTGATTTGATTTACTATGCTGTTAAATTATTAAAAAAACGACCTCAAGTCTTAAAACAACTACAGGAACGATTTAAATATATTTTGGTAGATGAATTTCAAGATGTCAATTGGGCGCAATATGAACTAGTACGAAAACTAGGTGAAAATGGTCAACTGACTGTGGTCGGTGATGATGATCAAAGTATTTATGCGTTTCGCGGAGCTTCAGTAGCAAATATTCTACGATTCAAAGATGATTATCAAAAAGTTAAAGAAATTGTATTAACAGAAAACTATCGATCTGGACAAAAAATTTTAGACAAAGCATATGAATCTATAAAAAACAACAACCCAGATCGTTTGGAAACAAAATTAAGAATAGATAAGAAATTAAAATCAATGGTTGATTTCAAAGCAGAGGTAGTTCATGCCCATAAATTCAGCCTGGAAGAAGAAGTAAAATTTGTAATTGATGAGATAATTAAACTTAAAACGCAAGATCAGCAAGCTAGTTTGGATGATTTTGCCATTTTAGTCAGGGCGAATAATCACGCCGAACCATTTATGGCTGGATTAGAATCACATGGCATAGCTTACGAATTCCTAGCCTCTAATGGACTATACCGCCAGCCAATTATCCTTGACTGTTTAAACTTTTTCAAATTATTGGATAATTATCACGAATCAACAGCCATTTATCGTTTATTGCGCTTGCCCATATGGAGAATCACAGAAAACGACCTGCAAAAAATAACATATACTGCAAAACGCAAGAGCATATCGTATTATGAGGCTTTAAAACGCGCACAAGAGTTTGCATTATCAGAATCTGGCACAACCATCTGTGGAAAACTCTTAAATTTAATACACGATGGTATGAAACAGGCCAGCATTGAAAAGCCACACCGCGTATTGTATGATTTTTTAGAAAGAAGCGGGTATTTAAAATACTTGATGCATGAAGAAGGAGCTAATAATAGGTTGGTAATTAGGCAAATACATCAGCTAATTCAATTTTTTGAATACTTAACAAGGTATGAAGAAAATATTGCTGATGCGCGCGTTAGTGATTTTATGGATCAATTCAACTACCTGCTTGAATCCGGCGAGCAGGGCAGTTTATATCAGCCGGCTGATACGCCTGATTCAGTTAATATAATCACAATTCATAAATCTAAAGGACTGGAATTCAAATATGTATTTGTAGTCAATATGGTCGAAGACCGATTCCCAACGCGCAGGCGCGGAAATGGCATTGAATTGCCCATTGAACTGGTAAAGGAACAACTGCCCGAAGGCGATCCGCACATACAAGAGGAAAGGCGATTATTTTATGTGGCTTGTACGCGCGCAAAACAAAAACTTTATCTGACCAGCGCCAGTAATTATGGCGGAGTAAGAAAGAAAAAAATCAGCCGTTTTTTACATGAACTTGACTACCAAGCTCAAGACCAAAAATTAGAGAAAAAATCAAATTTTCCTGAATATCCTAAATCCTTCATAAACACAAAGCAAACATCAACATATAAGATACCATCATCTTTCTCTTTTTCACAAATCAAATCATACAACACATGCCCATATCAATATAAATTAGGCAATATAATTAAATTACCGATGAAACAAAGCCATTATTTTAGTTTTGGAAATAGCATTCATAATAGCTTGCAAAAATTCTATCAACGTATAATTGATTTGAATCAAACAAAACAAGAATCTTTATTTGGCCTGCCTGGCAAAAAAGAAGATCACGACCATGCAATCAAAGTTCCGAGCTTGGATGAACTTATGGAAATCTATAATCAAAGCTGGATTGAAGATTGGTTTCAAGATAAAAATCAACGAGAAGAATACTTTGTGGATGGCCAAAAAATGTTAAAAGAATATTACAAACAAAATCAAGACAATTGGACGATCCCGGCTGGCTTGGAGAGTGGATTTAAAATTAGAATTGACGACTTTATTCTTATGGGCAGAATAGATAGAATTGACCAACTGGCTGACCAGAGTTTGCATATTATTGATTATAAAACAGGCCAAAGCAAAGAAAAACCTCAATCAGAAGACAAAGAACAATTAATTATTTACCAAATAGCTGTGGAAAGCCTTCCAGAATATCGAAATTTGGGCAAAGCAAGCAAGTTAACTTTGTATTTTGTGAAAGATGGCGTTCAAGCTTCATTCCTAGCAAGCGACAAAGAGATAGAAAAACTTAAAGAAAAAATAATCAACACTGTGCAAGAAATCAAAAAAATGAATTTTACGCCCAATCCAAGCCAATACATTTGCAACAACTGTCATTATAGAGATATTTGTGAATATAAAATATGAAAAATATAGCAGAACTCCTAAAACAAAAACAAAATCTATCTCCAATGTGGAAGAGTGTCAGCGCATCATTGATTGTTGATCAAGCCAATCAAATACTAATCTATTTATTTGGAGACGAGGTACAAAAACATGTTCAAGCTGTATATTACAAAAATAACACTTTAACAATGGCCTGTTTAGGTTCAATTATGGCTCAAGAAATTAAATTTAACGAGGCTATAATAATTGAACAAATAAATGCTAAATTCGGCCAAAATACAGTAAAAAAACTGCGATATTTAGCTTAAAATTACAGCTTGCCAAATACTGAAAAACAGGATAGAATACCAGAACCAATTAAATATTAAAACCATTAAAATATGACTTTGCGCCAATATTTAATTTTGATGTCAATTGGTACAGCCATGTGCTGGGCCATTTGGATTTTAGTTATCATAAATATAGACCCAGTAGAAACAAAGTACCTTGGTTTAGCTTTCTTCTATGCCAGTTTATTTTTAGCTTTAAGTGGTACTGTGTCTGTAATTGGATTTCTAGTTAGAAAAAAAATAAACAAAAATGATGAGATAGTATTTCATCATGTCAGGCATACCTTTAGGCAGGGTGTTCTTATATCTTCCCTAATTCTTTTAAGCCTAGCCATGTTGCAGTATAAATTGCTTAATTGGCTTACAGGCATGCTAATTGTATTATTATTTTTAATTTTAGAAAGCTTAGCTTTTACAAATAGAAGATACAAAAATTTAACCTAACATGTTTAATTCATTATTCAATAAATTTAGAAAAGACTTAGGTATTGACTTGGGTACGGCCAATAGCCTTATTTATGTTAAAGGCAGGGGAGTAATTATTAACGAACCCAGCGTGGTATCTGTAAATACCAGAACTGAACAAATTTTGGCGGTTGGCAGTGAGGCCAAAGAAATGCTAGGCAAGACTCCTCCACACATAATAACTACCAGGCCATTAATAAATGGGATAATTTCTGATTTTGAAGTTACGGAAAAAATGTTAGGATTTTTCTTTGATAAAATAAATGAAGGCCGAGGATCTTCATTATCACGCCCAAAAGTAGTAATTGGAGCCCCGCTAGATATTACCGAAGTAGAAAGAAAGGCTATTAGCGATGCGGCTGTAAACGCAGGCGCTAGAGAAGTTTGGATTGTGGAAGAACCCATGGCCGCAGCCATTGGCTCACGCATGCCAATAAGGGAGCCCGTAGGTAACTTTATTGTTGAGATGGGTGGTGGTACTTGTGAAATAGCTGTAATATCATTGGGTGGAATAGTGGTCTGGAAGTCTCTGCCGATTGCAGGAGATGAACTTAATCGTAATATTATACAATATGCCAGAGATGTATTTAATTTATTACTTGGAGAAAGACAGGCCGAAGAAATTAAAATTAAAATTGGTTCAGCAATAGAATTAAATGAATCTAGGCAATTTCCAATGCGCGGACGCGACTTAATTTCCGGACTTCCAAAAGAAATAATGATTAACGACTCTCAAGTGCGAGAGGCCATGAGCAAGTCTTTAAAGATGATTGTAGACAATATAAAAGAAACTTTAGAAACCACTCCGCCGGAATTAGTGGCTGACATACACGAAAGAGGGATATTAATTTCAGGCGGAGGCGCTTTATTGCGAGGTATTGATAAATTAATCTACAGAGCTACGGAAATACCAGTTCGCTTGGCCGACGACCCTCTTACATCGGTTGTCAGAGGCACGGGCATATTACTGGATGAACCCGAACTTTTAAAAGAGATCGTTGTCAAACCAGAAGACAAAAATTAGTATGCTTTATCTAAATCATAAAAAAAAGTATGTACTTTTTGGAGCAATTTTACTGCTCATTTTTTTTCATTATCTGGGCTGGCTGGGCTACATAGAAAATTCTCTGCGCTCTTTATTAATTCCAATATCATCAAGCATTTATAATGCTAAAAATAAAATCCATGATCAATATGAATTATATAAAAAAGAGCAAGAAATTAATCAGCTATATCAGCAATGTCAAGTAGAAGTTGAGTCAAATGAATTTCTAAAAACAAAAATACAAAATTTAGAAGAAGAAAATCTTGGGTTGAAAGAAATGACCAACTTTAAAAATAATACAAATTTTAAATTAATCACTGCCAAAATAGTCGGTCAAGATACTAATAGAATTGAAAAAATGTTTATAATAGATGCCGGCAGTAAACAAGGCGTTGCCCAAGGGCAGGCAGTTATTGTCGGCCAAGGAATTTTAGTAGGAAAAATTGCCAGAGTAGAAAAAGATGTCTCAATGGTTAGAACAATAAATGATAATCAGAGCAAAATAGCGGCCACGCTTTCTAATAAAGATAGAAGTCTTGGTATAGTAGAAGGCGGTTATGGATTAAGCATACGCATGAATTTAATACCAAGAGACGAAATAGTCATGATTGGAGATAAAGTAATGAGTTCGGGATTGGATAAAACCATACCGCGCGGCCTATTAATTGGTGAAGTAACTGTTTCTGAAAATGAAGCTTACCAACCGTTTCAGCAAGCTATTATCACCCCAGCAACAAACTTGTCAAAACTAAGCTTGGTTGGAATATTGATACTTGACGAGTTAAAAAAATAATTATGAAATACATTAAAAAAATTATTTTGATTTTATCAATCTTGGCAGGACATCTATTCTTTACAAATTTTTTAGTTTATCCTTTCAATAATATAAACATAGTGTTGTTATTTTTAGTCTGGATAATAATATTATCAAACGACACAGACACGAGCATGATCTGGCTTATATTATTATTAAGTTTTTCTATTGAATTGTTGAGTAATTCTCCTTTTGGTAGCAATATACTGTCCATATCTATTACCTTACTTATATTAATATGGATTTTGCGAAACGTTCTAACGAGCAACTCTATATATATGGTATTTCTGGCAACTTTAACAGGCGTGATAGTTTATAGGATAGTTTATTTTACCATGTTGTTTACGGCTAATATATTATTGAATAAAAATTATACCAATTTGAACAAAGAAACCATAATTGATATCGGTTGGGAAACGTTATTCACTTCTATATTATCATTATTAATCTACATAGTAATGCGCGCTACTATGAAAAAAATCGGTTCAATGGCCTAAAAACATGCCTAAAAAATCATCGGACAAACAAAAAAAAATAAAATTAAAAGGCAAGTATGCCCATGTTTGGCTTGAAAATTCTTTTGAAATAAAAAATCCAAAAAATAATCCCGTAAATAAGAATGAAGAATCTAATTATCTAGGCACAAGCATTAACAATAAAAAAATAATCTTGTTGATATTAGCTTCCTCATTAAGTGTTTTGATTATTATCATTCAAGTTTTTTTCCTACAAATAATTAAAGGGGATCATTACCGCGCGCTGGCAGAGAGTAACAGGGTGCGTATAAAACCAATAATTTCCGAACGAGGAATAATATACGATAAAAACAAAATTGAGCTGACTCAGAATATACCTAATTTTTCTCTGATATTAGTTCCTCAAGATCTGCCTTCGTCAAAAACATTGGAAGGCAAGCTTCAAAGAAAAAAAATTATTAAAAAAATTGTAGAAATAGCCGAACTAGATGAAAAAAAAATTGAAGAGCTTTTAGATAAATATGGAGATTATAGCCTAAACTCATTAATAATTAAAGAAGATCTTGATTATGAGGTGGCCTTACGAACATATCTAGCCAGCGATGATATCCCAGGAATTTCAATTTTAAAAGGCAGCAAGAGAAAGTATCTGATGAATGAACAAATCAATTCGGCCACAAGCAGTTTGAGCCTATCGCACATACTAGGATACTTAGGCAAATTAAATGAACAGGAATACAATGAATTTAAAGATCAGGGATATCTGATGTTTGACAACACTGGAAAAACAGGTCTTGAAAAAATTTATCAATCCGAATTGCGAGGATATTATGGTAGTAAAAAAAATGAGGTGGATGCTAATGGCCGTGAAAAAAATATTATATCAGAAATTAATCCAGTGGCCGGAAAAAATTTGATTCTGACATTGGATATTCAAGCCCAAATAAAGATGGAGGAACTGCTTAAAAAAGCCTTGAAAAAATATGAGAAAAAAAAGGCAATTGGAATAGCCATGGATCCAAGAGACGGCTCTATTCTGGCAATGGTTAGCTGGCCATCTTTTAATAATAATGACTTTTCCGGAGGAATTTCCCAAAAAGAATATGAAAAATATATTAATAATCCTGATCAACCATTGTTTAATCGGGCTATCAGTGGCACTTACCCTTCGGGTTCAATCATAAAAACCGTGATGGTTGTAGCGGCTCTGCAAGAAAGAATTATAAATTATAATACTAGCTTCTTTAGCAAAGGTGGCCTGCAGGTGGATCGGTGGTTCTTTCCTGATTGGTTGCAGGGTGGACACGGCTTGACCAACGCAACCAGAGCTATTGCATGGTCAGTAAATACTTTTTTCTATTATATTGGAGGCGGTTATGGCGACTTTGATGGATTAGGCGTAGAAAAAATTAAGTCATACATGCAATTATTTAATTTAGGAAAAATTACGGGCATAGATCTTCCGGAAGAAGAAGACGGGCTCATACCTGATAAAAATTGGAAACAAAAAACCAAGCAAGAAATGTGGTATATAGGAGATACGTATAATTTATCTATTGGACAGGGCGACCTTTTAGTGACCCCTTTGCAGGCCACTGTTTGGACTTCGGCTATTGCTAATGGAGGGTATTTAGTACAACCTCATTTTCTGCATAAAATTGAAGATTCATCAACCCAGGAGACACAATTGGTAAAATACAATAAGGAAAAAATAGATGTTGATCCAAATTATATAAATATCGCTAAAATAGGCATGCGGGAATGTGTTACATATGGCAGTTGTCCTGCATTGCAAACGCTTAATTTTATGTCTGGCGGTAAAACCGGGACGGCACAGTGGAATAATAATAACAAACAAAATCATGCCTGGTTCACAAGCTTTGCTCCATACAACAACCCTGAAATAGTAGTAACGATTTTAATAGAAGAAGGCGAGGGTGGAGCCACCACAGCACAACCCGTGGCTCGAGATTTTCTAGAATGGTGGGGGAAACGTTACTTAAAGTAAATCTAATTTGACACTAAATGAAAATGTGTTATACTTTTTATTATCCTTATACTAAATTTTTAAATTATGAATGACAATATTCAATATCTTACTCAAAAAGGTTACGATGAATTAAATAAAGAAAGAGATAATTTGAAAGACTATAAAATTCCAGAAATTGCCACTAAAATTGATGAGGCAAAACAACAAGGTGACTTATCAGAAAATGCCGAATATCACCAAGCCAAAGAAGACATGGCTTGGGCACAAGGACGCTTGCTGGAACTTAACCATATTTTAGAAAATGCGCAAATAATGCAAACCACTACTGGTAGCAGTAAAATAATAGTTGGATCAAGCGTAAAATTCAAAAATCCACAAGGTCAAGAAAAAGAGTACACCATTGTGGGACCAACCGAGGCTGACCCAATAAGCGGTCGGATATCTAATGAATCCCCAATTGGACAAGCTTTTCTGGATGCTGAAGCAGGAGACAAAATAAAGGTAAAAACTCCGGCAGGCGAACAAGAATATCAAATTATTGAGATAAAATAGCCTATTTTGACAAAATTAATTAAACTTCCTTATACACAGGAGGTTTTTTTGACGCTAAACCAAATATAAGCTATAATAAGAGTCATAAGCTAATCTTTTAGCGAATTTTTAAGTTATTTATAATTTTTCTATGGACATCAAACAAAGCGAAGAACAAGATAGGCTAAAAAAACTGGAGTATCTATACAAACAAGGTATTAATCCATACCCAGCTCAAAGTAATAAAAAACAAAGCTGTGAACAAGCAAAAGCATCAAAAGAAGGTGCCCAAGTATGTGTGGCCGGCCGCATAATGTCTAAACGAATAATGGGAAAGTTGTCTTTCTGTCATCTCCAAGATCAAAGCGGGCGCGTACAAGTAGCAATTAGCGACAAAGAACTTGGAAAAGATGACTATAAATTATTTATCAAATTTTTTGACATGGGCGATTTTGTAGAACTTACGGGTAACATGTTTATTACTCACAAAGGGGAAAACACAGTTCTGGTAAAAAAATACCGGTTATTGTCAAAAGCTCTGCGTCCTTTGCCTGAGAAATTTCATGGGCTACAAGATCAAGAAGAGCAATTTAGAAAAAGATATCTGGATATTTTATTAGATCCAGAATTAAAGGAATTATTTTTCAAAAAAACTCGCTTTTGGAATAGTATGCGGGAATTTTTGGTTAAACAAGGATTTTTAGAAGTGGAGACTCCTATTTTAGAAACCACAGCCGGCGGGGCTGACGCAAATCCTTTTGTGACCCATCACGATGCGCTAGATATGGATGTTTACTTGCGTATTTCAATGGGCGAACTATGGCAAAAACGATTAATGGTGGCCGGGCTGGAAAAAACCTTTGAAATTGGCAGGCAATTCCGCAATGAAGGCCTAAGCCGCGAACACCTACAAGATTACACCCAAATGGAATTTTATTGGGCTTATGCCGACTACACCAAAGGCATGAAATTGGTGGAAGATATGTATAAGTATGTTATTAAACAAAGTTTTGGCAGTTTAAAATTTGATATTGATAAATACAAAGACATTGATCTAGAACAAAAATGGGGAAAAATATCTTATGCTGAAGAAATAAAAAAGCAAACAGGAATTAATATATTAAAAGCCAACGACCAAGAAATGTTAGATAAAATTAAAGAATTGCATATTGAAGCAAAAAATTTAAGTTCTCGCGGACGCATTATGGATACTTTATGGAAATACTGCCGCAAAAATATCAAAGGACCTGTATTTTTAATGGATCATCCGGTTGATGTATCTCCATTGGCTAAAAGAAAGCAAGATGATCCAAAACTTACTGAACGATACCAGATTATAATTGCCGGTAGCGAACTTGGCAACGGATATTCAGAGTTAAATGATCCTGTGGATCAGGCTCAAAGATTCAATGAACAAGCCAAGATGCGTGAACAAGGAGATAGCGAAGCACAGATGCATGATAGTGATTTTGTGGAAGCTCTTGAGCATGGCATGCCACCTACAACTGGATTCGGATTGTCTGAAAGGCTGTTTTCATTTTTAGCCAATCGTCCAATACGTGAATGTGTATTGTTCCCTTTAATGAAACCAGATGAAAAATAACTAACAAAGGAGGCTGGAAATGTATAAAGAGCAACCATGGAAGTAAGCTGTGAAATCCTGAAGTGGGATGAACTGAACACTCAGGATAAGGAACTAATTGCGCAGGCGCTGGAGGTAAGAAAAAAAGCCTATGCCAAATACTCCTCGTTCATGGTGGGTTGTGTGATTATAGACACAACCGGAACCTCTCATATCGGTCGCAACGTGGAACGAGCATCCTACTCTGAAACCACACTTTGGCATCAGTCACTAACAAAACCGGGAGACTGATGTCTCCCGCCTTTTGCCCATAAACTATTATGGGTTAAAGACAGGAAATTTATGAAAAAAGTAATAGTATTTGGCACATTTGATTTGATTCATCCCGGACATTTGCATATGTTCAAGCAGGCTAAAGAATATGGTGATTTTTTAGTGATAGTAATTTCTCGCGATAAGATAACCTGCCAGATAAAAGGCAAACTGCCTATAAATAATGAAGAGGTGCGATTAGCCAATATCAAAAAATTAAATGTGGCTGACAGAGTAAGATTGGGATGTCTAGATGATCATTATCGTGTAATAAAAGAAGAAAAACCTGATATTGTAGCACTAGGATATGATCAGAAAGCTTTTGTTGATAGCCTGTCAGAAATTATAGAAGATCATTGCCAAATAGTAAGACTAAGTCCATACAAGCCTGAAATTTATAAAAGCTCAAAATTAAAATGAAAAAAATATTAATTGCGACAAGCAACCAAGGTAAATTTAAAGAAATCACCAGCGAGATGTCTGATATGCCTTTTGATTTTATATCATTGCAAGACTTGCCAAAAAAAATCAAAGAGCCTGTTGAGGATCAACCTACAATTGAAGAAAACGCGATCTTGAAAGCTAAATATTATGCTAAAAAAACAGGCTTACCAAGCCTGGCTGATGATTGCGGTTTATTTATAGATGCTTTAAATGGCTGGCCAGGGGTTATTAGCGCGCGTATTGGCACCAATGATGATGAAAGACGAGCCAATGTTTTATCTAAGATGAATGGCAAAACCAACCGAAAAGCAAAATTTAAAGCAGTTTTGGCTTTATTTGATCCAAATGACCAAAATATGTATTTATCTTATGGAGAATGTCAAGGTCAATTGCTTGAAAAAGAAAATCTACAAGGAAAAAACGGATTTGGCTATGATCCAATATTCTATGTGACTGAAAAAGGCAAGACATATTCAGAAATGCCTATAGTTGAAAAAAATCTTATCAGCCATCGAGGCAGGGCCCTGGCTAATATAAAATTCTACCTGATTAAACAATACTCTTTTAAACAATATATAGTGCCTTTAGGAATACTTGTTAAAGATAGAAAAATGCTAATGACCAAACGACGCGACCATCGCCTGGAATATAATAATAAATGGGAGTTTCCTGGCGGGGGAGTGGACAATGGCGAATCCATAAAAGATAATTTATTAAGAGAAGTCCGAGAGGAAACCGGTTACAGTGTTGATGTGGTTGAACAACTGCCGGAAATTTTAACTGAAACTAGGAAAAAATATGACTACCAAGTATTTTTATTACCATACATTTGTAAAATAAAATCAGGCAAACTCAAGACTTCAGACAATGAAACTTACGGTCATGGATGGTTTACAATGGCAGAAGCTTTAAAAAAATCGCTTCTACCGTTGAACAAAAAATGTATTCAAGATAAAAACAACTGGGCAATGCTTAAAAAATATATTGATTAACAAACACACATATGTTAGATATAAAATATATATTAGAGAATAAAGAATTAATCCAAGAAAACTGTAAAAATCGCGGTACTCGTGCTAATCTGGAAGAATTAATGGCTTTGGATGAAGAAAGAAAAGGGCTGTTAAAAAAAATAGAAGATCTGCGCAGTAAACGCAATCAAATTTCAAAAGAAAAACCCAGGGATGAAGATATTCTATTAATGCGAAAACTTGGACAAGAAGTTAAGCAATTAGAAAATATTTTAATCAATATTGAAGATAAATTAAAAGATGTTCTGTATCAGATACCAAACATCACGCATCCTGATAGTCCAATTGGAGATGAGGATCAATTCAAAGTTTTATACACAAACAAAGAACCATCTAAATTTGATTTTGAACCTAAAAATCACGAGGAATTGATGCTGGATTTAGATCTAATTGATTTTGAACGCGGTGCAAAAGTTGCCGGTTCTAAATTTTATTTTTATAAGAATCAAGCAGTGCGCCTTAATCAAGCTTTAATCAATTATGGATTGGATATTACTGCCAAATACGGCTATCAGATGATGGAAACGCCTGACCTGGTTAAATCAGAAATCTTGACCGGCAGTGGTTTCAATCCACGTGGCGAAGAAAAACAAACCTATGAAATTAAAAACACTGACTTAGACCTGGTTGGCACAGCTGAAATAACAATGCTTGGTTATCATGCAGACGAAATTTTGGACTTGAGCCAAGGACCTAAAAAATACGTGGCTTTGTCACATTGTTTTCGTGTTGAAGCCGGATCCTACGGCAGAACCAGCAAAGGACTATATCGCGTCCATCAATTCACTAAGCTGGAAATGTTCATTTTCTGCAAACCAGAAGAAAGTGAACAATATCATCAAGAATTACTCAACATAGAAAAAGAAATTGTAGACGGCTTGGAACTGCCTTATGAGGTAATTGATATAGCTACTGGCGATTTGGGAGCACCGGCTTATCGTAAATTTGATATTGAAGCTTGGATGACCATGAAAGGCGATGATAAAAAACAAGGCGGATACGGAGAAATCACCAGCACCAGCAATTGTACTGACTATCAAGCTCGCCGTTTAAATATTAGATATCAAGGCAAGCAAGAGAAAAAATTTGTACATACATTAAATGGCACAGCCGTTGTTTTAAGCCGTTTTCCAATAGCTTTGTTAGAAAATCATCAACAGGCTGATGGCAGTATATCCATTCCTGAAGTTTTAAGAAAATATTGCGGATTTGATGAAATAAAATAATATTCTTATGCAAACCTGGATTGAGGTAAATAAAAAGGCCATAGAATATAATTTAAAACAGATTCGCCAGAAAATCGGTCGCGATGTTTTATTGATGCCTGTTATAAAAGCTAACGCATATGGACATGGTTTCTTAGAAACCGCCAAAATTTGCAATCAAAACAAAGAAGTAGACAGAATCTGTGTTGCCAATTCTGATGAGGCCTTAAGATTGATTGAATTAACAAAAAAACCAATTCAAATACTTAGTTTTTATGATCTGGACAAGAAAATTTTGCTAAAACTAGCTAAAAACGCAATGATTTTTCCGGTTTATGACCAAAGACAAGCTAAAATTCTAGACAAGGTAGGGGACAATGTCAGAAAAAAAATTAAAATACACCTCAAAATAGATACTGGCACTTCTCGGCTAGGTATTCTACCAAATAACCTAGTAAACTTTACTAATGACATCAAGAACTTTAAAAATCTAAACATCGAGGGGGTATTTAGCCATTTTTCTTCTAGCGAAGAAGACAGGGAAGTAACAATTCAACAATTAGAAATTTTTAACAAAGCAACAAATTTATTAAGTCAACAAGGAATAAATCCTGCTATAAGACACATAACGTGTTCTGCGGCCACGATATTATATCCAGAATCTCATTTTGATGCAGTCAGGATAGGAATAAGTTTGTATGGCTTGCACCCGTCCGACCAAGCAAATATAGCCATTAAATTAAAACCAGTATTATCTTGGCATACCAAAATAATACAAGTCAAAAAGGTGCCAAGTCAAACTAAAATTAGTTATGACTGTACTTATACCACCAATAGGCCGACAAAATTAGCAATTTTGCCCATTGGTTATTGGGATGGTTTTGATAGAGGATTGTCAAACAAGGGTCTAGTATTGATAAAGGGCATCAAGTGCCCTATTTTAGGCCGTGTATGCATGAATTTAAGCATTGTGGATATAACTAATATTCCAGAAGTTAATGCAGGGGAACAGGCCACCTTGATAGGTACTCAAGGCCACCAAACCATTACTGCCCAAGACATGGCCAAATGGGCTGGTACTATTAATTACGAAATTATAGATAGAATAAACCCATTACTGCCGAGAATCATAAAATAATATGATAAAACGCTTTCACTCCCAACAAGCGCATACAAAGTACCGCCCCTACCAATCTCGCTGGAGGCGTTTTTTGAATTATCGTAAAAAAATTAAAAAACAAAAATATACAATCAAAAAACAAGAGAAGTTAAGTCAGCAAAATCCGTATAAAGCCAGAAGAATGGAAAAAAGAAAGCTTCCTTTGACAAAAATTAAAATACTTTTACTATTACTATTTATAATTGCATGGATTATTTTGTTGCTATATTTACCATTCTTCCAAATTAACCAGATAACTTATAATGGGCTGGAAAATATAAAAGAGGCTGAAATACAAGATACTATAAATAATAAATTCCTAAAAGATAGTAATAAAATACCTTACAAAAACTTTTTTATAATAAAACCGACAAAAATATCCGAAGAGCTTGAAAAAAACTTCCCCATTCAAAGTATTGAAATCAAAAAAATATTTCCTAATAAACTAGAGATAAACATAAAAGAAAAATACACTTCTTTAATATATGATAATGGATCTGATTATTTTTTGATGGACAATACAGGCAAGCTAATAAAATACCTAGCCAAAATAGGTGATAATGAATTTTTGACCAAGATTATTACAAGCACCAGCACTTCTAGCACATATCCAGGAGAAATTATAACCACTACTACTAGCACTACTAAGCTACATCGACCAAACTATATACAAATTCAACAACAATTTGGCAAATATCCAATTCTGTATGATATCAGAAATAAGCAAGTAAGTGTAGGCGATCCGAATTTATTGCCAGACAATTTTATATCAGCCATTATTGAAATCAATAACAAGCTCTCCGGGCTTGGAATAGGGGATATTAATTATTACGTACTGGAAAATGTCAATTCTGGTGTAGAAATTAAAACTTCTAATATTTGGAGTATCTTTATGCAACCAACTCAGAATATTGATACCCAGCTAAATAATTTAAAAATTATATTAGCTGAGAATCAACCCGCTCTGTACATAGATTTACGGCAACAGAGCAGGGTATACTGGAAATAATTTGACATATTTTTTGTTTATTTGTATAATATATTCAACGTCGTATAATATAGATTAACCGTCGTAATAAGCTTATAATTGTATGGAGAAATCAAATATACCATTAATTAACCATATTCCTGACTTTCTGGAATATTGCGAGGTGGAAAAAGGGTTGTCGCCTATAACCACCCGTAATTATCATAATTTTTTAAAAACATTTGTTTCATGGTTAAAAATTTCCAAAAAAAAGGATACTAGACCCCACCAAATTACAGAAAAAGACATATGGAATTACAGGCTGTTTTTATCTAGAAAAAAGGATGCTACTGGTCAGATATATATAAAAAAAACCACACAGAACTATTATTTGATTGCTCTTAGAAATCTTTTTAATTATCTTGCCATACGAAATATCAGCGCTATTAATTCTGAAAAAATAAATTTACCAAAATTAACCGAAAAAGATAAAAAAATAAAATTTTTAAAATTTGAACAAATTGAAAAATTATTATCAATGCCCGACATTGAAAAACATGATGGATTGCGAGATAGAGCTATTTTGGAAGTACTATACTCCACTGGTATGAGAGTATCAGAACTAACGTCGCTTAATATAGAACAGTTTGACACCCAAAATATTATCAAAGAGAAAACCAAAGATATGGAATTAAGCATTGCTGGCAAGGGTGGCTCAGTACGGGCAGTATATTTTTCCTCTCGTGCATTAAAATGGTTGGGAAGATACATGAATACTCGCAAAGACATGCTCTCTCCCCTATTTACAAATTACAAACAATCTTCTAATCCTGATGACGAACACCGTTTAAGCCCGCGTTCGGTTGAACGTATAGTGCGTAAATATACCATTATGGCCGGCCTACCAGTAAGTGCTACTCCACATACTCTAAGACATAGCTTTGCTACCGACTTGTTAGAGCAAGGCGCTGATTTACGCTCTGTGCAAGAACTTTTGGGACATAAAAATATTGTGACTACTCAAATTTATACCCATGTGACTAATAAACAACTTCGTTCGGTACATAACAAATTTCATAGTGGAGGAAATAAAAAAACATTAAAAAAATGATTTTAAATCTCTAAATAGTACTAAAATATTTATTTTTATGAATCAATAATTAAATCTAGCATATCAGAAAAACCAATACCCATCTGGCTAGCCGATTCCGGCAATAGGCTGGTTGGCGTCATGCCAGGAATAGTGTTGGTTTCAATTACATAAATTCTTTCATCTTTGGCAACAAATACATCCGTGCGCGACATGCCTTTACAATCTAAAATTTTATGAGCTTTCAGAGCTATTTCTTGGATTCTTTTATTAATCTCTTTAGAAAAATCAGCCGGACAAATATGAGTTGAACCGCCATCGTCATATTTAGAAGCTAAGTCGTAAAAATCACCCTTATTGGCAATGATATGAGTAGTTGGTGTGGCAAATGGCTTGCCGTCTCTTTCTAAAATTCCACAAGTTCCCTCTTGTCCTTCAATATATTGTTGAGCCATTATCCAATCTGAAGTTAAAAACGAACTAATTATCGTGTCTTCTAATTTTTGTTCTTGTTTTACCAGAAACGTACCCACACTACTGCCTTGATCCACTGGTTTAATTACAACTGGAAATCCCAGTTGTTTTTTAATTTCTTCTACTAGCTCTCCCCTGTTTTGCTCCCAGTTTTGTTTTTTGAAATCAATATGATCAGGCACTAATAAACCGTTTTGTCTGTAAATTTCAGCGGTCTTTGCCTTGTTCATGGCTAATGCACTGGCTAGTACGCCTGATCCGGTATATTTAATCCCCAAAGTCTCTAGCATACCCTGAACACACCCATCTTCACCATATGTACCATGCATAGCTATAAAAATCTTGTCTATCTGGCTATTAACTTTATTCAAAACGTGGTCTAATTTGATTAATTCTTTTGTATATGATCTGGTCTTATTAGAACTAGATCCATTTAATTGAAAATAATACTGGCCATCTAAAAAAAGCTGGCCTTGTTTAGACATTTCAATTGGCAAAACTTCGTATTTTTCTTTATTCAAATTATCACAAATCGCTTTTCCAGTAACCAAAGAAATCTCTCGTTCTGCTGAAGGCCCTCCCATTAAAACGCCAATACATTTTTTAGGCATATTTATTTAAGATAATTAAGAGGATTTACAGGAATTCCATTTGAGCGAACTTCAAAATGAAGATGCGGACCAGTAACGAATGGGCCTGCACCAACTGTGCCAGGAGTTCCTCCAGAATAGCCAATAAGATCACCTTTATTTACAAACTGATCTGGTACAACGGTGATTTTGCTCATATGTCCGTATAGAGTTGAAAGACTACCTGTATGGACCAACAATACATAGCTATAACATGAAGCACTATAGCAAAGTCTTGCATGGGCCACATATCCTGATGAAGCTGCATACAACGGCGTCCCCTGTCCTATCCCAATATCAATACCACTATGTTCAAATACATGTCGGTACGGATAATCAGGATCGTGAAAATATGAGGTAATATATCTACTATTTGTCGGCCAATTAAACGAGGTATCTCCCCCGCCTTGAGAAATTTTATTTTGAGCCGCTAATTTCTTCTGAATTTCTCTTTCATAAGAACTAACTTCATCCTCAATGGCTTGATATTCTGTCTTCAAATTAGCCAACAAAGTCTGGTACTGTGACTCTGACCACTGTGTTTTAGCCAATAAGCCATTTTTATAATTAGACTGATCCTGTTGATCTTGGCGCTGTAAAACAAGTTTTTTCTTTAATTCTTCTTGATCACTCTGATATTTTTCCGACTCTTTTTTCTTGGCATCTAATTCTTCTTTGCTTAAACGCAAGCTCTTTACGGTCCTTCCAAGATCTTGATAAACTGTTTCTAAATTTTGAATTTGATCATAAAATTCAGAGAAGCTGTTGTTAGTTAACAAAATTTCCAAATAAGACTTATTCTGCTCGCGATTTATGTTGCGCAACATATTGCCTATTATACTCTTTTGCTTGGTAATCAACTTTTCTTTACCATCTATACTTATTTTCAAAGCGTCTATTTCCAATTGCGCCTTTTGAATTTTTTCATCAGTAAGATCGATGTCAGCTTGTATTCTGGCAACATGATTCTCTATTATACTCAATTGATTTTTAAGTGAAACTGCTTCAAGCTGTTTTTCCTTGACATTTTCTTTGTACACGGCAATACTGTCTTCTAATTGTTTAATTTTCTCTTTTCTTTCGCTAATCTTTTTATTCAATTCACCGATCTCTTGTTCTGCAGTTTGAGCAAAAGAATTTTGTACTACAAAAACTGGTTGTGCCAACAAGCTAAAAATTAAAATTGAAATTAATATTAATATTATGCGTTTCATGTTTATTGGCAATATTAAGTTAGTATTATTCTGCCGTTGCGAGGAGTCAGGGTGTTATTGTCATTGCAAGCCTAAGCGACCCGCCTGCCAACGCCTGAAGTCAGAGGGCAATGACGGGCAGGAGCAATCTCATACTTACTGTAGCAACGAGACTGCTCCGTCGCTACGCTCCTCGCAATGACGATGCTAATTTAAAAAGATTGGTATGATTTCAATACTATACTACAATTCTTATGGCTTCCTCAATTCTTTGTAAAACTTTTTCTTTACCCAAAACACCAGCGATCTCAAATGGCCCTGGGGAATTCTTGCGCCCTGACAAAGCCACACGCATGGGCCAAAGCACTTCGCCATTAGTCAATTCATTTGTTTTGACCCATTCTACTATCCCCTGCTCTAGTTTTTCTTTGTCCCAGTCTTGAACACTAAATGTACTCAAATAATCTTTCAGGATTTCCAGATTTTTTTTGGTGGTTTGCTTATCGGATTTCTTCCAAATCAATAGTTCACTATCATACTCAAGCTTGCCAGCAAATATAAAACCAACCGCTTCGGGCAAATCACTCAACTTATTCATACGCTCTTTTTCCAAAGCTACTACTTGTTCTAAATCTATATCTGTATGTCCAATATCTAGACCTGCATTAACCAAAAATGGTTTACAGGCCTCTACCAAATCATCCAAATCCATACTGCGAATATACTGCTGGTTATACCAATCTAATTTATCTAAATTAAATACGGCCGGAGCTTTAGAAACCTTATTAAAATCAAATTCTTTAATTAATTGCTCAAGACTAAATATTTCCCGTTCATCACCAGGATTCCAGCCCAAAAAAGCGATGAAATTAACCATGGCTTCAGGCAGATACCCGGCATCAATATAATCACGCACGCTTACATGCCCATGTCGCTTACTTAATTTTTGTTTCTTTTCATTAACTAACAAAGATAAATGAGCATATTGAGGTAAATCCCAGCCAAACATTTTATAAAGCTGAATATGCTTTGGGGTTGATGGCAACCACTCTTCTCCTCTAATTATATGAGTAACTTCCATCAAATGGTCGTCAATTATGACTGCCAAATGATAAGTGGGAAAACCATCTGCCTTTAACAGCACCTGGTCATCAACTAATTGATTTTTAAATTCTATTTCTCCCCTAACAATGTCCTTAATCACAGTCACCCCATCTTTTGGCATTTTCATGCGCACAATATACTCTTCTCCGGCCTCTACTCTTTTTTTAGCCTCTTCTAGAGGTATCTCGCGACAATGGCCATCATAACCAGGAGCCATCTTGTTGACTTGTTGATATTCACGTAATTCATCCAGACGTTCTTTGGTGCAAAAACAATGATAAGCATGGCCTTGATCTAACAATTGATCCAGATATTTTTTATAAATATCCAGGCGTTCTGATTGGATATATGGGCCATTTTCGCCAGTTTGTGCAATATTATAGTCTTCTAATATAACTCCTTCATCAGGTTCTATACCTGCCCAAGCCAAAGAATATAACATATTTTCTACTCCGCCTTCAACATATCGTTCACGATCAGTATCTTCTACACGTAATAAAAATTTGCCATTTTGATTTTTAGCAAATAAATATTCAAACAAAGCAGTTCTCAAACTGCCTACATGCAAAAATCCGGTTGGAGAGGGTGCAAATCGTGTTTTAATCATGTAATTTAGATAACAAAATTCCGGCAGTTATGGCCACATTTAAAGATTCGGCTGAACCGCTTCCTTTTATAGTATACCGCTTATCCAGTAGTTTTTCAACTTGTGGATTAATTCCATGCGATTCTGAACCTAAAATATAAGCGGTCTTGATTTTTTTGTTTATTTTTAGCTCTTTTCCATTCATGGTCAAACCGGATATCTGATAACCTTTTTTCTTTAAACTAGCTAGGGTTTTGGCCAAGTCTTTACTCTGAAATACTTTAACGCGAAAAATTGAACCCATGGTGGCGCGTACTGTCTTGGGATTGTATAAATCTACACAATCTTCAGACAAAACCACGCTATTAACTCCAAACCAATCAGCTGTGCGAATAATAGCGCCGAGATTGCCCGGATCTTTAATACAATCTAAACAAATAATTGAATTACCGCCAATCTCATCTAACTCATATCCAATCTGTTTTACTATAGCTAATACTCCCGGAAAAGTATCGGTATCTTTTATCTTGCCCACATCATTATCATTGCAAAAGTCTACTACTATGTGTTTTTTGTGAGCTAGATCTATTATTTTTATAAATTCTGGCTCTTGTTTCTTATTATTCTGCACAATCACTCGTTGTACCTGTGCACTCGATTCTATTGCCTCCACCATTCCTTTTACTCCCTCAACCACAAATTCACTATGCTCGCGTCGGTATTTTTTTTGTTGTAGTTTATTTATGTGCTTTAAAATTTTTGTTTGAAGCATAATACTAGGTATAAAAATAAAAAAGTAGCTTTGAAAATTCTTTTTATACGTTTGGGTTGTTTAATTAAGCGATATAGCCACTCTAGACCTACTTTTTGCATCCACCTGGGAGCGCGTTTGGTTTTGCCAGAAATATAATCAAAAGCCCCGCCCACGCCCATGGCTAATTTAATACTTGATAATTTAGACAAGTTCTCATATATCCATTTTTCTTGCTTACCATGACCAAAGGCAACAAATATAATATCCGGTTTGGTTGTGTTTATTCTTTTAATTAAGTCTTGATTTTGCTCTGAAGTTACATTCTTCAAATCCGGTCCTTTGTCATAACCAGCAATTTTTAAATTAGAGTATTTTCCATTCAATTTTTGGGTAGTTTTTTCTATCACCCGATCGTCACCAGAACCTAATAGATACACGCTTCTCCCCTGCTCTGAAGCTATTTGGCAAATATCTTGCATAAAATCTACTCCGGGAACACGTTCAAGAGATCCCTCCAATCGCTTCGCTCGGTCGGTCTGCAGGGATGACAATTTATATTTCAACCACAATCCAAACCCATCGCAAATATTCAAATCACCACTATTTAATACTTTTTTAAAATACTCGTCTTTTTGCGCATCAACCAGCATTTCCGGATTGGGCGTAAAAACCTTATGTTGTTTATCAGAATTCAAAAAACCTTCCGCCTTTTCCAAGGCTTGTTTTTTATTTACACGATCTATTCTTATTCCCATTACTTGTAGATGCATACTTATGATACATAATAACACAACTTGACAGGTTTTGACAATATATGCTATTATCACTCTATAAGCAAGAGTGATAATAATCTCTTAATGATTAATACAATAATATAAATTATATTCTAAATATTTTATAAAAATATGATTCCACAAAATTTCACTAATAAATCTCAAGAAATGTTGCAGAATGCCGCTTTAATAGCCGGCAGAAACGGCCAGCCACAGGTAGAACCCCCTCATCTGTTCTTTGCCTTGCTTGAAGACGAAGAAAGCATAGTTAATTCAACTCTGGCCAAGCTTAATATCAATACCATTGCATTAAAAGCTGAAATACAGGCCATGATTGATCAACTTCAAAAACAAACTGGCCCGCTCACCCAGCAAGGCCCGATCAGCCAAATTATGCTTGGCCAATCAATGATATACATATTGCAAAACGCGGCTGAACAATCTAAAAAAATGGGAGATGAATATGTGAGTGTAGAACATTTATTTTTATCTTTTTTAACAGGTAAAAATCCGGTCAGCCAAAGCTTGGAAAAGCAGGGGGTAAACCATGAGACAGTATTAAAAACTTTGGCTGAAATTCGCGGAACGCAAAAAGTGGACAACCTTGAACCGGAAACCAAATACAATGTACTAGAAAAATACGGGCAAGATTTAACAGCCATGGCCGGTAAAGAAGAACTTGATCCAATCATCGGCAGAGATAGCGAAATCAGGCGCGTAATGCAAATTTTATCCCGCAGGACAAAAAATAATCCTGTTTTGATCGGCGAGCCAGGCACTGGTAAAACCGCCATAGCCGAAGGATTGGCTCAAAGGATTGTGAATGGGGATGTGCCTGAATCACTAAAAGACAAAAAAATAATTGCTCTTGACCTTGGCGCGCTTTTAGCCGGCACTAAATTCCGCGGTGAATTTGAAGACCGCCTTAAAGCAGTGCTCAAAGAAATAGAAAAATCTGCCGGTAAAATCATTCTTTTTATAGATGAACTTCATGCTATTGTCGGCGCAGGCTCTTCAGAAGGATCTGTTGATGCTTCCAATATGCTTAAACCGGCTCTTGCCAGAGGCAAATTAAGAACCATAGGCGCAACTACCATTAAAGAGTATCAAAAACATGTGGAAAAAGATGCGGCCTTGGAGCGCCGATTCCAACCCGTGATGGTTAACGAGCCATCTAATGAAGATACTGTGGCCATTTTGCGCGGTATAAAGGAAAAATATGAAGTGCATCATGGCGTGCGCATTACTGATTCAGCAATTATGTCAGCGGTTGAACTTTCCCAAAGATATATATCAGACCGCTTTCTGCCGGATAAAGCCATTGACTTGATTGATGAAGCAACTTCTGCTTTGCGTATGCAGATTGATTCAATGCCGGATGAATTAGATAGTATGAAGCGCCGAATGATCAAACTGGAAATTGAAAAACGCGCTCTGCAAAAAGAAAAAGACCAAGATTCAAAAGACCGGCTAAAAAAATTAGAAAAAGAACTGGCTGAATTAAAAGAAAAAAGTTCAGAGCTGGAAGCGCGCTGGAAAAATGAAAAAGAAGTGATAAGCCGGATTCATAGCCATAAAAAAGAAATTGACAGACTGCGCCAAGAAGCTGAGATTCAAGAACGCAAAGGCGACCTTCAAAAAGTTGCGGAAATCCGTTATGGTAAAATTCCAAATTTAACCGGAAGCATTAAAAAAGACGAGGAAAAACTGGTCAAACTGCAGAAAGATAAGGGAATTTTAAAAGAAGAAGTATCCGAAGAAGATATTGCAGGCGTGGTTTCACGATGGACAGGCATTCCCGTGGCTAAAATGTTACGGGATGAAGCCAGTAAATTGGCCAATATGGAAGCCGAACTTGAAAAAAGAGTGATTGGCCAGCAAGAAGCTGTCAAAGCCATCTCAAACGCCATAAGACGCTCACGCGCCGGAATATCCGAACCAAATAGGCCTATTGGCTCATTCATGTTCTTAGGCCCAACCGGCGTGGGAAAAACAGAACTGGCCAAATCTTTGGCTGAATTTATGTTTGATACTGAAGAGTCGCTGGTGCGCGTGGATATGAGTGAATATATGGAAAAACATTCTGTCTCTAAAATAGTTGGCTCTCCCCCAGGATATATTGGGTTTGAAGAAGGCGGACAGCTAACTGAAATAATACGCCGTAAGCCATATTCAGTTATATTATTTGATGAAATTGAAAAAGCTCATCCGGATGTGTTTAATATTCTTTTGCAAATTCTTGATGAAGGACATGTTACTGATTCAAAAGGACGGATTATAAACTTCAAAAATACAATTATAATAATGACCAGCAATCTTGGCAGTGACTTAATACTTGATTTTCACAAAAAAGGCGGGTTTGGCTTTGAAGACGGAAAGAAAAAATTCAAACACAATGAAAAAGAAATTGAAAAAACAATAATGGACAAGCTTCAAGAACATTTCAAACCGGAATTCTTAAATCGCATTGATGAGATAACTATTTTCCATTCTTTAAATCAGCAACAAATCGCCAAAATTGTTGACTTGCAGATAGAACGCGTACAAACCAGATTAGAAGAAAAGAAAATATATTTAGAATTAGATGATACAGCAAAAAAATACCTGGCCAAAAAAGGGTATGATCCAGATTATGGCGCAAGGCCGTTGAAACGAGTAATCCAAAATGAATTAATGGATGAATTGGCTATGATGATAATTGAAAATAAAATTAAACCCGGAGAAAAAATAAAAGTAAGCGCTAAAAAAGACAAACTTGAAATCAGGTAAATAATCACAATTAAAAACCCCGGTTCATGGACCGGGGTTTTGATTATATTTTTTCTTTTTGCAGATCATCTATTATATCCTTGGATTCTTCCGGGGTTAGCTTCCAACCAGGCGGGCTATCTTGATCTAGAATCTGCCTAAGTAATCTTCCTCCGTTTTTTTGATCAAGTGGCTTGGGCGCTAATCCATAACCGCTTAGCATTTTTTTTACTTCATCGCCTGTTCTCTGCCTTCTTTTTTTGACAGTTCCTTTCTTTTTAATTTTACCAGAGTGCGCAACTACTTCAGGCGCAAATACGAGTTTTGATTTTTGATCTGGCCTAACATCAGTCTTTGTTTTTGCCTTTAAATCAACCATATCCTTGCCCGCTGTTTTTGCCTTGGATAATATTTTTTTATATACCTCTTTTTTTCTAGCTTGTTCAGCCTTAAAATCAATTCTCTTAATAGCTTTAGCCTTTTCCTCTTCTGGCTGTTCCACATCATTTTGAAAAGCTTCATAAGCAAGCCCGCCTGCGACTGCGCCAATACCGGCAACTGCGATTGCTTTTTTCCAATGTTTTTTTGCAAAATTTGGTTCTTCATTATACCTTCTAACTCTTGGTTCAGCAACTTGAGTAAATAATTCCGCACCTCTTACCGGATCATACATTCCTTCAGGTTTTATTTTAGCTTTACCAGCTGTGAGAGACTTAATTGCATCCAAAGTCACACGCATTAAAGCCATACCTCCCACGAACTGACCTTTTTTAATGGTTTTCAGCCATGCTATATCAACATTTTTACCGTATAACAATTTATCAAAGAAACCAACTTTTGTCTTATATGACCGCTCCAATACTCCATTAAACAACGCTAACGTCATATCTCTGGCTATTTTGTCAGCTTCTCTCTCCAAATCCGCATGCACATCCGTGGAAAAATTTTCATAGACTTGTTCTAGAGTGGGCTTTATGATATTTACAGCCAATATTCTTTGTATTTCTGATTTATCTTTTCTGATCAAGGCGCTTTTAATTTCTTCCCATCTTATTGTAAATCTGGCTTTTAAATTTTCTTCCAAAGTAGCAAATTCTTGGGCATCAATCATAGCAGGGTCCAGGTTTTCTATTGACTCATTATCAACAAACGGCGATTCGGCCGGTTTTTCAAAATCATCCTCTGTTTCTTTTTCTTGTACAATTTCATGGCCCTGTTTTTTTATAAACTCATTCAAAGGAACCCTAATCATTTTTCCCTGACTTTTTATTTCTTCCCATTCTTCGTCAGTAGCTAAGACAGCCTCTTTTTCGTTAGATACAAATGGTGATTCGGCCGGTTTTTCATAAACAGTCTTAGAATCTAAATAATTCTCCCTGGTCATTTTCACTTGTTTTTCAAAATTTTTAGCTACCTGGACTGGTAAATTTTCTATATCTTCTTCATAATGAGAAATTATCTCTCCTATGGTGGAAATATACATTTCTTCTCCGCCTTGCTCAATATCTTCAGGTTCAACATCTTGCAACATCTTTGCATATTGTGATATTTCAGATTTCAAAGATTGTGCTTCTTTAGTAATTAACAAACTTGTGGGCAATTCTTTGATTTTTTTCAGCAAGATTGTAAGCCTGTCTCTCAATCGCTTAAGACCAAATTTCAAATTGGGTGGTTCTCCTTCTCCGCCACCACCGCCTGCTTTGGCTGAATTCTCTTCAACTTGAGTGGATTGCGAAAACGAACCGGGCTGGCTATTATCACCGGATACATTGTCCACGGACGCGGTTCCAACCACGGTTTCTGACTTGTGAAGGCTCTCAAGAATTTGAGTGAATTTTTTAATCTCTTCCAAACTATAATTTTTGGCCTTTTTTACCAATTTCCACATCTTTTCGGCAGTTGCTTGATCCTTTATTTTTCCTATCATTTGAGCTGCTAAAACATATTCAACTGCCCTTTCAGTTTTTTCTAAATCATGGTGGCTCAAATGTTCCGGATCTACGGAAGCAAAAACTTTGGCGTATTTATCCCTTAAATCAGAATTCTGTATTTGCTCGGCCCTTTGTTCAATTTCTGTCAACTTATTTTCTATAAATTCACGTTCTTGCTTTTTCAATTGCGCTACCCGATCTTTTAATCTGGCCAAATCTTGATTGACCGTATCATCTTCAAAGCCACCTTCTCTAATCATCATGTCAGTAATATTTAAATCTGATTCAAGATCTTGATAATCTGATTTTTTTTGTATTTTAATATCAGCCAAATCTTTTCTTAAAGATTCAACCAATTTCAAACGAGATTCTTTTAACTTTGGAGTAAACTGAAGAACTTCGGCGCCTTGTCTTTGTGTTTCTCTATTGTCTTCGCCAAACGAATGAGTATTTTTAGCAAAGTCAATCATAAAATTTAATTAGGTAAACAAGTAGCGTTTTTTATATTTAACCACCCATGATCCGGAAAGCAATACGCCTAATACAAAGCCCGCTAATATATTTAAGACAAAACTAGGACGGGCAGGAAAACTCGGGTATATTGGGGCGCTTACCACTTTTATAATCACATTTCCACCAACATATTCCCAACCCTGGCTTGATAAAGTTTTTGCAACAGCATTAGCCAAATTAACCGCATCACCCTTGCTGTAACTGTAGGCTTTAATATTCATAATTCCGGCGCCATAAACCATGCTAGACTGAATATCTTTAGCCCATTTTTTTCTTTTCTTTTTTTCAGTTAAATTATCCCACTGATTTCTATCAAACTTCTGCAGGCTATTGTCCATAACGCGCTTGTAAAAATCACTGGTTTTCATTATTTGCCCCAAATTTTCACCGATTTTTTCAGCTGATCTGGACTGCGTATATGGATCAACTCCGCTATTGTCGCGGGAAATAATCAATATTTGAGATTCAGCGCTGTATTGTCTTGGCAAAAGTACAGAGATAAGAGTTGAACAAAAAATAAAAAACAAACCCCAAGCTAAAACTAGTTGGTAATTTTTTAATAGAACTTTAAGCATATTCTTTAAATTAATTCTAAAGGGATAAGCCCTTAAAGAAAATTCCCCCAAAGAGCAAGCATTAAACTGGCAAGCTCTGAAAGAATAATTTTAATTATCAATGGTTTTTTTAACCACCGGCAATTCAAGCTCTAAGAGTTTGCCATTGCGCAATAATTTTATTTTAACTTTTTGATTATTACTAAGAGTATACCATAGATTTGCCTCGTCAACAAGCAATCCGTTAATTTCTGTTATAAAATCGCCAACGCGCAACAGACTTTTTTCCTGCCAAACGCCATCTATAACAAATCCATCTTCTCTTAAGCCATTAATAATTACAGGCTGTCCCTGACTGAACCAACCATTCACACCCAATGAAGGATATTCCAAACTTTTTTTATTTAAAAATTCAGACAGCATCCTGGTGATATAAGTATTGGGAAGCATTTTACCCTGGCCCATGCTAATCCCCACTACTCTGCCCTGCCCATTCACAACTATCTTTCCCTGGCCGAAAGAACCACTTAAAAAATAACTGGAAGCCGGCGCCGTATCCAAGCGCAATTTTTGTTTGGTCAAATACGACCTCTGACCGATTAAACTGTAATTCCAATCGCCTCCATCATAAACAAAAACTTCATCGCCATTTTTAATTGTCTCGCTAAAATTAACCACTTTAAATTGTCCTGATTTTATTTTTAAATAAACCAATCCTGAATTTTTGTCATTAACTTGCTTTTCTATTTCATAAACTCGATCATCTTGGCTCAAAGCCATCATTTTATTGTTCTTGCCAGGTAGCACAAAATCAGGCTTATACATAACTACCCAACCGTCTGAACTAACTAAAATGGCCTCGCCTAATTTTAATTGGTCATCCAGATAAATTGATTTGGAAGGTTCGGATAAATTAGAAGCCGATTGATAAACATATATGATTCGACTGGCTATCTCGCTATGAACCCTGTCTTCCAGCTGATTACGCGATATGGCCGGACGCTGATAAGAGGTTATCCAAATATCACCGGCTCCAACACTTGGCCATATCCAGCCCAAGACCATGGCCGCGCCAGACATACTTACAGCCAAACTAAAAAAAGCAACAAACAACAAAAATTTAAGTCTTTGCCAAAGACGATGGTTATACAAATTACATGAAGGCACGGGTAAATGCGGTGATATTTTTTTCATAATTGTTATGTTCAGTTTAGATGTTATTTCCAACGAACCGCGAAAATTAAAAATAATAAAAATAAAATAAAATTTGCTCCTAAAAATTTAATTTGTCTTGCCCATTTGATTCCTTCAACAGTCAGGTTAAAACGCATTAACAGCCATAGAATATACCAAATCCAAATTAATATCAAACTGCCAACCATATGCCCAAAAGGCAGTTTTGATACTACCCAAATCAATTGCAATATTAAAATAAAAAACAATACTAAAGAAATTAAAAACTGCTTGCCGTATTTTAAACCATATTCCCACCACCACCACCCGGCTAAAACCGTGCTGATTATGGCGGACATTATATACCAGACCCAATTATTAATTTGATATGCTATTTGAAATGAAATTAAGGCCTGTACGCCTGCGAAAATTCCGCTTAAGCCAACGGCCGTCATAATAAAACGCCATCTCATATGAGGCTTCATGGAAACAATCAAACTTATTTTAGAAGTCGGTAAAAACCAAAAGCTTAAAAAAGTCATTAGCAAAAATACAAGAGATAAAAGATACCAGCTTAAATTAGCTAAATGATCAACCGAATCTCTGTCTGTAAAGAGCAGTAGTAATACCAGCCCCAAACTCAATATTAACAAAGCCAAATAATGACGCCATCGTATTGCTTCCAATGGGTAATACATAAATCTGATAAAAATTAACCAGAGAGATTGCCTGCAGATCAAAATTATAACCAAAAACCACCAAGTCGGGGTTATTGTTAAAGAATATAAAAATAACGCACTCAAAAACAGATCAAAAATGGCTACTAAACGAGGATGTAAAGAAATGGATTTTAGCATAAATTTATCTTATTATACACTAAAATTGCTAAAAAGTCAAGTTTTGGCCATTGCTATCCAAATTAAATTGTGCTATTCTAATATCTATTAAAGCCATACCAAGTTTTTTAAATTAATCCTGTCATTGCGAGCGTAAGTGTTACTGTCATTGCGAGCGTAGCGAAGCAATCTCGTCGGTTCTAGTAATAACGAGATTGCTTCGCTACGCTCGCAATGACAAAAAAAACACGGCTCGCAATGACAGAATTAATACACCAAATCATCTGGTATAGAAAAAAATATGACTGGCAAATTACTTGCGAAAAACAAAAAAGCCTATTTTGATTATGAAATTCTGGAAACTCTAGAGGCTGGTTTAAAATTGCTTGGACATGAGGTAAAGTCAGCTAAAAATAGCAGTCTTAATCTAAAAGGCAGTTATATCACTTTCCATAAAGACAAGCCTGGCGTCAGTAATATGCATATTTCCAAATACAAGCCAGCCGGAGCCTTGCCAGACCACGATCCTGAACGCTGGAGAGATGTTTTATTGAAAAAAAAACAAATAGCTTATATAAAAGAAAAATCAACTGAAAAGGGCTTGACAATCATACCACTTAAGGTGTATACTAGCGGACGTCTAATTAAATTAGAAATAGGCATTTGCAAAGGCAAAAAAACCTATGATAAACGTGAAATAATCAAGAAACGTGACTTGGATAGAGAAATTAAACGTGATTTAAAAGGACAATATTAAGGCTATACCGCTAAATACGCTTTCGTAGCGAAATTGATAAATTATGAGACAAAATTATTGAACAAATTTTGAGGCCTAGCTTTAGCTAAGCCAAAAAATTTTGAAATGATTTTGACCATAATTTATCAATTGCAGTAGAAATGGTATTTGGCGACAGGGCCTATAACCACAATCCCCCAAAATAGGGGGTGTCGGGCTTCGACAGGAATATTTGTTATCACCGGCATATTGAGCTGGCTCCATGCTCATAAATCTCTGGGGCGCAAACACAAATGCAAATTTGTACACAAAAGCAAAAACAGCTGTTGCACAAATGTTCAATAGCTACAACTTTGCTCCGGCAATGGCTTAATTGCCTATGCCCATCGCGCTGGCCATACCTAGTAACCAGTTGCGGTGCCACTTACCAGGCGTAGGTTAAAAATCGTTCTGATAGATTTTTAACTGAAAGCAAATATTAGATAGCTATTTAAGTTTTGGTTCTCTTCCTACTTAATTAGCAAATTAAACAAGAGAACTAAATATGTAGAAGGTATTAACAAAATTATCTGCACGCGGGTTCAACTCCCGCCACCTCCACTAAAGGTATAAACATTATATGCGCATTTCACGCAAAAAGAAAAAGGCTGTAATAAAAAGAGTATATTATTACAATGAGAGAATAACTGCACCTGAAGTTATTATTTTAGATTCGGAAGGCAATAATATAGGGGTAATGAATACGGCCGAGGCAATTCGCAAAGCCAAAGAAGAAGAAATGGATTTGATTTTAATCAATCCTAAATCCGATCCTCCCGTGGCTAAAATAGCGGACTATGGACAATTCCGATACCAGAAAGAAAAAGAGGAAAGAAAGAAAATAGCCAGACAGCATGTAACTGATATTAAGGGTATTAGGTTGTCTTTACGCATCGGACCTCATGATTTGGAGATAAGACGCAAGAGGTCATTAAAATTTTTAAATCAAGGCGACAAAGTTAAAATTGAAATAATTTTAAGAGGCCGTGAAAACAAACAAAAAGCAATCGGCTTTGAAATTATGGACAAATTTATCAAATCGATTGATGAAGCCGAGCCAGTGCGCAGAGAACAAGATATAGAATCACAATTTAATAAAATTACCAGCATAATCGCTAAAAAATAATATACTAATATGAAGTTAAAAACAAATAAGGCAATTTCCGGAAGATTTAAAAAAACCGGTTCTGGCAAGCTTAAAAAAATAACTTGCGGGCAAGGCCATTTCAACACTCGTGAAACAGGCAAAGTTGGCCGTAATAAAAAGTCTGATAAGGTTGATAGTTGTGGAAAAAAAGTGATTAAAACAATTAATACCTATTTAGCCAAATAATTATAATACTAAATCAATAATAAACAAATTTCAATATGCCTAGAGTTAAAGGTGGAAAAGTGCATGCCAAGCGCAGGCGCGGTATCCTGAAACGCACAAAGGGGTTTAAATGGGGGCGAAAAAACAAAATAAAATTAGCTAAAATTGCTGATAAAAAAGCCGGCCAGCATGCTTACCGCGATCGCAAGGTCAAAAAAAGGACTAATCGTGGCTTGTGGCTGATCAGAATTAATGCAGCCGTGCGTGTATTTGGTTTAAGTTATAGCAAATTTATGGATGCCTTGAAAAAGAAAGAAATCGGATTAAATCGCAAAGTTTTATCGGAAATTGCCCATCAACAGCCTGAAATTTTCGCTAAAATAGTGGAGTCTGTTAAATAATTGATTATCCACAACCGCTAAGACTTGACAAAAAGGTCAAAATGTGCTAGGATAAATTTACTATATTAAAACAAGACCCTGAAGCTGTTTGGTATTAGGAGAAGCGTCCCCTCCTTCGCTTCCTACCTATTACCAAACACCGTCAGGGTCTTTTTTGTTTTTTTATTCGTATTTACTATAATTAGGCGCCGAATCAACTTGTTGCAGGTCATGGGGATGGTTTTCTTTAAGACTGGCCGAAGTGGTTCTAACAAACACGGCTTTATCTTGCAGTTCTTGAATAGTTTTAGCACCACAATAACCCATTCCACTGCGTAAACCGCCAGCTAATTGATATAATATTCGTTCTACCGGGCCTTTGTATAAAACCTTGCCACTGACACCTTCAGGAACAAATTTCTTTTTTTCTTGAATATGTCCTTGGCCATAACGATCTTTACTCCCCTGCTCCATGGCTTCAATACTGCCCATACCACGATAAACCTTAAACATCTTACCGCCTACATATTCTACCCTGCCTGGTGTCTCGTCTGTTCCAGCTAGCATATTACCCACCATAATGGCTTGAGCACCAATGGCCAGAGCTTTTACCACATCACCTGAACTTTTGATACCACCATCAGCAATCACTGATATTTTTTTGCCTGGCATTGATTTAACCGCATCCACCACTTCTTTTAAAGCAGATAATTGTGGCACGCCAACACCTGAAATAACTCTTGTGGTACAAATTGATCCTGGGCCGATACCTACTTTCACTGCATCAGCTCCGGCTTCCACCAAATCCCTGGCCGCTTCGGCCGTGGCAATATTACCGGCAATAATGGGCAAGCCAATATAATTTTGTTTAATTTGTCTAAGAGTATCAATTACCCCGGATGAATGTCCATGGGCAGTATCAATTACTATCACATCCACTCCTGCCTTGACCAAAGCCTGCACCCGATCCACGGCCGGCTGGCCAACGCTTACAGCTGCACCAACGCGCAACTGTTTGGATCCGTTTTTGCAAGCATAAGGATATATTTCATTTTTTTCCAAATCACGCCTGGTTACCAAATTAGTTAACTTGCCCTGTCCATCAACCACGCATAAAGTTTTTACTCTTTTTTCATGAATCATTTTATTGGCATCATCCAGACTAATCCCCTGCCTGGCCACAACCATTTCTGACAATGGAAGCATGCGATCCTTTACCAGTAAACTATCATCTTGAGGATGAAAATAATCAATATCTCTAATAATTCCAACCAATACGCCTTGATTATCAACAACCGGCACTTTTTTAAAACCAAATCTATTTTTAATCTCTGCCACTTTGCTGATTTGGTCATCCGGAAGAATAGTGATCGGATCTTCTATAAAACCATTTTCAAAACGCTTGACCAGGCTTACTTCATCGGCCTGTTCTTGCACGCTTAGATTTTTATGGATAATGCCGATACCGCCAGTTAAGGCCATGGCAATGGCCATCTTGTGTTCAGTGACTGTATCCATGGACGCGCTTAAAAATGGCGTGTTTAATTTTATGTCAGCAGTCAAATAAGTTTTTAATTCTGCATCTTTTGGCAAAATAAAAGACTTCTGCGGGACAAGCAAAACATCGTCAAAAGTTAGGGTTTGTTGGAAATTTTGAAACATATGTCTAATATGATATATTATATAGAATCCTTAGCAAAAAGCAAGCATGAATAACGAACATGAAATAGTTATATTGGATTTTGGCTCCCAATATACACATCTTATTGCCCGTCGTATTCGCGAATTGGGCTTGGTTTCGCATATTTATGATAATGATACGCCTGTAAGCCAATTAGATAATGCAGTTGGCATAATACTATCCGGAGGACCTAAAAGCGTGCTGAACCAACAGCGACTTGATTATGATCCAAGACTTTTTGATTTAAATCTGCCAATTTTGGGAATGTGCTATGGACATCAATTAATTACTCAACATTTTGGCGGACAAGTTGTGTCCGGAAAAAGCAGAGAATACGGCCTGGCCAAAATAAAAACAAAGCCCTGCTCCCTGTTTGAACAAGTGGACTCGCAAACTCAAGTATGGATGAGCCATGGAGATCATGTAGCCGAACTGCCTCCGGGATTTGAATCTATTGCTATTACTAATAACGATGCCAACACGGCCATGGCCAATACGGATAAAAATATCTACAGCCTGCAATTTCATCCGGAAGTAACTCATACAACTCAAGGCAAACAGATGCTGTCCAATTTCATATTTAACATCTGTAAAGCTGAAAGAAATTGGACTACAAATAAAATGTTGGAACAAATTCAATCTGAAATTAAACAACAAGCTGGATATAAAAATATTTTTCTCTTAATTAGCGGTGGAGTTGATTCCACGGTTTGTTTTGCTTTATTAGAAAAAACCTTGGGCAAAAAACGAGTCTATGGCCTGCATATTGATCATGGTTTGATGCGTTTAAATGAATCGGCACAAGTTAATCAAGCTTTGAAAAATATCGGATTAGATGACCTTCATATTTACAATGCTGAAAAGCAATATTTGCATGCTCTTGACGGCGTGGCCGATCCTGAACAAAAGCGAAAAATTATTGGAGATTTGTTTTTAGACATAGCTGGCCAGGTTATGGTTAAAAATGGCATGGATGACGGGCAATGGCTATTGGGCCAAGGCACAATTTATCCGGACACCGTTGAATCTGGCGGTACCAAACAAGCTGATTTAATCAAAACTCATCATAATCGTGTTCCTCGAGTGCAAGAAATGATTGCTCAAGGAAAAATCATTGAACCAATCAGAGAATTGTACAAAGACGAAGTGCGTCAAATCGGCCTTAAACTAGGATTGCCAAAAAATCTGCTTTATCGCCATCCTTTTCCTGGCCCTGGTTTGGGGATTAGATGTTTGTGTTCAGATGGCTTATCATTGTCAGCCCGAAGGGCGATGCAATCCCGTCTTATCCCTGTCATTGCGAGCGTAAGCGAAGCAAGCCCGTTATTACAGAACCAACAGGATTGCTTCGCTTACGCTCGCAATGACAAAGAAAAACAGACTCTCAATAACAAATTTTACAAACTACCTATTAAATCAGTGGGTGTGCAAGGTGATGAGCGTTCTTATGCTTATCCGGCGTTAATAAATAAACTTGATTGGGAAGAACTGCGCGTTATTGCACCGCAAATTACCAATCAGCATCAAGACATTAATCGCGTTTTAGTTTTGGTTTCAGGTAATCCAGATAAAATTGCACAATCAGATTTAAAGCCTGCATATATAACAAAACAAAGGCTTGAACTTTTGCGCCAAATTGATCACATAGTGAATAAGAATATTCTTAACAATCCCGATTGTTCTCACATATGGCAATTGCCCGTAGTAATGATTCCTTTTGGTTATAATAAGAAAGAAACCGTCGTCTTAAGACCGGTTGAATCAGAAGAAGCCATGACTGTATCTTGGGCGCAAATTTCCGATGGTATTTTAAATGAAATTATACAGGAGATTAACCGGCTTGAAGCAGTTGATTTTATCATGTATGATATTACCAATAAACCACCAGGTACAATTGAGTGGGAATGATTTATGCTATATGCAAAATCTAGAAGAAACAAAAAAAGAATAATTAAACCTTTACAGAAACTTAGAGTTTGTAATTAAAACATCCCGATTGATTCGGGATGTTTTTTTAATTTTTCTCTTACTTCTTCTTTTTGGCTGAAGCTTTTTTAGGTGCGACTTTTTTAGAAGCAACTTTTTTCGCGACTTTTTTTGGCTCTGCCTTTTTTACAGTTTTTGCCTTTTTCTCTTTTACAAGTTTTCCAATCTTTGCTTGCTTGTTAATTCCCGGCTTCTCTATGTTATTTACAGCGTCATTTGGGCTTAATATTTTTATAAGCTTATCCATTTTAGCGTTTAACATCTTAATTTGATCCATAACCTCTCCAGAATCCTTACTGCCGGTTCCGCCCTTTTCAAAACAATTATTGCAATAAATAGGCTTGCTGGTCATTGGTCTAAAAGGTATTTGGCAGTCATTTCCGCACTTAGCGCAAACTGCATTATACATTTGCTTGTCTTCAAAACGAGGCCTCTGGCGTCTTTCTTGGCTGAAACTATTGGATCTACCACTGCCACCGCCTTGTTTTTCAAAACAATCACTGCAAAATACTGGCCTGCTTCCGGTTGGCTTGAAAGGGATTTCACAACTATTGCCACAGTCGCTACAAGTAGCTCTGTGCATGGCAGGTCTGCCACCACTGTCTCTTCCACCATACCTATTTCCGCCACTAGATCCACGGCTAAAGCCATTACTTGATCTTTTATTATCTCGATTAAAACTTCCCATACATTAATATTTAAATTACTTAAAATGTAATTTGACTAATTTTAGCACAATTTTAAATAAAAAGCAATAGCAAAGTCGGATTATTAATTTTTACCGGCTAATTGTCCGCAAGCCGCATTTATATCTATGCCAAAGCCATGGCGCTGAGTTACCTTAATTCCCTTATTTAATAAGGTATTTTTAAAAACATTCATGGCATACGCAGATGACGGCTTGTATTTCCCAGTTGGATTATAACGAATTAGATTAACCATATAGAGCGGATGGCTCATAAGTTCGCCCAATTCCACGGCATGGCACTCGCTATCATTTATATCATCTATCATCAAGTACTCAAACATAACTTGCCTTGATCTATTGTTTACATAATTCTCTATAGCGGACATCAATTTTTTTAATGGATACTGATTATTTACGGGCATAAGCTCTGAACGAAGCTTGTCGTTTGGAGCATGCAATGAAATGGCCAAATTAATCTGCATTTTCTCCTTGGCAAATTTATTTATTTCATTAATCAAACCACATGTAGAAATTGAGATACGACGCGCGCCAATATTAAAGCCGTCATTGTCATTAATTAATTTGGCTGATTCCATCACATTGTCATAATTCAAAAACGGCTCCCCCATTCCCATATATACCACATTTGTAACTCTGCTCGGGCCATTTTTGTCATCATGCAGGTATCGTTGCCAAAATAAAACCTGCTCCGCGATTTCACTGGCTTGTAAATTTCTTTTATAGCCCATTTTGCCGGTAGCGCAAAAATCACATCCCATTGGACAGCCCACTTGAGATGAGATGCAGACAGTGGCTCTGCCATCTTCATGCTTCATTAAAACTGTTTCAACTTTTAGTCCATCTTGGAAGGTTATCAAAGCTTTTACAGTTTCACTATTTTTTGAACCGATTATCTCTGACTTTATTTCCAGCGGACATTCAAGATTCAAAACCTCGCGCAAAGACAATGACAAAGTTGTATTATCATTCCAATCAGAAATAAGGTCCACAAAAATCGCTTTAAAAACTTGTTTAAAACGAAACTTTGGCTGATCTGCCAATATATTTTTTATGTCTTTTAAATTCATAATTATTATTTTAAAAATGGCTGTTAGAGAACTAGTTTAGCACAGGATCAAACAGATATCAAACATATTAAAAACACCCCGATATACATCGCGGTGTTCTTAATATTGTGTGATAACAATTAGGCGATTCTCTTAACTTTCACTGCGCTAAGCCCTTTTGGACCTTCTTCAACTTCAAATTCTACTTTGTCGCCTTCTCGAAGATCATTGTATGTTACGTCTACAAGCTCGTTTGAGTGAAAGAAAAGATCTTTTTCTTCACCTTCGCGAGTGATGAAACCAAACCCCTTATCGGTAAGTCTGGCAATTACACCTTGTTGCATATTTTGTAAAACAAATGAATAACTTGTCCGCTTGTGGCGGAGCTATCAAATCCAGTATGGTTCCAAACTCGACTTTGCTTGTTCTACAAAACTGATTTTGACATTAATATTATAGCATATTTAAGCTGATTTGTCAAGTATAAACCCATTTTGGGTACTAAAAAGCCGAGTTATAAACAAAAACAGGCAATTTAACTAGTATAATTTACTTATCCCAGAACTCTTCTGCCTCTTTCTCTAATTTCTCTAATCTATCATAATAGTCTGGAAATTCATTCAAATGCGCCAGAGCTATCTTGCCGGTCATAAGCGGTTCGTCTCCGGTAACATCTGTTTTTGGATCCCTGGTGCCATGCTCTAACTCAACATTTACCCCCATCCAAAATTGGTTGAGATCAAATTTTTCATTATTAAAATCCATTTCCAATTTCTTGGATATTTCTTCTGCTTCTTGCAAACTAAACTTTTCCTTCATATATATTGTATTAAATTAAATATTAAAATATTGCTTAGATCCTTTAATCATTATACACCTCTTAAACAAATAAAAGAAATAAAGAAGCCGTATAACCCAAAAATAAATCAGGTTATACGGCAATGTGGGCTTTAATCTGAGTTCGCGATGCGTCGCTGGGCTACTTTTCACCATGTGATAAATGCAACTAGGACCGAAGTCCTTGGTTGCAAGTAAAGACTCGCACGGATCTAACGCATTGGCTAGCGCAGACTCTGCCCGGCTCAGCGGACCTAAAGGCCAGTTGGCCACCACCCCACAGGTGACTTACTGAGTACTGGGCTCCACGTATGGAGCCTAGTCAGGATTGTACCCGAGCCCACGAGTACTTTTCTCTTGACTCCAAGAGTCAAAGAGATTCCAGAGGGGTCAATATATATAATGGCACTTATTAGCAATATTTGTCAATTATTATAATTATATTTTAATAATTTTATCCTGAAAAATAAGCCTAGATCTTGACTTTATCATAGTTCTGTGATTAACTTAAGACTCAAAGGAGGAACAGGATGTTTGATAATCAATCACTGAATCAGGCCGTGATCTTCGGGATCATGGGCGAGCACTTTGTCAGCCGTAAGATAGTGCTGGCAGTCAATCTCTTTGAGCGTGTGATCTTCTGCATACCCAACTGGTTGAGAGAAGATCTCCGCAGGAGGGAAATTCTCACCAATATGGTGGCTGAAAAAATGAAGAAGCCAATCGAGTTCAAACACTGAGGTCGTGAAAAGCGACTGACCATACCTGCCCCGGTAATCATCGGGGCAGGTGTATCTATACTAAATTCTAAAACCCCCCGATATAAATCGAGGGGTTAATATTTTTAATTATTTTTTCTTTGCCACTACTTTCTTTTTCTTTGGTCCATCAGCTACCTTTTTTTTGACAACTGGCTTCTTTTTTGAAACCGCTTTCTTTTTAACTCGGGTGCTGGTGCTGGCTTTTTTAGGAACAGACATTTTCAATTCCGCTGTTTTAATTTCTTCTTCGCATTTACACTCCTGTCCGCAACATGCCATTGGCTCTAAAGCTACTTTAGCTTTTTTATGCTTATTACTAAACATGAATATATACACGGCTTCTAAAACTGCTAACGTATTTAATAATATCAAAACCACGAACCAACCCTTATGATCATTGCGAGCCGCTTTCCATAGCGCGACTGCCTTCCATGGTATAACCCAAAGAGTCACAAATAATATTAAAAGTGTTGTTTGCGTATCCATTGACACGCCAGAGAAAATTTGTGGGGCAAGACGTAACATATATTTTTAAATTATTTTATATTTTTTGCCCTTAATCCCTCCCCCCAGGTTTTATAAGTTCAGGAGCGAACTAGGAAATATTTTTCTAATGTTGAAATTATTATACCACACTTTTAATTTTTTCTAAAAAAATTCTGTGGATAAACTACTTCAAACTTCTACGCCACGTAATTTCTTTTCAATTTTTTTATAATCAGGAAAAGTTTTGCCTACTAATTTCCAAAAATTCTTAGAATGATTCAGTTCGGCTATATGACAAAGCTCATGTACGACAATATATTCGGCTACTCTGGCCGGCAAATACTTAATACGATAATTAATATTAATATTATGATCTTGAGAACAGCTTCCCCAGCGAGTCTTTTGGTTTTTAATGGCTATACGGTTGTAAGAAAGTCCATATTTACGGCTATACTTTTCCAATGTCAACTTAACGTATTCACGAACTTCCTCTTTATGTTTTTGATAGGATCTTTTGTCTCTCTTAGGAACTTTGAATTCTGTTTTATGCACTTCAATTTTATGTAGTGATTTCAAAACCCAATCAGCTTTTTTATATAAAAAATTTTCAGCTTTCTTTTGCGTACAAAAAAATGGCACAGTTACCTTTATTCCACAACTAGCTCCTATACTAATTCGTAAACGCTTAGCGCGCCAGCTTTTATTTAAGCTATACTTTATTTTTTTATTGTTTAAACTAATGATATTAATCATGGTATTTTAATTACCAGCTTCCACCGCCACCTCCGCCTCCACCACCTCCAGAGCTTCCACCACCAGAACTGCCACGGCCACCTGAACTGGAAGACAAGATAGATTGGGCTATTGAGCTAAAACTGTTCAGACTATTGGCTAGATCTATTGAGCTAAACTGCCCGCCAGTATGAGTGTACCAATCGGGTTCGGCCTTATATATATCAGAAAACTGCTTGGCCCATTGTTTTTCCACGCCCAAAACCATGGCGTAAGGCAACAAAGCCTCAAAACGTTCTGGATCTTTTTCAGGGGCATTATGAAAATCCAGCCGATCTTTTTCAGCCACGGAAAGATATTTTTTTAAACCTAAAATATGTTCTCGCGCCAATACTCCCTTTAACGTTCGCGATACTAAAAAACGAGCGAATATAAAAATTATAATCCCACTAATAATTAGATCAATTAAAACCACTTGAATCAAAGGCAAAAACATACTACCAAACACAAATATTGAAGCTATGGTATAAAAATAAAAACGAATGCTCTTTGGATTTTTAGAAAAATATCCTGCTTGTGTGGTGAATTGGTAAATTTCAGATTCAATTTTCCTCAAATCGCGATAAAATTCATTTCTTAAATCAGATAATTTAATTACGTCACCATCTTTAAATATGGCATAAATCAATTTTTTCTCAAACTCTTTTTCCAAATTGCTATCATCCTTAATTAAACTTAATTCATAATCAAAAACTTTTAATGTCCTTATAACCTCTATTCTTTTAATTTTTAAATACCCACGCCTAGCCAAATCAATAATTGTGGCGCTAACATCCTTATTGTCAACTTTCTCATCAAGTATGGTGCCCACTTCTGCCGGTGATAGATTATCAGGCGCGTCAAATTGAGCTACTATAATCTTTCTACCAATCGGATCACGGCCATAACGAAACCAAATGACCAACATGCTAATAAAAACAACCAAAATATAAATAATGCCAAGATGTTTAGCATAATAAAAAATACTATATAAAAAAGAAGGCTGGGCAACTAAATTTTTTGGCCAAGCCACAGACACGGTCAAGCCTTGGCCTGCTGGCAACTGTCCTCCAATAAATTCAACTCCTTTAATTAAACCGCCGCTGGATATATAATTAGTTTGTATACAATTTTCCTTACTACCAAGTTCACCCATATAACAGCTATTACTTATTTGATCCTTGGCTAATTCTTTTGGCAAGTAAACCACCACTTTTGAGCTGGTTATTGGAACTGTCCATTCTGTTCCTATGGCATCCCAATACAATTCATCATCCTGTTCATAATAATCTAATGCTCCATCTACTTGATAACTTATTATATAATCTTTGATTCCAGTAACATAACTATGGGCATCGCCAACTTTTATATTTAAGTTGGTTCCGTCAACTACAACCTTGTATTTGTACGGAACCCCTTTTTTATCTTGCACATTTACATGATCCACTTGTATTCTTCCGAGGTCAGAAATTAATGGAATATCGCGATAAATACCATGTTTGCTATTATCTCCAAAATTATATTTAATTTTTTCAACAACATCAATAATACTGGAACCTTGGTTAATTTTAATCTCAACTTGATAATCATCAATTTTTTCTGATGCCAAGACCGGACAAGCTGATAGAAAACCAATTGCTAACAAAAAAATAAAAAAAGGTGTTCTCATATTTAAAATTAAAATTTATATTATAATTATATCATCTAATAATCCAACTGTAAAAAAACAAGACCCGGGCAAAGTTGCCCGGGTCTGGCTGTCTGATTGCTTTATCGCGATGGCCATCTTTCGCTACGATACCAAGTACGGTTGAAGCTGTCCTGTTTGACATCTATATTTTCGCTTGTTTTAAAGGACCTAAAAGTATAGAACAGGTTAGGCAACAAGAACCAAGCGATCATACGTTTGTAACCGCGCGACTGGAATTTATAGTCCTCTTCCCTTCTCTCAGATAGTCCGGAGACTAATTTAAATAGCAATTTTGACAACATCTTCACCTCCTATTAATAAGAAGATAACATTATTTTAACCACCACGTCAATCTTTTGCTAAAATAATACTAAAATGCTATGATAACATCACAATTAACAAATAACATGGGAACTTGGATATTATTTTGTAGATTCAATCTATAATTTTTTAAAATTAATATTAAAATATGTCAAAATATATAATATTAGCTTTAGGAGCCATGATCTTATACAGCATAGCACCTGTTATACATAAAAAAGTACCCAATATAAATTCGGTAGCTCTTCTGTTTATTTATTCTGTAGTCGGAGTGATACTATTTGGAATTATTTTATTAAGCACCAATGGTTTTTCTCAGTTAAATACTAATACCATCAAATTTGCTCTAGTAGCTGGAGTATTAATAAATTTAGCTTTTTTAATGTATGCGGCTAGCATTAGAACAAGTGGTAACAATACCAGTTTGGTAGTAGTCATACGCAGTTTAGGAATGGTATTTTCTATTATTTTAACACCTCTTATACTAACTGAAAAAATATCTAATTTTAAAACAGCGGCTATTTTATTAGCTACTGTTTCTGTCTTGTTAGCTGTATACGACTCCTGATCTTAATCTATTTTTAAATAATCAGTAATAACACATGATCTAAAAAATCTGTATTTTTCAATCGCTTTCCTAGACAAATCCACGGCCAACCCGGTATATTTTTCTGGATCAAGATTTAATTTGATCTCTTGTTTAACTATTTGATCAACTTCTAAACTGTCCACAAAATTATTCATATCCTCCAGTGTTGGCTTAGACCCCCTAAATTTATCTTTTAGGATATTGTAAGCCTGGCTCTGTCCGTGCTTGCGCAAAACAGTCTGAATGGCTTCTGTAACTACTTGTGGATTATTTCGTAATTCTTTTTTAGAATATTCAATATCTGGCCTTATTAGATCCAAAGCAATTCTCAAATGTTCAATGGCAACCAATACATATCCAACTGCTTCACCATAGGAACGCTCATAATCATGATCAGACAAATCGCGTTGCAAGCGAGAAACATCCATCTCATTAACAAAACAATTAATTAAAAAATTTGCTTTTTTAATATTCCCTTCAGCCACTTCGGCAAACCAAGGATTAATCTTATGAGGCATCACAGAAGAACCCACGTGGGTTTCAACCTTACTAAAATACATAGTGCCAAAGGCAGCATATAAAGAGAGATCTGTAGATAAATCACGAACTACATTGCCTATCTCTTGAATAGCCTGAAAGGCTCTGGCCATATCCGAATGAGGGCCACGTTGATCTGTCCACAGATCAACATCAAAACCTAAATGATCGCACATAATCCTAGAATAAGATTGCCAATCTAAATCAGGATAAGCAGCTACAAAAGCATTGTAATTACCAACTGCCCCATTAACCTTACCTTTTAATTTGATATTTTTTAAGCAAGTTAATCCATCAACTAGACGAGAGAGATAATTAGCAAAAACTTTACCAAAAGTTGTTGGGCTAGCTGGTTGTACATGCGTCCTACCCATAAGAGGATCGCTTAGATATTGTTTAGCTAGCTCATCCAACCTATCAGTAATATTATAAACAGCTGGAACAAATACATCATTTACCGCTTCGGCTAGCATTGATTTGTAGGCTAGATTATTAATGTCTTCAGAAGTAACAAACATATGTACACAAGGTATTAGATTTTCCAAACTAATTCCCTGTAATTTTTCCACTATCCAAAGTTCGCATGATTTTACATCATGCTCGGTAGGGCCTATCCCATTACGGCTTAAATGATCATACTGCAAAACTTCGTAAGACTGGCGCTGAGAAAAATTTAAATAAAGATCACGCAAACTTTTTTTATCGTCTTCGGACAATGTACGAACAACTTGACCATTAAAATATTCACTCAAAGAAATTAAATGTTCTATTTCAACTTTTATACGATATTTATGCAAAGCATATTCGGAAAAATAATGCCGTAAATTGTTAGTAATAACCGCATGTCGGCCGTCCAGAGCAGATGTTTGTTGTAATGATTGTTGATAAATATTTACATCAATGATTTTTTTTAAAGCCAATTCTATATTTTGTAAATCGTCAATAATAAGAGAATCTTCCAAACCAACATCTATAAACTCTCCTCTTGAAGTATAACCCTGTAAAACTGCTATGAATTTGAGTTGATTATAAGTGGCTGAATAATAATCATCCGTATGGTCCCCAAACACTAAAACTTGACTATTGTCTATACCCTTAATTTTAAGGCGATTCAGGGCGTCTTCAAAAGCTCGCGGATGTGGTTTGCCATACTCTTTTGACGGGGGCATGCACATAAATTCAAAATTTTCTGTGTTAAAACCAGCTTGGCCAAGCCTTTCTTCCAACATTCGCACCCGATTAGTAACCAAACCAATCACCATGCCATGCATCTTTATATCCTGTACAGCTTTAATGGCGCCAACTGTTGCCCGATAAGGCTGATTGACAGCGTGTTCACGATAATTAGCCAAGATCCCTTCCCAGTCATTTGGAAAAAGGCTTTTAAAGATATCTTCAAAAGGTAAATTTTTGGCCAAAATCCTAGTAATTTCTTCATCAGCAACACTAACTAAATTATGACCCATGTTCTGCCAACGATTTATTGTCTCTTTAATATTGTGAAAAACAAACTCATTTGAAGCAATAAGCGTATTATCCACATCAAATAAAACCGCTTTTATATCCTTTATTAACGACTTATTCATATATCTCATTTGTCAAAAATTATATATAAGAATATAATACACTCTCCCGTCTAAATATGCAAATTCAACCATTAAGTATTTATTAATAAATTATATGTGCGGAATATTAGGAATATATTCACATAAGCCGGTCATAACTGACATATATGACGGCTTAATTCACTTGCAACATCGCGGACAAGATGCGGCGGGCATTTGCACCTATTCTAATCGATTCCATATTAAAAAAGGCTCTGGCTATGTGCGTGATGTTTTTCATCAAGGCAATGTTGAACGGCTTTATGGCAACTGGGGCATCGGACATACGCGCTATTCCACAGTGGGTTCTCGTTATTCATCTGAAGACGCTCAGCCTTTTACACTGCACTCACCTTATGGAATTGCCATGGCTCATAATGGGGATCTAACTAATTACAAACAACTTAAAAAAGAACTTTCCGTCCAGGATAAAAGGCATAGCAATTCGGATTGCGATGTTGAATTAATACTAAATGTTTTTGCTTCAAAATTACAAGAATTGAATGGTGGCAATGACATGTTTGAGCAAATCTGCGGAGCAGTAAACTCTGTATATGATCGCTGTATAGGCGGATATTCAGTGGTTGGCATTATTGCAGGCAAAGGCATGATTGTATTCCGAGATCCGCACGGAATCAGGCCTTTGGTCTGGGGCAACCGACAAAATCAAGACCTGACAACTGATTATATCTTTTCCTCAGAAAATACAATGTATTATCCTTTGGGCTTTGAACATCAGGGAGATATAAAACCCGGAGAGGTGGCATATATTGATGAAAACGGCGCTATGACGCGCAGGCAATTACGCAAAGAACTATTTACTCCATGCGTCTTTGAATATGTGTACCTAGCCCGACCTGACTCAATGCTTAATGAAATAAGCGTGTACCGTTCTCGCTTGCGCATGGGTCAAAACCTAGCAAAACGCTGGAAAGAAAAATATCCGCACATATTGCCTGATATTGTAATTCCGGTTCCTTTCAGTTCCAATACATCAGCATTGGCCATGGCTCACGAACTTGGCGTGCGCTATTCAGAAGGGCTCTATAAAAACCCATTTGTCGGTCGGACTTTTATTATGCAAGGTCAGGTCAATAGAAGAAAATCTATATTACAAAAATTATCTCCGCAAGAAATTGAAATTAGGGATAGAAATGTATTATTGGTTGATGATTCAATTGTCAGAGGAAATACCAGTAAAAAAGTAGTTGATTTGATAAAATATGCTGGTGCTAAAAAAGTATATTTTGCTTCGGCTTGCCCGCCAGTGAAATATCCAGATTTTTACGGAATAGACATCCCAACCAGAAATGAATTGATCGCCAGCAATAAAACAGTGGAACAAATTCGAGAATACATAGGCATAGATATTTTGTTATATCAAACCATAGATGATTTGACTGAAGCTGTAACAAGACGCGGTGAACACAATATTGATATGCTCTCCATGCCTTATTTGGATGGTTGGTATGTAACCGGAGACATTGATGAAGACAGAATACAAGGTTTGGAAAAAGAAAAATCTGTTTGTTAAATATTATTTAAATTTATATTCATTTATGAACATACTCTTAATCGGATCTGGCGCACGCGAACATGCACTGGCCCGTGCCATTAAGCGTTCAGCTGGTAATCCAAATCTATTTTGTTTTGCTTCGAATAAAAATCCTGGCATAATGGAATTATCCACAGGCTATCAAGTAGGAAATATTTCCGACCCAATTTCTGTGCTTAAATTTGCTCAAAGTATTTTCACAAATATTGCCATAATTGGTCCGGAATATCCTTTAGAAGCTGGGGTGACTGACCTGTTATGGGAAAACCAAATTGCCTGCATAGGTCCAAGAAAACAACTGGCTCAAATTGAAACCAGCAAAAGTTTTACTCGCGACCTATTGATTGAATACCAAATTCCAGGATGTCCTGATTACCGAATTTTCAGCTCCACGGACGGCGTTAAAGACTATTTAGAGATGTTAAAAGAGTCATATGTAATAAAATCCGATGGATTAACCGGCGGAAAAGGCGTTAAGGTGGCTGGCGATCATTTGCATTCTCATGAACAAGCCTTGGTATATTGTGAACAATTAATTAATCAAGGCAGTAGTTTTCTTGTAGAAGAAAAACTAATGGGTCCGGAATTTTCTCTAATGAGTTTTTGTGACGGCGATAATTTAGCCCATATGCCGGCAGTACAAGACTATAAAAGATCTTTTGTAAACAATCAAGGCCCTAATACAGGCGGTATGGGCAGTTATTCAGACTCAAACCATTTACTGCCATTTCTAGATGAAAAAGATGTCAAGCAAGCGCAGGAAATCAACAAGAAAACCGCATATGCTTTGCGCGATAAATTCGGGAAAGGATACAAAGGCATACTATATGGAGGATTTATAAAAACAGATGATGGTATTAAATTAATTGAGTACAATGCTCGATTAGGCGACCCAGAAGCAATGAATGTGCTGGCTATTTTAGAGAGTGATTTTGTAGAATTATGCCAGGCAATAATTAATAAAAATTTAACGCAAGAGCATGCCAAATTTAGTAATCAGGCCACTGTTTGCAAGTATGCAGTACCTGATGGTTATCCTGACAATCCTGTTAAAAATCAAAAAATAGATGTCGGAACTGTTCAAAATCAAAAACAATTATATTATGCGTCCGTTGATCAACGCGAAGATGGGCTATATGAAACCGGATCACGCGCCATTGCCGTAGTTGGTATAGCTGACACCATTTATCAAGCAGAAAAAATAGCTGAAAATGAAATTATGAACGTCAAAGGTCCATTATTTCATCGTGAAGACATTGGCACTGAAGAATTAATTAATTCATACACAAAAGTCATTCCGACAAAATCTACCAAAGGAGATGAGATTAATGAAACAAAGGAATCTTATAATCGTAATAGAAAAATCAAATTAGCTATTTTAGGATCCACTCAATGCACGGATATGCAGGCAATTATTCAAGCTATTGACAATGGAGAGCTTGGTGCCAGCATTGAGATAGTGATTAGTAACAAATCTGATGCCGGTATTTTGGATAAAGCAAAAAATCATGGCCTAAAATCATTTTTTTTAAGTCAAAAGAACCCAGATGACAGCCAAAAAACCAGAGAAGAATTTGACCGGGAAATGGCTAAAATTTTAGACGAATATGATGTGGATTTGATTTTGTTGATCGGATATATGCGGATATTATCATCTTTTTTTGTACAAAAATATAAAGACCGAATTATGAATGTGCATCCTTCCCTGCTTCCGGCATTTGCCGGTGGAATGGATATGAATGTGCATGAAGAAGTCGTAAAATCAGGAGTTAAAATTACTGGCTGCACAATCCACCTAGTGGATGAGGGTGTTGATTCTGGAAAAATTCTTGACCAAAAATGGTGCGCTGTTGAAGATGATGATACAGCTGAAACTTTAAAACAAAAAGTACAAGCCTTGGAAGGGCAAGCTTTTGTGCAAGCCATAAAAGACTTTGCCAAAAACATGGCTGACACAGCTCCTGTAAAACGCGCTTTGATTTCAGTTTCAGATAAAACCGGGCTGGTAGAATTTGCTCAAGACTTGCACCAGCTTGGCGTAGAAATTATTTCCACAGGAGGCACGGCCAGAACTTTGGCTGAAGCCGGTATTCCAGTGATTGAAATATCTGATTTCACAGGCTTTCCGGAAATGATGGACGGCCGAGTAAAAACTTTGCATCCATTGGTTCATGCCGGGATATTAGGATTACGCGATCAACATGCTGAACAAGCTGAACAGCAAGGCATTAAATGGATAGACATAGTGGTTTGCAACCTATATCCATTTGCGCAAACAATTCAAAAGCCAAATGCAACTGAACAGCAAGCAATTGAGAACATAGACATTGGCGGGCCTACAATGATCCGCAGCGCCGGTAAAAATACCGATTGGGTTGGTGTGATCACTGACCCAAAAGATTATACTCCACTGCTTGAAGAATTAAAAAATCTAAAAGGAATTAGCAGTACCACCCGTAAAAAATTATCTGCAAAAGCCTTCGCTCATACCGCGCATTATGATGCCATTATTGCCAAATATTTTGGCAAAGAAAAATTTCCCTGCACTCTTACTCTGACTTATAATAAAGACTATGAAGCGCGCTATGGTGAAAATCCTCACCAACAAGGATCAATATACAGAAACTTGGAAAACGGTTGCAATATCTTAAATGCAAAAATTCTGCAAGGCAAAAAATTATCATATAACAATATTAATGATGCTGATGGGGCTTTGGCTACTTTAAAAGAGTTCACCAAACCAGCCTGCATTGTTGTCAAACATGCTAACCCTTGTGGCGTGGCTGTGGGTGAAAATATTACCGAAGCATTCAAACGAGCTTACAATGCAGATGCATTATCTGCTTTTGGTGGTATAATTGCTTTAAATCGAACTTGTACTGAAGAAATAGCCCAAGAAATAATCCAAGTATTTGCTGAAATTGTGTTAGCTCCGGATTATGATTTTAAGGCTTTGGAGGTATTGGCTAAAAAGAAAAATTTGCGAGTACTTGAATTAGAACCATTGACTTTAATCCAGTCGGGATTGGAAGTACGTCATGTGCAGGGTGGTTTATTGGTACAAGACATTGATGACAAGGTTATTGCCAAAGAGGATTTAAAATTTGTTACTGAAAAACAACCAAGCGAACAAGAATTGAATGATATGCTATTTGCTTGGAAAGTGCTCAAACATGTAAAATCCAATGGCATTTTATGCTCTAAAAATGAAGTTACGCTTGGAATCGGGCCTGGCCAAGTATCTCGCGTTGATGCTGTTGATATAGCTATAAAAAAATCCGGCGATCAAATCATGGGCGCTGTTCTGGCTTCTGATGCTTTCTTTCCCTTCCGAGATAGTATTGATAAAATCGCGCCAACTGGAATAAAGGCCATTATTCAGCCTGGTGGATCAATTAAAGACAAACAGGTAATTGACGCCTGCAATGAGTATGGAATTGCCATGGTATTTACTGGAGCCAGGTGTTTTAAACACTAAAACAAATGACTACACAGCACCCAAGTACTAAAAAATCCAAAAAATAGGAAAATAATTGCTAGAATAGACCTTCTGATCCAACCTGGCTGAAATACCTTTGGCAAAGTTTTGTAATTCAACCATGAAGTCAAGCCAATATGAATGAACATGGCAAAAGCATTTATAACCGCGCCTAAAATAATCAAAGTCTTGGGTTCGTAAATACCAAATAAAAATAAAATAATACCGAAGCCAACCTGCGCCCAAACAAAAATAAAATAGATCTCGGATAAATTAATTTTTCCTTTTAAGTCATGGCCTAATTTACTAAGGGCATAATTTTCTGACATTATGCGCGAAGTTGAATCAATTACCCCAAGTTGGGTCTGAAAAAGCATAATTGCTACAGCCAGCAAAAACAAACTCCCAACAATGGGCGCTAAACTGCCGGCAAGTATCTTGCCTTCATTGATTATAAAGCTAATTCCCTGGGTGTTCCCGGCCATTCCATAGGCTGTTGAATAAGCCAGCAACATCAGCATCATCATTGAAATCAGGCCAACCAGCCAAAAAACCAACAGATGCTCCAAATTTACTCGGCGCCACCATTGCTTAAAATTTTTAATATTATTTTCGGTTAGCTCAAATTTTTCACCGGATAATTTTATCTCTTGTACCATTTTTTTTCTGCCAAACAAGCCGGAAATTTTTTGTGCATACTTGCCCATGCCGTAGCCTTTTTCTTTTACATAAATAGACTGCGTTAAATTCAAATTTCCTCCAGCTCCTGAATAGGCAAAAGCGCCTAAAAAAGTAGCTATAACAATTCCTACCGGAAAAAATAAGTAATCCGAACCCATACCCACCACACCTTTTGCCAATTCAAGCCAGCCGAATTTTGTGCTGGCGATAATGGTTAGAATAAAAATAAAAGGAACACCAAACATTATTACTGTTTTAGTAATTCTTTCCATCATGCCATAGGCCGTCTTTCCTACACTTAAAATAAAACCAATAAACAACAACATGACAATTGCGGTCCATTTAAAATTAGATATGCCAATCAGAGCGCCCAATACTTTGGCTGAAGCGGCCACGATTCCTGGCAGGCCAAAACCTATGAAAGTGGAAAATATAAACCACCAAGGCGCCCATTTTAACAATCGCTTAAAACCTACAAACACACTCTCGCCTTTTACCAAAGTATAACGTTCAATCTCCATGTTAATAAAAAACTGGAAACTTATTCCCAGTACTGCGCCCCAAGCTATTCCCAAGCCATAATTGGAAACCAAATAAGGCCATAAAATTATTTCGCCAGAGCCCAAACCCAAAGCCAAGATAACGAAACTTGGACCGATCAATTTTCTTAATGGCAATGGCACAGGAAAATTTTTGTAACCCATAAATTATTTTTTTAACATTTCCTCAATTTTATTGGTTACATTTTCAATTCCCCAATCATTTTTAACCAGATAATCAAAAACTCCTTGTTCAGCGGCTTGAGATACATGATCGCTACCATCCAAATTTGTAAGCATTAAAATTTTGGCATTTTCTCCCCATTTTTTATTTTTTCTTAATTGCTTAAGCATGGCCATGCCGTCCATCTTAGGCATCATAATATCTAGTACAATTAAGTCTGGGCGTTCACGCAAAGACATCTCTAGCCCCTCTATCCCATCATAGGCTTGAAAAATTTGATAATTACCATTTTTTTCCAGCTTATATTTTAAAACTTGCTGAAGTGGCTGTTCATCTTCAACAATTAATATTTTTTTCATAGACTCGGATTATTAATTAAGTTATTTTTTTAACGCCTTTTTTACTTCTCATTCCGCGTAAAGGCAGGCTAACATAAAAGACCGTTCCTTGATTTTCCTGTCTTTTTGACGAATATTTTTTGTTTGGTGATTCAAACCAGATTTTTCCGCCGGCCTGTTCTAGTACAGATCTAATGATATATAATCCCAGACCGGTGCCTTTAATGGTGGAATCCACGGCATTGCTGGCTCTAAATAATTTAGTAAATATTTTACCCTGCTCGCTCTTGGGGATGCCTTGGCCAGTATCACCTACTTCTATTAATAAATCATGGCCTTTAATATCTATTTTCAAATTTATTTGTCCATGGTTAGGAGTATATTTAACGGCATTTGATAAAAGATTTTGAAAAATAATATTAACCAAATTTGGATCTGCTGGAATCTTTGATAATTTTTTATTATATTTTTTGGTGAATTTTATATTTTTTTCATCAATTTGTGGTTTTAATTCTTTTATCTCCATTTCAGCAAATTTGACAAAATCAACAGGTTGAGTTTCAATGGCAAAAGTGCCAAGCTCTATGCGAGAAACATTAAGCAAGGCATTGACCAAGTCAGTCATCCTCCTATTACCAATATGTATTTCATTAACAAATTCTTTTTGCTGTTTATTCAGTTTACCAACATCTCCCATCAATAATAATTCAGCATACCAATTAATTGTAGAAAGAGGCGTACGCAACTGGTGCGAAGCCAAAGAAACAAATTCTGACTTGGCTTGATCAACTTCAACTTCTTTACTGCCATCTCTAAATAGAATAATAACGCCGTCTTCTTCATCTCCTTGGAACATAGGTGCCACTACCCCCATAACTGAAAAGGTGGCTCCGTTTGGACTTTGACAATAAATTTTATCCAATGGGCTAATATTTATAATATCAGAATTTTTTACAACCTGCTTGACCAGATCCACATTTTTTTCTTTTTTACTTCCTGTGTCTCTTTTAAAAAATCTAACTAGATCAATTAAATTTTTACCGATAGATTCAACTGGTGTGGTGCGCAAAAGCATCCCGCCAATCTGATTCATTATTAAAACCTTGCCTCTTCCATTACAAACTACCAGCCCTTCTCCCATTGAAGATAAGACAGCATTTAAACGATCTCTTTCGGCTTCCAGCTCGTTTTTCATTTTAGTTAGAATATCCATTTGATGCTTAACCTTCTTTTCAGCTCGTTTTCTAGCTCTGGTTTCAAATCCAAGAATATCAAAAACCACCTGTCCTACTACGGCCGTAATAAGAACTAAAACGCAAGTAATTATTATTGGTATTGAATACCGATACAAAAAGTCTATGTATTCCATAGTTATCTTATTGTCATCGCGAGCGAAGCGAAGCAGTCTCGTTGCTATTAGAACCGAGGAGATTGCTTCGCTTCGCTCGCAATGACAGGGGTGTTTACGCTTGCCTGTCCGGTAGGCAGGCTCGCGATAACAGATCTAATCTACTAGCAATGACAAAAAACAAAATTACAAAGCCTCTTTAATATGTTCAATCACTTGAACCAGAGGCGTATCTGATTTTACAAAAAAATCTTTAGCACCCATTTCTTTGGCTTTTTTAAAATCACTTTCTTGGCTTAAATTGCTGGAGACAATCACTGGGATTTTAATCTTTCTCTTTTTCATCTCTGCCATTACTCCAAACCCGTCTAATTTGGGCATCATTAGATCTAATAAAATTAAATCAAACTTTTCTTTGTCTAAAACCTCCAAAGCTTTTGCCCCGTTTTCAGCCGAAATGGCTTCATACCCCTCTTTATTTAATTTTAAAACCAAAGCACGAGCCATTGGCTCTTCATCCTCCACAATCAAAATCTTTTTCTTGACCATATTTTATTTTGTTAAGTTACATTATTATTATATCATAATTTAGACAACAAAAAAACCCCTCTAACATATATTATCAAAGGGGTTTTAGTTTTTTATCTTATTACTATAATCTCTGTACTATTTTCTGATTCACAAGATCTTACCGTAACCGTCCCGGATGTACTTTTTTGTAAAGTGTAGCCGCTGGCTGTCGCAGACCAGCTTCCTTCACCGTTCGGGCTAATTGGTACATCCCCGATATCACCTCCGGTGACCAACCCGCTTAAATCAACGCAATAAGCATCGCCTGTAACATTTGTATCACAATAAGTATTTTGATTATCACAACTTGCTGTAACTCCCCCATCAGTAATCATATAGACTCCGCTTGTCGCCATATTTTGAATTGATGTCAGATGATAACCTCCATTATCCACTTGATAAACATTTATTGCATTGGCAATGGAAGCAATATCCTGCCAACGACGCGAATCACGTGAATCTTGGAACCTGGTCAATGGATCCAAGGCCACAAAAATTGTAGCCGATAATATGGCTATTATTGCTATAACAATTAATAACTCAATCAGAGTAAACCCTCTTTTATTGACTTTTGTCATAATTTAATATCTAAAAAATTAACGGGAAATTGAAATTTCATCAGTACTATTTTCATATTCACAAGCCCTGATAGTAATTATACCGGATGAAGCTCTCTGTAGAGTATAACCAGTTGTAGAAGCAGTCCATGTGCCTGAACCATTTGGACTAGTTGGTACACCGCCAAGATAGCCTTCTGACACCAAACCGCTTAGATCAACACAATAAGCCGCGCCAGTAACATTTATATCACAATAAGTATTCTGCCCGTCACATCCGGCAGTAACTGTACCATCTGTAATCATATAAACCGAACCAGCCGTGGTGCTGGCGATCGAAGCCAAATAATTGCCTCCGTTATCCACCTGATCTACTTTAATGGCATTAATAACAGAAGTCGCGTCAGACCAACGGCGAGAATCTCTGGCGTCGCGAAAACGAGTTAATGGATCCAAAGCCACAAAAACTACCGCACTTAATATGGCCACGATTGCTATTACAATCAACAACTCAATCAAAGTAAAACCACTTTCTTTTTTCCCATATATGTTTTTTGACATAAGACAAAAAATTAAAAATTACTTTTTCTCTATATAAATTGAATAAACCCAGGCTTCTTTCTGATCCTCCAGCTTAATTTTACTCCATCCATCTTTTTCTTGCAATAGCTGATATGACTCTCCTGGGTAAACTTTTACCGCAACATCATAATTGGTTGAAGGACCTGTGCGCGCATTCAGCCAGCCTGTTTCAGTGGATTTAATAATAACTTCATCTATAACCAATGTACTTGACACAATCTGAAGACTAGTAGTGACTGTCTCTAAATTGTTAACGTTTAAACTGCTAGTGCTTGTAGTAGAAGCTAATTCAATCTTTTCATCCGAAACAATTATGGATTCCGCTGGTATCTCTTCAATTCCAGACGCATCAACATGTTCATTTACCGCTACTGTTAACTTGCACCATAAATAATATATGGCTGGATTGGTACTTGTAGTTAAATTGAATTTTACTATATTATTAACAGAAAAAGAAATATTTTTCTTATTAATTTTTTCAAACTCTTTTATTAAACTATTATTTACTTCTTTATCAGAATATAATAACCAAGAAAAAATCAAAGGAAAATTACTATCTGTTTTTTCACTTACAGCTGAAATTTCTTGTGGCCATAAATATTCACTGGATTGTTTTTGTTTTTCAGCAAAAATTTTAGAATAATTTCTAGCTTCATTTATACTACCCGAACTATCAATTCTATTTTCAAAAATTCTGGCTTTTACCCGATCCGGCGTATATTCACTGTCATTAATGGCTAATGGAATTTTAATATCAAAACTTTGTGTAAATTTAAAATCAACCTGTTTTTCTTTAATTTCTTCTTGAACTTTTCCTCTTTCATCACTTCGGTACCAAAAAGCGCCCGCAATGGCTATTGCTCCAAAACATAAAATAACAACAAGAGCAATAAACTGGGCATGTGCCTTTTTCTTTTCTACTACTTCGCCAATCTGGTTATCTTCATTGATCAAGCGCCCAGTCTCTTCAGGCTCATCTTCGCCTAGATCAATGTGATCGTCCTTGATTGCTGAAATTGTTTTGATTTCTGTTTTTAATTTTTTATTTCCCAAATTATCAGGTACCACCTTTTTATTACTGATAAAATAGGGCTGTTTTTTATGTGATTCTTTATGCAATTCACGCAAACACAAGCCAACCGCTTCTATATATACCAAAGGAATATCTTTCTGCAATAATCTTGATTGCCCAATTAATACTGACAAATCTAATTTTTGTTTAAAATATTCAGCCATTCTTTTCATCTGGCTTGTACCACCAACTAAAACAATCTGTTCTACGTCATGGCCAGTTTTATCTTTGAAATACCGTAAAGATTTTTTCACCTCGGATATTATTCTATCAAGGACCTTTAAAACTGCGACAACAGCCTGTTTATCTTTCCCACCCTTACCCAAATCAAGTTTGATTTTTCTCTGTTCTGCCAACTCTGGCTTAATTTTTAAAGCAATAGCCACTTTCTTGGTTATAAAATCACCTGCTTTAGATATTGAATGAGAATGACTCAATTGCAAATTATGGAAAATTGAAATATTTGTAGTAACAGAGCCTATATCTACTACGCAAATAGGATTAACCGGCTCATTGGCAAATAGATCGCGAAAAACCGCCAAAGCTTCAATGTCAAAATATTTAACTTTTAAATCCGTAATTTTGAAAAAATCATCCCACTCGGATAAAACTTTCTGATTAGCTGACATCAACAAAATTTTAATTTCTTTTTTATCTTGATATAAAATTTGATAAGAATAAGCTAAATCATCTTCTGACAAAGGTATGTTAGTGCTTATCTCTTTTTTTAAAATATCTTCTATAACATCTTCTGATAATTCTTTTCTATCTCCCGGCTCTTTGATGTAATTAACAATATGAGTATAAACCTGGCTGTCTGGAAGGCCAAATATCACCTCTTTGCTTTTGATTGGCCTTGGTTTGGCTTGGCTTAATATTTTTTTTATTTCCTTGGCCAGCTCTTTTTGATCTTTAACACGGCCACGATCAACCAAACCTGGTGCAATCTTGGCTCTGGCTAATCCAGAAATTTTCAAAGCCGGACCTGTTTTTACCAATTCCACAACTTCTATTGTATGATCGGCAATATCTAGCCCGATTATGCGTTTTGTAAACATGAATTTAATTTTTTACTAAATTTCTTCCCAACCGTCTATGTTCAATTGACGATTAGACAAACTTACTTGCGCTCTTATTCGTTTGCTGAAATCACCTGCTGTACTGCTAACTATAATAACACGGCTACTGCCAGCACCTTCAACATCTATTATACAGGAAAAAGTACTGGTATTCAATATTCCACCAGCATACGCAGAATCTAAACGTATTTGATGCAAAGCTTCCTCTAAGCAACCGTCTGCATAATAGAAAGACTGATCAGCTTGTTGAGATATATTTCCCATTTCCAATTCTCCTAAACTCAGAAACCAAACGCCATAAGCCATTAACAAAACAGCCACACTTACCACCACCACTGTAAACAGGGCAACCACTCCTTGATCGTTTAATTTTAATGATAATTGCATAATTTTAGAGGATTTTTTACTGTCTTAAGCCAACAGCCGTCTGCCAGCTTTGGCCATAGTTAAATTCCACCTCGCCAGTAGAATTGGCATACTCAACCGTCAAATCAATCCCAATATTTTCTTGACTGCCAGAGGCAGTCAAATTAGTAAAAATCAAATTAGTTATTTTAACTTTATTACTTGTTATATTTACAGGTGATTTACCTCCTTGTTGTATTCTTAATATGCCGTCATCTATATTTAAATTGATGATTGAAGGATCCAAAGTACTAGAAGACATGGACAAAGATAAAACACCGGGATCCAAGCCAAAAGTTGAAGAACCCACATTGACAGATTGAGCTGACCTGATGGTTTTACTTATCAAATTTAAAGCCAGTCTGGCATTTGCTTGAACTTCTTGAGCCGTATAATTTTTATTGCGTGTAAAAGATATTGACATGCTATAACTAACAAAGCTAGCCACCACACCACCAATGATAGCAATATATATTAAAGTTTCAATTAATGTAAAACCTTTGTTATTCATAATTTATATATTTCTGCTAAACTATTGTTTTTGAGGATCATTTGAAGGCAAAAATGCATGGTTCCGACATACGATGTCGGAATTTTTGCCTTCAACTTGAGCGAACTTTCTCGCTGGAGAAAGTGAGCGTCTCCGAAAAAATAATAGTTTAGCAGAAATTAATTTTTTAAACTATTTATAATTAACTCTAACCTCTTGTAAAACAGGTGTATTCACTCCATTACTTGATAATTCTATCCTATACTGCACCCATTGGTGATTATTCAAATCTGTGGAAATCAAAGTACCACTGGAATTACTGAAATATGTATCCAAGCCACTGGAGCCATACCAGTCAGTCCAAATTCCTGGCGACCCACTGGCATCAGAAGCACTGCGCACCTGCATCTTAATATCACAAGAAGGACTACATAAAGCCAGATCTTCATCCCATTCAATTATTTGCACAGGGGAAGAATCGCCCATATTAAATGCGGACGATGTTGCTGAACCGCTTATAGCATAAGGTGTTGATCGTGAAAAATGTATAATTGTACCGCTTTTACCCACTGCCCAAGCAATTTTATTGGATACAATTATGGAATCTTCAAGATTGTTAGTTGTTGGCGAAGAAAAAGAATTCCAATTATTTCCGTCCCATCTTAATATATTGCCATTATCCCCCACGATCCAGCCATCTAAACTATTTAATAAAAATACGCTGTTCCATTCCTCATTACCTGTATCAGTATGTTCAGACCAGATTGTGCCGTTGTAATATAATATTTTTCCTTTTTTACCAACTGCCCAGCCAGTGCTAGTGGAAAGCATATAAATACTTAATAACTCTTCTGAAGTAGGAGAACT
>JBDROJ010000028.1:0-16843 GCA_043810165.1 bacterium
AATTATGAAAAAAATTATCACATTTTGTTTAGCGGTCGTATTATTGGGCATGCAGGTATTGCCTGTTAGCGCACTTTCCCAAAGTGAATCCAAACAGGCTTGGTATAGCGCGCGACAGGCTCGTTTTAGCGCTGATAGCCAATATAGGCAAGCCAAGGTAAAATATGCTTCTGATAAAAGCAAAGAGAACGAACAAGAGTTGATTAAACAGGCCAAAAAAACGCTTAATGCCGTGCTGGATGAGGCCGAGGCTTGGTTAAATTGGAAAAATGAAGAAGCCAAAGCCGACATTGAAGCACCTAGTGACATAAAAGAGAATATTGAAATTGACGTAAATAATAATTTAGCTAAGATAGAAAATCTTAAAAAAGATGTTGATGGCATTGATAATATGCTAGGGGTGGGAGTAGTATTTTTAAAAATGGTTGGATCTTATGCAGAATTGCTAACTGACGTGGCTCGTAATACCGGATTGGTGTGGGTGCATGCCGGAGGCGAACGCATAAAATCCATTAACGAATTTGAAGTTGAACTGCGCAAGGTGGCTAAAGAGCTTGATGACAATACTGATATTATTAAAAAATTAGATATTGCCAAATCAGAATCAAAAACTGCCCAAGATAAAGTAAATACAGCCAAGTCGGCTTATGAAAAAGTTAAATTGCCGGGCATGCCATTGATTAAATTTGCTGAAGGCAATAATTATCTAAGGCAGGCCAGGGTTAATTTGCTTAATGCCCATGCCCAATTAGAACATGTGTATAATTTAATTTTAATTAAAGTAGAATAAAATATATGAAGAAAACAGCAATATTTTTGAGTTTTATTTTCGCATTAGCTTTGTTGGCTAGCGGTTGCGGTACACAGACAGCCAACAATGACGATCAGTCAGCCACTGTGTCTGGACAGAATGGTGCTAATAGAGTTAATGAGGTCATCAAAGCAAAGGTAGAGGTTATTGGAGGGGAAACGACCGGCAAAGAAGAGATAAAAGTTGATATTGATGTTTCCAAGCAGGATTTGGATGAGCTTAAAACCGATATTGAGGAGATGGATTTTGAGGATTTGAACGCTTTGAGCGACTAGTCTTGACTAAAATTAGATAATAGTATATAATTTGAACATTAATTTATCACTCATCAACCATTGGTTTTTCCTCCCTAGGCTTGTCCGGGGTGCGTGGTTGAGAGGTTCCGAGGTCTAAAACTCGGTTAAATAAGGAAAATATGATTAAATTACCTAGTTTATTGGAGATGCTTAAGGCTGGAGTTCACTTCGGTCACCAAACATCTCGTTGGCATCCCAAAATGGAGGAGTATATTTTTGGTACTCGCAATGGGGTGCATATTCTTAATTTAGAGCGAACTCAAGTTGAACTGGAAAAGACTCTAAAACATGTACAAACTTTGGCCAGTCAGGGCAAAGTTGTTTTATTTGTGGGCACAAAACACCAAGCTCGCAATTTAATTAAACAAGCGGCTGAAAATTGTGAGATGCCGTATTTGGTGGAAAGATGGATCGGCGGTTTGCTAACCAATTTTGGGGAGGTAAAAATACGCCTTAAAAAGTATAGAGAATTAAAAGAACAGCTTGAATCCGGAGAAATAGAGAAGTATTCAAAAAAAGAACAATTAATGATGAAGAAAAAATTGGAGAGGATGGACAAGTATTTAATTGGTTTGACTTCTTTGACTCAAATGCCGGATTATTTGTATATAGCTGACTTGCGCACTGAAAAGACAGCCGTGTCAGAAGCTCTGCGCATGAAAGTGCCTGTGATTGCCGTGACTGACTCCAATGTTAATCCTGATAAAGCCAGTCATATAATTCCAGCTAATGACGATGCTGTTAATTCCATAAAGATGATGGCTGATTTGGTGTCTGAAGCAATAAAACAAGGAAGAATGGAATGGGAGAAGAAAAAAGTGGATGCAGTTAAAGAATTTGATAAAAATAAGGTAGAGACAGGCAAGAAAGAGAGAAAAGCTTTAAGAAAAGAAGAGGTCTAAAAAAGCCCAAAGTATAAAATTTAAATTTTAACTTTAAATTGTATGTCAAATATTACCGCTTCTATTGTTTCTGAACTTCGTTCAATAACCGGTGCTGGCATGATGGATTGCAAAAATGCCCTTGAAGAAGCACAGGGTGATATAGAAAAAGCAGGTGAGATTTTACGCAAGAAAGGCATTATCAAGGCTTCTAAAAGAGCTGGTAAAATTGCATCAGAAGGTTTGGTTAATGTTTCCGTTCAAGGAAACACGGCCGTGGTTGTGGAAATCAACTCAGAGACTGATTTTGTGGCTAAAAATGACGACTTTAAAAAAGTGATTGAAGATTTATCTAGTCATGTTTTGCAGAACAAACCCACATCGGTTGAACAGGCTTTGGGCCAGAATATGGTAGGTGTTGACACGGTCCAAGATTATCTTACTGAGGCTACTGCTAAGATTGGCGAAAAAATAACTTTACGCCGTTTGCAAGTATTTGAGAAAGGTGAAATTGACGCTTTTGGCGCGTATATTCATATGGGTGGCAAGATAGGTGTACTAGTGGTATTAGAAGGCAGTCAAGACCAAGAATTGGCCAAAGACATAGCCATGCATACGGCCGCAGCCAATCCCAGGTATTTAAATTCAGATCAAATTCCAGCAGAAGTTATTGATAAAGAAAAAGAAGTCTACACCGAACAATTGAGGCAACAGGGCAAGCCTGAAAATATTATAGAAAATATACTTAAAGGCAAATTGAATAAATTCTACGAAGAAGTATGTTTGGTGGATCAGATGTTTATCAAAGATGACAAAAAGAAAGTCAGCGAGCTGTTGCCCGAGGGGTCAAGCATTAAAACTTTTGCGCGCTATGAATTGGGCGAAGGATTAGAAAAAAAGAGCTGTGATTTTGTTGCTGAAGTACAAGAACAGATGGGGGAATAGAATAAATTGTAAAAAAGATCAGAAAAAGACGAACATATGCTCGTCTTTTTGTTTTTTTGTGATTAAACCAGTTGGTGCAATTGGTGAACCTGTTGTCGCGATTGACGTGGCAACATCTGCCGATGAATACATAGGCAATAGCCAAGCAAGCTGGGTCTTTACAGCGACAAATACAGTTGCTTTGAGCAGGGGAGATGTTTTTTAGTTCACATTTCCCACGCCGGCGCAGGCAAATCCTTTTAATCTAACTAATATAACGCTTACAGCTATCAGTGGTTGAAGAGAAAGCCGATTCCACTCCTGTAACCAAAGATATGGGCAAGGATTCTAAATATAGCTTTACTAAATATCTAAATATCGGTTCAGTTGGCAACGGAGTGCAAGAATTGCAGAAATTATTAAAAGATCTTGGCTATTTTACTTATACCAAGATAACCGATTATTTTGGCGATATCACGAAAAAAGCAGTCCAAGCTTTCCAAAAAGCCAAAGGCATTGACCAGGTAGGCTGGGTAGGACCGCAGACCAGATCGGCTTTGAATAAGTAAATGATAGATTATTAACAAAAAATCAACACCTGGCCTTGTGCTGGGTGTTGTTGTTTGATAGAATAGATTTGTTGCAAAATTCATATTAAGTTTTTAATTTTTAATATTTTATCATTATGATCAATATCGCGATCAATGGATTTGGCCGAATTGGCCGTCATGCTTTTAAGTTTGCCTTTATTAACGATAATTTTAATATTGTAGCCATAAATGATTTGACTGACAACAAGACTTTAGCGCATTTATTAAAATATGACAGTACTTATGGCGGTTATGATAAAGAAGTTGGCTATGATAACGAAAATATAGTGGTTGACGGTAAAAAAATCAGAGTCTATGAAGAAAAAGATCCAAGCAAACTGCCTTGGGCTGATTTAGACGTGGATGTAGTATTGGAATGTACAGGCCGATTTAGAACCAAGGAATTGGCTGAAATGCATATTACAGCAGGAGCAAAAAAAGTTATTATCAGCGCCCCTTCAAAAGGTGATGCTCCAGTACCAATGTATGTGCGCGCAGTTAATTGTGGAAAAGTAGGCCAAGAGCAGGCCACTGTGATAAATAATGCTTCTTGCACTACAAATTGTATTGCCCCGGTGATTGCAGTTTTGGAGAGTAAATATGGCATAGAAAAAGCCATGATGAGCACTGTGCACGGGTATACGGCTGACCAGAATTTGCAAGACGGCCCGCATAGCGACTTGCGCAGAGCGCGCGCCGCCGCCATTAATATAATTCCAACCACTACTGGTGCGGCCAAGGCTGTGGGCAAGGTAATTCCGGCCATGAATGGCATATTTGATGGTTTTGCCATTCGCGTGCCTGTCCCAACCGTGTCTTTGGTCGATATGACATTATTGATGAAACAAGATGTTACAAAGGAAGAAGTGAATAATGCTTTAATTGAAGCCAGCAAAAATTCGGTTTATCAAGGCGTTTTAACAACCACCGAAGATCCGATTGTATCATCCGACCTGGTTGGTAGTCATTATTCATCAACAGTGGATTTGGCCCTGACCAATGTAGTGGGCGGTAATCTATTGAAAGTGGTTTCTTGGTATGATAATGAAAGTGGTTATGCTTTGCGTATGGTGGAGATGGCTGGGTTGTATGGTAAAAAATAATTTTGAATTTATGAGAACATATTCAGTGCAAACAAATGAAAAAATTGGGGAAGAAGTAGTTTTAAAAGGTTGGGTGGATGCTCGGCGCAATATGGGCAAAATAGTGTTTTTGGATTTGAGAGATTTAAAAGGAAAAGTTCAAGTCATTGGCGTGCCGGCTGAACTTGATGAAAAATCACAAGAGGAATTGAAAAGAGTACGGCCCGAATGGGTTGTGGAAATAAAGGGGGTTGTTAATGAGCGCGGGGATAAGCAAAAAAATCCTGATACACCCACAGGCAATGTAGAGATTTTGGCAAAAGAATTAATAGTCTTAAGCGAAGCCAAAACTCCGCCATTTGAAGTTGATAAAGATACTAAAGTAATCCATGAAGAATTACGTTTGAGATATCGCTACTTGGATTTGCGTTCTGAGAGAATGAATAAAAATATTAAGCTACGTCATAATATAATCAAATTTATCCGTGATTGGCTATGTGAGCGTGATTTTACTGAAATTCAAACTCCAATGTTGACCAAATCAACTCCTGAGGGAGCACGTGATTTTTTAGTACCTTCACGCCTGCATCCAGGTAAGTTTTATGCCCTGCCTCAATCGCCACAACAATACAAACAGTTATTAATGGTAGCAGGGTTTGAAAAGTATTTTCAAATAGCTCCTTGTTTTCGCGACGAAGATGCTAGGGCTGATAGAAGCCCTGGTGAGTTCTACCAGCTTGATTTGGAAATGTCATTTGTAGATCAAGAAGACATTATAAATTTAACTGAAGAATTATTTACTGAATTAGTTAAGGTTGTGGCGCCTAACAAAAAAATTACAAGCACTCCATTTCCACGTCTAAGTTATGCTGAATGTATGGAAAAATATGGCACTGACAGTCCTGATTTACGCGAAAACAAAGACGACATAAATGAATTAGCTTTTGCTTGGGTGGTCGATTTCCCATTATTTACTGAACAAACGGAAGAAGATTATTTTCATGGAGCCGGCGATAAATGGGCGCCGTCACATCATATGTTTACAGCTCCGAAAAAAGAAGATTTTGCCTTGTTGGATCAGGATCCAGGCAAAGTCCGCTCTCTCCAACATGATCTGGTTTTAAATGGCAGTGAAATAGCCGGTGGCAGTATTAGAATTCATGATCCAAAAGTGCAGGAGAAAATATTTGATCTAATTGGTTTTAGCGATGAACAAAAAAAGGAATTTTCCCACTTGTTAGAAGCTTTTGAATATGGCGTACCGCCTCATGGAGGCATAGCTCCAGGAATTGATCGTTTAGTGAGAATTATAGCAGGCGAAGAAAATATTCGTGAAGTAGTTGCTTTTCCGAAATCAAATGACGCAAGAGAAATGGTTATGGATGCCCCTTCTATAGTTAGCGAGGAACAACTAAAGGAAGTACACATTAAATTGATATAGATTTGATCACTGTGCCGGACGCAATAGTCATTACAAAAAAAGTAGATATATCAGTCGGGATGACAGGAATATTATGGTTTTTTCACATCTTCAACAACATATATTGAAGGAATGTTATATCCGGAAAGATACAGAAGTGGACCGTCAAATATTTTCTGGATTTTATGATAAAAAAAGTCAGATAAAACAGGGTTTGAAAACTAAAATTACCACTAAAAGCATGGAAAGATTGATTGATCGCGGAATGCTGGTTGGCTATGGTGTGCGAACGCCTAAGAAATGGTTTATTAAGAAAGTAAAATTAACAGTTTTTGGCAGAAAACAATGGCAAAGATGGCTGAAAAGAAAACAGAAGAAACTGCCCTTATAAAATTATGCCAGATATAAAATTGGAGAAATTTAGCGGTCCATTGGATTTATTATTACAGTTGATTGATCAGCACGAATTGGATATTACGGAAATTTCTCTTTCACAGATAACAGGACAGTATTTTCAATACTTGGATAGATTAGAGAAGAATCGTTCCGAAAAATTGGCTGATTTTTTGGTTATTGCCGCCAAATTGATATATCTAAAATCCAAGAATTTGTTGCCACAGCTTTGCGCTGATGAAGAGCAAGAGTCTGACAGTTTGGCTGAACAGTTAAAAATGTACAAGGCTTATGTTGATGCCAGCCAACATATCCAGTCAAGATGGTCATGTAATAAGATCTCTTATACCAGGATTGAACCGCCAACGAAGATGAAAGAATTTACCGCTCCTAGCAATGCGCGCATAGAAGACCTGCACAAGTCATTTGAAGATTTATTAGCTAGGTTAAAGCCGGTTAAGCCTTTGCCCGAGGCGACCATTGATCATGCTGTTTCAGTCAAGCAGGTCGTGGATAAGATTCGTAAATTATTAGAAAAAAATAAGAGTATAAGCTTTAAGAGCTTGTTTGAACAAACCAAGAATCGCAGCGAAGTGATTGTAAGTTTTTTGGCTCTATTGGAATTAATCGGAAAAGATCATATAATAGTAAGGCAAGCTGATAGTTTTAGCGATTTTGAGGTTGCTAAGAATAATTAAAAGTTAATTAGCAATAGATTTTTTTTACTATATTAAATTATTTTTAAATACCATGCTATCTCAAATTGAATCAATTTTATTTATAGCTTCCAAGCCTTTGGAAGCGAAAAAGATCGCCAATGCTTTGAGAATAGAGAAGAAGCAGGCTACTGACAACCTAATTGAGCTAAGAGAAAAATATAATCATCCCGGTTCTGGAATTATTATTTTACAGAATGGAGAACAGTGGCAAATGGTAGCCAGCCCGGATAACCGCGAAGCAGCTGAAAAATTTTTAAAAGCTGAAGTTTCAGGCGAATTGACTCGTCCTCAATTGGAAACTTTGACTGTGATTTCTTATTGTGGGCCGATCACAAAGCCCGAGTTGGAGCAGATAAGAGGCGTTAATTGCAGTATTATTTTGCGTAATTTATTAGTACGTGGTTTGATATGTGAAGTGGGGAAGATTGACGGTTTGTTGCCTGAATTTCAGGTTAGTATGGATTATTTACGCTATATGGGATTAAAAAAAGTTGAAGACCTGCCTGATTACGAAAAACTGCATAACCATCCATATGCTAGAGCTTGCCAAGAAATGGAAGGAAAATAATTTAAACATGAAAAGGACCATAAAAATATTAAATTTTATTTTACCGTACTTCCTAGTATTATTAGGGGTATTTCTAGTATTATTGACTCCTTTATCTTTTTATTCAGAGAAAAATTTGAAACTATCTTTTGTTAATATAGACAAGAGAATTTTATCAGCCAACAGTTTGGAACAACCGATCATAATGGGCGGGGATGTTCAAGCATTAAATTTTCCCAAAGCCAACCCAATAATACCTTTGGCCAAGCATGATCGTGATTATGATGGTAAATTAAGCGCTGTATCGGCCGTGGTGCTTGATGTAAAATCAAAAAAGGTTTTATTTTCCAAAAAAGAAAAACAGGTCAGGCCGTTGGCTAGTATAACCAAATTAATGTCAGTTATAACTTTACTTGATTTCCCTGTCAAATGGTCAGCCACCACTACCATTATTGAAGAAGACGGGCATGATGATAATTTAGTGGAATTTGGAGAGACTTTTGCCTTGGAAGATTTGTGGAATTTGGCCTTGGTTGGGTCCTCTAACAAAGCTGTCAATGCTCTTATACGTGGAGCTGGGTTGAATATTGATGAATTTGTTGTACTTATGAACAAAAAAGCTCAGGAACTAGGTTTAGATTCACTTGAATTTAGCGAGCCCACAGGGTTATCAGATAAAAATATTGGAAATGCCGTGGACGTGGCCGGACTTTTACAACAGGCATTGCGTTTTGACAAGATTTATACCAGTCTTCAAACAGGGGAATATTATGCCAAACCATGTGGACAGGATAAGGTGCGCCGAGTTTGGAGCACAAATTGGCTGTTAACAAATTGGATACCAAATGAATATGGATCAAATTGTATAGTGGGTAAAACCGGATATATTCCGGAGTCGGATTTTAATTTTGTTGTTGATTTAGTCAATGAAAATCAACGTCAAATCATCACTGTAATATTAGGAGCTAGTTCTAATGAACAGCGATACATTGAAGCGCGTGATTTGAGCGATTGGATTTTTGATAAATATGTTTGGCCCGGTGATCTTGACTATAATGACATGGTTGAATAAACTTATAGTTAATTTAAAAAATTATGAATATTAAAACCATAAAACAAATCAAGGATTTAAAAAATAAGAGAGTTTTGATGCGTTGTGATTTTAACGTGCCCATCAAGGACGGGGTAGTAAAAGATGATTTTAAAATTAAAAAGACATTACCGACCATTGATTATCTACTGAACAAAGGAGCAAGGCTTATATTAACAAGTCATCTGGGCAGGCCTGATGGAGAGGTTAAGCCGGAATTTAGTTTAGAGCCGGTAAAAAAACGATTGCAGTTTTTATTAAATAAAGATATAAAATTATTTAAAATGAGTGATTTGGCCAAACTGGCCGAATATGATTTTTCTGCCAGCCAGGTGGCCATGCTGGAAAATACCCGCTATTCGCCTGATGAAAAGAAAGATGTCGGCAGTTTTGCCAAAGACCTGTCAAATGTGGCTGATATTTTTGTTTCAGATTGTTTCGGCGTTGCTCACCGAGCGCATGCTTCTATAGTTGGTCCGGCAAGGCATCTCCCGGCTTATGCAGGTTTGTTATTGGAGCAAGAGGTTCAAGGTTTGTCCAAAGTTATGACAGAGCCGGAGCATCCATTTGTGGCAATTTTAGGTGGCGCCAAAATGGAAACTAAAATACCTGTATTAAAGAATATGCTGGAAAAAGCCGACAAAATTTTGGTGGGCGGTGGCATAGTTAATACTTATTTATGGGCCAAAGGATATAAAGTAGGCAAGTCTTTAATTGATCAGAATTTAAAAAAGGAAGCTGAAATTTATGGTGATAAAAAAAAGGTGATTATGCCTATTGATGTTGTGGTAGGTAGCTTTGACGGAGAACAACATCAAGTAATGAAAATAGATAAAAATTTTAAATTAAAATCTGGCTGGGGCATTTTTGATATTGGTCCGGAAACTATTAAAATGTATTCAATGTACATCAAGCAGGCACAAACTTTGGTTTGGAACGGAGCTGTGGGTTATTTTGAACAGCATCCTTATGAATACGGCACTCATTCGGTTGCTCGACTAGTGGCTAGTCGTTCCAAGGGCCATGCTTTTGGAGTGTGTGGTGGCGGTGAGACAGTAGAGGTTTTGAAGAAATTAAAAATTATAGACGATGTTGATTTAGTTTCCACAGGAGGTGGCTCCATGTTGGAATTTTTAAGCGGAAAAAGTTTGCCTGGTGTTGAGATTGTTAAAATATAATGGTATAATGGATGTATTAATAAATAAGGAGAAAAATATGCCAACAATTAAAAAAGTAAATAAAAAGATCGTTTCAAAAGCCAAAATTCAAGAGCTGGTGAAGGTTCCTGTTACAACCGGCAGATTAACTTGTTGCAATTCCATATTTGGCAGGAAAATAATTATGACGCTGTTCGGTGTCTTGCTGGCTTATCTGATTTTTTTCTTAGGTACTTTGATAAATAATAATATTAAAAAAGCCGAATACATTGGCAAGCCTGAAAAAATGGAAAGAACTATTACGGTGGTGGGCTATGGTCGCGCCACAGGCAATAAAAGTGCTACTGCGGTCAGCGTGGATTATGCCAGCGTTTATAAAGAGATCTTGAAGGACCAGGCTAGAATTGACGCCTTGGCTGATGCCAAGAAAAAGGCTGATATTGTGGCCAAGTCATTGGGTGTTAATTTGGTTGGAGTGAATTCATATGCCGAATATGAGGTTAATAAATATCCTGAATATAATTATATCCAAGGTTCGATTGAGGGTATAGAAAATGTAAATGTTTACAGCGACAGTGTGGAAATGAATGCAAATGTGGTTTATGAGATAAAGTAGATTTTATACTATGGAAATTAAGCAAGTTACAGCTCGGGAAATATTAGATTCTCGTGGCAACCCTACAGTAGAAGCTAGGGTTGTTTTGGAAAACGGTATATCAGCAGTAGCTAAAGTACCTTCAGGAGCTTCCACTGGCACGCATGAAGCTCTGGAATTGCGCGACCATGGCAAGCGTTATGGCGGTAAAGGCGTGTTAAAAGCAGTAAAAAATGTAAATACGATTATAGCTAAAGCTTTGCATGGAAAAGACGTAAGAAAAATTAAAAGCATAGATAGGTTGATGTTGCAGTTAGATGGTACTAAAAATAAATCAAAACTTGGCGCCAATGCCGTGTTGGCCGTGTCTTTGGCTTGCGCGCGCACAGCTTCTTTGGCCCAAGGTTTGCCTTTATATAAATTTATTCGCTTGGCTTATGGCATTAAAGAAAGAAATTGGCGTTTGCCAGTTCCAACCATGAATATTTTAAATGGAGGCAGGCATGCGGATAATAATTTATCAGTTCAGGAATTCATGATAGTTCCGCTCCACAAGCTGTTTCGTGAGCGTGTTAGAATGGGTTCGCAGATTTTTCATTCTCTTGCCAATATTTTAAGCCAAAAAGGCTATTCCACGTCCGTGGGTGATGAAGGTGGTTTTGCGCCTGAATTATTAAATAATGAAAGAGCTTTAGTGTTGATTATGCAAGCCGTTAAGTCAGCCGGATGGACGCCGGGCAAGCACGTATTTTTGGGTTTGGATGTGGCGGCCACAGAATTTTATAATCACGGCAAGTATTATTTTGCCAGTAAAAAGCAAGGTTGGCGGCCTGATAAAATGATTAGCGTGCTGGAAAGCTGGGTAAAAAAATATCCTTTAATTTCCATTGAAGATGGCTTAAGCGAAGATGATTGGGAAAATTGGCAGAAATTAACCAAGAAATTAGGTAAAAAAATTAGCCTTGTTGGAGATGACTTATTTGTAACAAATGTGGAACGACTACAAAAAGGCATTGATTGTGACGTGGCCAATGCTATTTTGATTAAATTAAATCAGATTGGCAGTTTGACCGAGACTATTGAAACCATTAAGTTGGCAAAAAGAAGCGGTTATCAAATAAGTATATCACATCGCAGTGGTGAAACCGACGATACCTTTATTGCCGATCTGGCCGTGGCCGTAAACGCTGAATTTATCAAGACTGGCTCTATGTCTCGTTCAGAGCGGGTGGAGAAATATAACCGATTAATGGAAATTGAACAGGAATTGGGATAGGATTGCATACTAATAGAGAAGCCGTGGAAACGGCTTTTATTATTAGCTATTTACAAGTTTTTCTGATATAATATTCTTACTTACATTTGTTTATGGATAATATAAAAACCAGCAAACAACCTACAGTCTTGATAATTTTAGATGGTTTTGGTCTGGCTAGCTGTGATAATCCTGGCAATGCCATTACACCCAAAACAGCACCTGGTATTTTTGGTTATTTGAAGAAATATCCTTATTCGCATTTGAAAGCACATGGACAGTCAGTTGGCTTGTTCAAGGGACAGCAGGGTAATTCTGAAGCCGGACATATCAATATTGGCGCAGGTAGAATTGTCAAACAGGATTTAGTACAGATTTCGGATGCTATTCATGATGGTACTTTTTTTAAAAAAGAATCTTTTCATCAAGCCCTGTTTCATGCTAAAAAATACAATACAGCTGTGCATGTGATGGGTTTACTGACCGATGGCAACAGCGCACATGCTCATCCGGAGCATTTGTTTGCTATGTTAGAATATTTTCGCCGTGAAGGCCAGCGCAAAGTTTTTCTGCATCTGTTCACTGACGGACGCGATTCTTCGCCACATGGAGCTGCTGATTTTTTGCGTGAATTGCGCGGTCATATGCTGGCAGAAGAAAAAATTGCCACCATAACCGGTCGTTTTTATGCCATGGATCGCAACAAAATTTGGAATCGTACCCAACAAGCTTATGAGGCCATGGTATTAGGTAAAGGTTGCGAAGCCACCAGTGCTGAAGAAGCTTTGTCGCAGTCATACAATCAAGGCAATACAGATGAATTTGTCTGCCCGACCGTAATTATGGAAAAGAATAAACCCATAGCTACAATCAAAGATAATGATGTGATATTTTTTACAAATGCCCGCAGTGATCGCGCCCGACAAATTTCAAAGGCCTTGGTTCAGGAAGATTTTCAAAAGAGAAATCCCGGTGCATTTAGAAGGGCTAAATATCCTAAAAATACTCGTTTTGTGGCCATGGCTGATTTTGGTCCTGATCTTGATCACATTATGACGGCTTTTCCTTCAGTTGATTTACAGCAGACTTTGCCAATGGTTCTAAAAAATAAGACGCAACTATATATAGCTGAATCGGAAAAATATGCACATGTAACATATTTTATTAACGGCGGTTATGCTGACCCAGTAAATGGAGAAGATCGAATCAAAATTTTATCTCCTAAAATTCCGAGTTATGATAAAAAACCCGGCATGTCAGCTAGAAAAGTGGCCAGCAAAGTATTGCAGAAGATCAAGCAAGATGGATATGATTTTTATTGTATTAATTTTGCTAATCCTGATATGATAGGGCATACTGGAAATTTTAAATCTGCTCAAAAGGCCGTTCAAGTGGTAGATCAACAAACAAACAAAATTGTCAGCCAAGTTTTGAAAAAAGATGGGCAAGTTTTGATAATCGCAGATCATGGCAATGCTGAAGAAATGTTAAGCTTAAAAACAGGAGAGATGATGACCGAACATACTACCAACCCAGTACCCTGTATTTTAATTAGAAAAGATTTTAAAAGAAAGAAATTAGATGACGGTATTCTGGCTGATGTGGCGCCTACAATTTTAAAGATGATGGATATAAAAAAGCCAAAGGAAATGACCGGCAAAGCATTATTTTAGTAATATTATATTTAAACGAGTTCAGAATGATAGAATATTATGTCTTACAAACCAGTGGTTCTAACAATTCTCGATGGCTGGGGAGTGGCACCTGCCAATAGTGGTAATGCAATTAGCGAAGCCAAGACTCCAAATTTTGAAAAATGCGTGCATAATTATCCAGCCATGACCATTCATGCTTCAGGAAATGAAGTTGGTTTGTTATTTGGAGAAATGGGTAATTCGGAGGTGGGCCATTTGAATATCGGCGCTGGTCGAGTATATTACCAAACTTGTCCACGTATTAACAAAGACATTAATGACGGTAGTTTTTTTAAAAAAGAAGCTTTTCTTCAAGCCGTCAGACAAGTAAAAGAAAAAGGTACTAATTTACATATAATTGGCCTGATCAGTTCAGGAAATGTTCATTCCAGCAATGATCATTTATATGCTTTATTGCAATTATGCAAGCAGGAAAAAATATCCAAGCGCGTTTTTGTGCATGCTATTTTGGACGGACGAGATTGTGTTTATAATTCAGGTAGAGAATTTGTTTTTGAATTGCAATCCAAGATGAAGGAATTAAAAGTAGGCGAGATTGCTTCTTTGTCAGGACGTTTTTACGCCATGGATCGTGATAATCGCTGGGAGAGAGTTGAGAAAGTTTATTTGGCCATGGCTCAAGGCGTTTCAGAACAAAGTTTTGAAAATCCAATTAAAGCTATTGAAGAATCTTATGCGCACAAAGTTTATGATGAACAGTTTATGCCGACAGTTATTACCAAGATGGGCCAGCCGGTAGCAGTTATGCAGGATGGTGATTCAGCCATATTTTTTAATTTTCGTCCTGATCGAGCTCGCCAACTTACCAAAGCTTTTGTCGTCCCTTCTTTTGAAAAGTTTGAACGCAAATATTTGAAAGATTTGTTTTTTGTATCCATGACTGAATATGAAAAACAATTGCCGGCCGTGCCCGCCTATATGCCAATCGTAGTACACAATTCTTTGGCTGAAACAATAAGCAAGGCCGGATTAAAACAATTTCATATCGCAGAAACTGAAAAATATGCGCATGTGACTTTCTTTTTAAACGGTACGGTGGAAGACCCATTTGAAGGCGAAGATCGTAAAATTATTCCATCTCCCAAGGTTTCAACTTATGATCAACAGCCGGAAATGTCAGCCAGTGAAGTGGCTAAACAAGTAAATAAAGCTATTGATAGTGAAAACTATGATTTTATTGTAGTGAATTTTGCAAATCCGGATATGGTTGGTCATACCGGATCTTTGGAAGCAACAATAAAAGCCTGCGAAACTGCGGATAAATATTTTGGAAGTGTAATAGAAAATGTATTGGCTCACGACGGAGTTGCACTGGTTGTAGCTGATCATGGAAACGCTGAAGCAATGGTTAATTTGCAGACCGGAGAAATAGATAAAGAGCATACCACCAATCCTGTCCCATTTTTAATAGTGAGCAAACAATTAATGGGCCAGGCTGGTTTGGCTGGCGATGTTCTAGAAGGGGATTTGAGTTTAACTCAGCCAGTCGGAGTTTTGGCTGATGTGGCACCGACCGTCTTAAAGTTATTGGGAGTTGACAAGCCAGAAGAAATGACCGGGCAGGCATTGATATAATTTTATTTTCAAGCGAAGCGAGGGTAAAGAAAAATATTTGTATTTTTCTTTACCGAGCAAGCGCAGATAAATATTTCGTGGCTTGCCACGATCCTTACGCGAGTGTAGCGAGCGTGGGTTCAGGGCTTACCCTTGGGTAAATACCTTTTATTTTAAGTTTTTTTGCAGATTACTTAAAACTTCTTCTTCAGCTTGTTTTAAAGTCTTGTTTTCAATTACAAACAAGGCTCTTTTTTTATCTCCTTGAGAGTTGAATGGCTGGGTTAAAAGCTTGGCATCATGTTGATCTTCACACACTAGCATGCCATTTACTTTACCATCAGAACCAGATTTTTCGTATAATAATAAAATTATTCTAGCTTCTGGCGAATTTGTAATTAGTTCATCTATCAATTCGTTTAGATCTGATTCATTGGCGCCGGAGCGGATGAAGTCATCACGTGTAATAGATGTCCATACTATGCCCAGTTTGATATCACTCTGTAAATGAGACAAAGCCTGGCCCCAGATTTTTAGAGAAGAAATAGAGCGATTGTGATAAAGATGTTTAACTATTTGTTCTCGATCAGCTCCGATTTTTATTAATTCACTTGCAATATTTAAAGTATATGGGGTAATGTTGTTAGTTTTAAAACTATGTGTTTTACTGATTATACCAGTCAACAACATGGTTGCCATGTCTTCATGTATTGCAGATGGATCAATTTGTTTGATTAATTTATATATATTTTCTGCAGTGGAAGTTGCTGTTATCTCCACCCAATTGAATTGGCCGTAATGTTCATTGCTTGGCTTATGGTCAAGATTGACTATTGGCAGGCGATAAAAAAGGTCAGTATTGTTTTCAAATATACTGCCAAGAGATTCCAAATCTTGGCTATTAATGGTGATAATCAGATCATATTTAAAAGAAGATTGAGCTGTACGCATTTCATTCTTAGTAATAATTCCTTGTGTTGGATTAAGATGGATGGACAGCCAATTGTCTTTAATATCATAGCTCAGAGAATCTATTTTAGTATCGCTTATATCTATTTTAATTGTAAATTTTTGCAAATGGGTTAATTCTGACTTGATTTCTTTAATGCCCGTGAGGAAGTGTAGGTTTTTATGATTGGAAAATCCCGGACAAACGATATCTACCTGTTTGTATTTTTTTTCCAGAAAATTTTTCCAAGCCAAGGCGCTACAAACAGAATCAATATCTTGGTCATTGCTAAATGTCACTAGAATATAGCGACTATCTTCAATTATCTTGTTTAGTTGTTGTATTTTATCTAAGGCCATTCTAATTTGTTTTATTGTACTGTCGTTGAAATTTGTGGTTTTTAGCTAAAATGATATTTGGCTACAGTGCAATTATATAAAACCGATTAGAATGACCCCTCCTTACCTCCTTCAGGGTCATTTGTTTTGGACTATTTACGGCTTCGGTAGAAAGGCACAAAGCCTACTCCAAAGCCTGCCACCAGGCCAGCCAGAATTCCCGGCAGATCACCGGCGATTCCAAAGGCTATGCCCAACAATACAGCTCCAATCCCGCCAGCATAACAGGCGGTTTTATTGAATCCCACTATGAGCACCTCTCTGGTTAAATGACAAGTAATCAATGATATCAATTTAACGCTAAGTTGTCAACCCAGTGTATCTGACTGTCAACGGGAAGTTAAAATGTCATACTTTCAGGGATTTTAAAATGTCATACTTGGCTGTTTTTGTTTTACTGCCATCATAACGAAAGATCTTTGCTTCCAAGGATGGTTGTCTGCTGGTTTATGAGCCTTTGACTGATT
>JBDROJ010000029.1:0-17452 GCA_043810165.1 bacterium
AACCACCAAAACCAGCTTCCTGCAGCTAGCCAACGTGGTGTCATATGCACAAATACACGATCGTATTTAAGCGTCATGATTAACTTTTGAAATTTTAAAAACTGTCCAAATCTTGAAACACTGCGCTCACCACCCAAAGAATACACGGGAAAATCCAAACTGTTTTTTCCTTTACTCGTACAAATCACCTGCACATCAAAATCTGCTTCATTAAAAGCCTTTGCCCATAAACTAGCAAAAGCCAGGTCATCATGTGACTCATCTATCTTTGGTGTGATAAATAATAATTTTTGTGGCATGCATTAATCTTTTAAAAGAATGTCTGCAATACGATATGCAACGCGTCCATCCCATAAGTCCGGCACTTTTCCAATCTTCCAGTTTCCAGATTTTATACGCTCCACACCCTGCAAAATCATCTGTCTATCCCGCCCGACTATCTCACTTGTGCCCTCAGTCACTGTGATAGGACGCTCTGTTTGTTCACGCAATGTTATACAAGGAACGCCAAGAGCCGTGGTTTCTTCCTGCAAACCTCCAGAATCAGTTAAAACAAGCTTAACATTCTTTATTAATGCCAGCATATCAAAATAGCTAACTGGATCAATTAATTTTATTCTAGGGTCAAGCTGCAATCCAAATTCTGCAAGTCGCGCTTTTGTACGTGGATGCAATGGATAAACTAAAGGCATTTGTTCAGCAACCAATCTCAAGCTTTCGCACAATGATTCTAATGCCTCGGGAAAATCCACATTCTCCGGACGATGCATTGTGAGCAAACCAAACTCTCCGGAACGCAAACCATGCTTAGCAAGAATTGTTGACTTGTCTGCGTATGGCTCAGCTTTACGCAAAGTATCAATCATTATATTGCCAACTAAATGTATACGCTCTTCAGAAACAGATTCGTTCTTAAGATTTTCCACGCCTGATATTTCATTAACAAACAAAAGATCTGAATGATGATCTGCAATCATTCGATTTAATTCCTCTGGCATCTTCCAGTTAAAACTTCTAAGACCAGCTTCTACGTGCACTACTGGGATTCCTGCCATAACACCTGCCATTGCTCCAGCTGCTGTGGAAGTTACATCTCCAACTACAATAATCGCGTCTGGAGACTTTTCGCGTAGCAAAGGGACGAGCGCACTAATAATCTTTTGAGATTGTGTTTTGCGATCACCTGACCCAACACCCAAATTCACATCCGGTTGCGGAATTCCCAGTTCTCTAAAAAACACGTCAGACATATTATGATCATAATGCTGGCCTGTATGTACAATAAAAGTCTGAGCGCCACGCTCGCGAAGAGCCGCGTTTAAAGGCGCTATTTTCATGAAATTTGGCCTAGCACCAGCCAAAATAACGAAATTCTTCATAAATTCAATCTTTCCGCACCTTACTGTGAATTTTCATTTTTGGCAATATTACGCCCAGAAAAAAGACGCAGCCTGATCATGCGCGTAACAAGCTTTAAATGTCGCAAAATCTCCTTTTTATAATCAAGCTTACTCTCACCATGAATGCGCACAGTTAGTGGCGCTGGAATTTCCACAATCTTTCGCTTATCACGTATTAAGAAAAAAAGTATCTCTGCATTAATATCAAAACGATTTGTTTCTAATGGAAGGGTTAAAAGTTGCTCTCGTTTGTACAAACGAAAAATCGGACTCACATCTTTAACACGAGCTCCCAAAACAAATGCATAAACCATAGATGCAAGATAAGAAATCGCTACACGAAATAATGGAACGCTCTTATCATAACCAGCCATCTTTGGTGAACCTGATACAACATCCACATCACCCTTTTTAAAACGCTCGAGCATACCTGGTACCAAATCCGGTGCAAACGTAAGGTCCGTATCCATAGTAATTACTAAATCTCCTTTAGCTGCCTGAATGCCAGTTTTAATTGCAGCACCCATTCCTTTATTGTGTTCATGACGAACTAAACGCACAGGCCCCGCTAAACCCTCAGCAACCTCCGCACTATTATCAGAACTACCATCATCAACCAAAATAATTTCATAAAGTTCACCCAATGTATTAAATACCGGGATTACCTCACTAGGAAATCGTTTTAAATTTTCCGCCTCATTATAGACTGGGAAGATAAATGAAATCATAAATTTATTTTAGTCCAATGCCATGTTTCTTCCAAAGCCGCATAAAAAGATTTATCGCTCTGCCAACCAAGCCGTTCCTTTGCCTTCTCGCAATTCAAAATATTCGAAGCAACATCAACTCTTCGTAAAGGTTTAAATACAATTTTAGATGAAATACCAGTTACTTTCTCTATAGCACACAGAAGCTCATTCAAAGAATGACCACAACCGGTTCCAATGTTAAATACTTCGCAACCTTCCGTTATCTCCATACCAGCCTCGCGGATCGCACGAACCACATCTTCAACCGGAATATAATCCCGAATTTGGTTGCCTTCACCCCAAATTTCTATTGGCCGATTTTTCAAAATATCACTTAAAAATACGTTTACCGCACCCTGACCCGTGCCCTTGTGCCAAGGCCCAAATGGATTGCTGACTCGCAGTAATGTAACCGTTAAGCCATGAAGACTGTGGATTATCCTCAAGTAATGCTCTATTGTTAGTTTCATGGCGCCATAAGCACTAATCGGAAAGGTACAGTCGTTCTCTGCCAGAAGTGCATGCGGCTGGTTGCCATATATAGCCCCACCGCTTGAAAGAAAAACAAAATTAGCGACACCTTGATCAACACAGGCCTGAGCAAGTCTCAAAGTACCAAGTACATTATCTTGGATGTCGGACTCTATGACCTTTTCCGCCTTACCCGGATAAGAAGAGTTGGCCATATGTATTACTACGCTTGAAGAATTTAACTCGTGCTTATACCCATCAACTTCTCTTGCATCATGTTCAATATATTTAATCCAGGATTTTCTTACCGGCCACCTAGGCGGGTGCCTGGAAATGACGACAATCTCTCCATCTTCAGGCTTTGAAGCGGCGAGAAAATTGGTGCCTAAAAATCCTGCACCGCCCGTTATCACCCAACGCGTTGGCTTGAAAATTTTATGTTCTTGTGAAAACATAAGAGCACTCTAAATCATTGCCGCTCCGATCGTCAACTATACAGATATTGAAAAACCATAATTATGTACAAACTTTCAATCGTGGTTCCGGTTTATTTCAACGAAACAAACCTCCCAGAGACAGTCCCCGCATTGCAAGCCGTCCTGAAATCCATGCCGGATATGGACGGGGAAATAATTTTTATAGACGACGGTTCCAAGGACAATTCCTTTCCAATTCTACAACAGTTTGCAGATCGCGACTCACGCATAAAGGTTATAAGATTGGCAAGAAATTTCGGTGCGCATATGGCTTTGCTCGCCGGTTTGGATCTGGCCAGTGGCGACTGTTTATCCATTATCATGGCTGATCTTCAAGACCCTCCCGAATTAATCACCGAAATGGTTCATAAATGGCGATCCGGATATAAAATAGTCATTGCTGAAAGAACGAACCGAGAAGATGGCCTGTTGGATCGTATTTTCGCAGGAATATTTTGGCGCTTTATGCTACGTTTTGCGATCTGTACGATCCCCCGCGGTGGATTTGATTTCGTTTTGTTTGATAAAGCAGTGAAAGATATCTTGATAGACATGCGAGAAAAAAACTCACACCTTATGACACAGATATTATGGACAGGCTTTTCCACTTCCATAATCCCTTATACACGTGTCAGACGTAAACTCGGTAAATCAAAATGGACGTTTTCCAAAAAACTAAAACTTTTTATTGACTCGGCTCTCGCTTTTTCTTACCTGCCGGTGCGTATCATGAGCGCAATTGGTATTACGACTGCCATGATAGGTTTTATAAGCGCGGTGATTATCGCAATTGAACGAATAATCTTTGGACAACCGGTGCAAGGATGGACATCTCTTATGATTGTGGTACTTATCCTAGGGGGCCTGCAAATGATAATGATGGGTATAATCGGAGAATATTTGTGGCGTACTTACGACGAAACACGAAAACGCCCACTCTACGTTGTAGCGGAAACAATCAATCTTCAATCTGCTTCATCCAAACCGACACATTATTCCCAGCCCTGATCTCGCTATAAGTCTCGGGCAATGTCCAATATTGGCGCTGTGCGTCCGGAATAACAACAACGGGGCAGGCTTTTTCGAATGCAGATGTTTCAAGAGTATGTCTCTCAATCGCATCAAATACTATTTCGCTATTAAATTGAATTATCGAGACCGGACACCCGATTAGATCCGAAATCTCATCATGTGTAAAATCCAGTGAACGCAGAATTTTTTCGTGTAATTTATATTGCGTGCAGACCACCGAACGAAAAGCCTCGCTTAAATACTCAAAGTTAGGTTCACGCCTTGCCGCAACAACGTCATATGCCCCCGCAATGGTCGCCAGTCGCCAAATGTATGTTTTTTCCAATTCCGGCAAAAGCATTGTATGGGGTGCCGGATAAACCCGACGAGCGGCATGCGCAGAAATAAACCTGGCTGTTTCTTCATCGGAACAAATTACCGTACTAGGGGCAATATGCGTATTTACCCACATTGCCACAGGGAGCTGATTAAGGAGCTCCTGACGACGGGGGAAATCCCTACGATATACAGCGAAGGCATCAACTCCACCGATCAAAACCGCTCCAACAAACATAACTATTAAAATACTTTTAGCTTTTTTATCTGATCTCAATCCGGACAACATCAATAAACAAGAAGCGAGCGCCAAAGCAAACCAATGCGATAGATGTAATACATTCAAATCGTCATTATTGAAAGCATACGGCTGCATGATAATATTTGTTATGAAAGCTATTGATAAGATAAAAACTAAAAAATTGAGTAGCTTTGCCCAAATTGCCGGTCTGCGCTTCAGCGAAAATTTCATTTTTTCATCCAATTCCAGCAAACCCCATATCACCGCCAAGCCGATCCAAGAAAGTACAGCTGCCGCCGAACGAAAATGATCATTGTGCAGATAAACTCCAATAAACGTGGAGGAAAGCCACAAAAGTCCGACCACAATCCATGCCCATTGCAAAAAAATTAACGGCTTCAGGTTCTCTTCATCCCACTTTTTCCATCCGATGAATGCCCAATTCAGACCGATCCAACCGAATATAAGCAAGAGCGAATTACCTATCAGAGGCATGTGTGTATAAGCAAGGCCATGGCGTTCCTGCAGCTCTAACAGGATAACGTGCTCTGGCTGCAGTAACCATTTAGCGGATACGAACGAAATGAATGGGACAGTGATAAGCCCGACTAAAAACAAAACCCAAAAAGTAATTGGTTGTCTGTTGATCAGCCATACAAACCAAACAGATACACACCAAATCACGACTACCAACATAAACCAAAGATAGACCGATGTCAGGAGTAATGCTGCTAATGTCCAGAAAAAAGATTTAAGAACTTTCGAGTTATTCAAATCCTCTGCCACGCGCCTTGCGCAACATAGTCCAACAAGACAAAAAGGCAGATACCAAGAAAAAACTCCCGGTCGTGATCCTAGAACCAAAATCAGCGAAAATCCCAGTCCGAGCGTAAACAATCTTGATTTCCAGTTAGAGATGTTGATCCACTGACGAAAACACCACGGACTCACATACAAAAACAACGTGTTCGTTATCCACCGACTTATCAGCCAAATTTCATCAACTGTTGTTCCTTTGGGCAAAATTTGCGCCAGCCATCGCATGGGATATTCAAACCAACGAAGATGTCCACCAAACGGCAAGTTCTCTATAGCCGCCCCAAGCCATTCCAAATAAAAATAAACATCAAAAATTCCGCGATCTACGATCGGCACACGCCAAACCGGACTGATATGGTTTACCGAATTCCAAACCCAATACGGCCCCCATATAACGAGAGCAACTCCGATCGGTATGCCGAACCACCAGAGTATATTTTGTAATTTTTTCGTCATATAGTTCACGTATTTTTCTTCTTAATAACAATATATATTCCGCCAGCCACATCTTCAGCGCCAGGGTAGCGCGCAAACAACAAATCTAAAAACTTCAAAGGACTTAGGATCAACATAAACAAATAATGAAAAATTTTTTTTAACGGTTCAATCCCAAAAGAAAAAACCAGCGAAAGCCATCCGGCAAATGTCGCCAATAACCCGGAAGTCGGACCCATGAGCACCCCACTTTCAATTACTTCGTGTCCCGCGAATAACTCGCAAAGTCCACTGATTGTCCAGCGCGAATAATCACTCGGCGAGCCATGCAAAGGATACAGGAAAGGAACCGACAGATGGATAAGGCCACCAGTTTTAGTTACGCGTAAAATTTCAGAAATCATTATAGATGGATGAGGTACGTGCTCAAGAACCTGATCAGAAGATACCAGGTCAAATGATGAATCTGTAAAAGGAAGTCGTTCAGCGTTCGCGACTACATCAACATTCGGAAACGGAAAAATGTCTACATTTATTGCATTATCATGTATTCGCATGGAGCCTGAACCGAGATTAAGAAGCTTTGCGTCGGCTGTCGCGCGCGAAAAAAAAGATCTGCCATTCAACCCTGTAAACAATACAGGAGCGATCAGGATCGTTAGGAACCTATACAGCGATGGCCAGCTTTTAAAAAAGTTCTTAAAAAGATTTTCATTGTCATTTTTTTGCTCCCGCAACACGCGGCTTTGTGTTTCTTTTTCTAATAACAACGGAACTCCATTATGAATGACAAAATTATGATTACACTTGAGACAGCTCATATCATCTTTTAAGGCGCCCCTGCACAAAGGACAACACAAAGATCCGAAAATTTGCAAAGGTCTTTCGGCTCCAGTCTCGTGAATCATATATCGTTCAATACTAAAGTAAAAAAAATATATCGTCAAAAAAATATAAAAGAACTTTTTTTAGAAAAAATGAGCTACGTCTACATAAAAATTTTCTATTTTTCGCAGTATAGATTTACATACTCCCTGCCTCGAAAATTATTTGCGAAAATATTAAAATCTTGGACAGGTTCCAAATCTCCGTTTTTTTTATTAATCATAAATATTTTAAATCCCATTTCTTCGATGGTTCTAAGTATTGACGATGGTGATAAACCCGTTCTTTCAATACCCTGCGGCCAAAATTCGGTAAACATTTTTATGTGAGGATTATCGGCAATGACTTTTCTCATTCCCTGTATAGCAAGTCCTTCGGCTCCCTGAATATCCATTTTAATTAAATCAACTCTTTGCAGACCGTTTTTTTTCATAAAAAAATCGATCGACATCATTTCGATCTCAATGCTCTGTCTTCCGGCCGGTGAAGTATAGATGCGATGATCACCCATATTCTCGGGAGACAGGTAGAGCTGTCCTCTGCCCTCGGAATTTGAAATGCCTATTCTATTACATTCAACATTTTGAAATTGGTTCAACGCAACCGTCTTTTTTAAAAAAGAAAAATTCTCCGGATCCGGCTCAAAGGCAAAGACTTTACCGGAATGACCCACGGATTTTGCAGCCATCGCTGTGTAATAGCCGATATTAGCGCCTATATCAATTGCCACCATGCCGGGTTTTAATTTTTTTTGAATTTGTAGCGCCTCAAACGTCTCATACACTCCGAGCATGAGCGCTCCGGAAACTACCGGATCCCTTTTGTTAAGAGCAACGATGCTATCATTTATCTTTACGGTTTCGGGCATTATCACTGTCAATAAAATATTAACTATAGACTTGAGTCTTTTAGGTTTCAAAAGTGAAGTATAAATATATTCCGGCGCACCCTTAGGTAACAAACAGGCAAAAACTTTTACTATTTTATAAGCTATTCGTTTCATAGTGAAGGCAGTTTATATTCTACTGTCCACAATGACACATCCGAAACGACCGGCACTTCAGTATAGTCATCGGGTAAGCGCCAAAAGTGTCTCATGCCCCTCGGGATAATAACCCAAGGACATACCTGACGAAAAGCTGGCTCATCAACCGGAGCTGTCATGGCTCTGGAAAGTCTCTCTCTAATTTCATCTATAGTATTATGACGGCAGCCAATGAAATCATCAATGCGGTCATCTGACATGCCAGCCTTGTGCAACCAGGATGATGCTTGCCCAAAATGCAGACATGTCAAAGGTAGAAGGGTTGTGGCGAAATGATCGAACCATAAACCTTGACCCGCTCCATCCACATCATAAGCACTTGCCAGTAATTCAATCCGACGCAGTAAAACTTCATTGTGTTCTAAAAGAAATAAATTCGATTCTGCTGGATACACCAGTCTTCTCAAGTGCGCCGCATAGAAAGAGGCCGAGGGCGGATCAGCGCATAGCGCAATATTCGATGGAACCTTTTCATCTATTGATTCTATTACAACAGCTTTATTTATTAGGCTTCGCATTTTAGGTGTTTCACGCAGAAAAACAGTTAAATATCCAAAAACGCCTATACTAATACAGGTAATAAATAACGCAGCATTAAAAATGAGGATCTTCTTCTTAGATTTCCAAAAGAGGAAAATCCGCCCCCATGAAGCGCAAACTAAAGTTAACCAAATAGATAAATGAATAATATAAACATCAAATTTAAAAACATGTAATCTTAAAGGCTTTTGTAAGATGTATACAAAAAACAACGTAGTGAAACCGATTATCGATATATTAATTAAACTTGAGAGACGAACACCTAAATACTTAGTGTCTGATGAATAGACGTCTTTTCCCTTCCCAATGTTGCTTAAATATAACGGTAAGCTAATCCAAGAAAGTACGACCACTAAAATAATGAAATGATCGTTAGTGATATATACGCCCGTCAAAGGAGTGGAAAACCAAGACATGAATAGCGCTATCCAAGCCCAAATAAGAACAGTAAACCTATTCTGCATCTTTTGATTTGAGGTTCGTTTTCCTGAAAACAAAAGAAGAGCTATCCAAATTATCATGGCTATCACCGAATTCGAGAAAAACGGCATATGGGTGAATGAAATCCCAGATCGTTCATACACTTCAAAGGCTAGCGGAAATGATAAGTCCGGGAACCAACGAATGAGTGCTATCGGCAAAGCAACAGAGAAGGTGGCTGCAGCTGTTAGTAACCCAAAAAACCATCGTTTGGAATAACGTAATAATTGAACTGCGAGAATACTAGTTGCCCAAATTATGGCAAACAAGAAAAACCATGGATATACGCGCATCACTGCAATAGCAAGCAACAGAATAAAAATTGCTTTAATATAGCGGTTGATACGAAACGATTCCAACGAAATCCAAAATAAACCTAGACCCAAAAATCCCAAAGGTAGATACCACGAAAAAACACCAGGACGCATACCAAGGGTTAACACGAAGCATAGCCAAAAACAGGATGCGAAAAACAGCGCCTGATGTCGCGTACTTCCGCTTACCATCTTAATAGCCCATGCAGATATCCAAAGAGTAAGGAGGGTCATAAACCAGCGGCTAAATAACCAAATCACCGGAATACTTGCATTTGATCCAAGTGGCCACACAATCATTTTTAACGGATATTCGAACCAACTAAAGTGGCCGCCATATGCTCCGCCGCCAAATAGAATTCCTAACCATTGCAAATATGTGTATGTATCAAAGAGCTGGCTACTCATCACCGGTATACGCAAAATTTCATATAGCTCCCGCATTCCAAAAGAAATATTCCAAACCCAAAACTCACCGAATGTTAACAAAAATATAATAAGTGGTGCGCCGATCCACCAAAGCCTATTTAGCCATTTATCTGAAATCGAAAAACTTTTATGTGCCTTTATGGTATCGATAGAAGAAGGAGTGGTGGTATTATTTGACGGATCTCTCTGCGAAAACACCCGACTAAAAGTCCGTCCAAGTTTCCATGGTATTACTATGGCCTCAAAAATTATATTTTTATTTAATTTAGATACACCGAACCGACGCTCACAAAAAACAATCGGAAGTTCAACTAAATTAAATCCAAGACGAAAAGCCGCCAATTTACTGGAGATCTGATAAGCATATCCATTTCCAAAAAGCGAATAATGCGGGAGGATTTTCTTTAATGCATCACGGCGCCATGCTACAAATCCTGCAGTAACATCTTTAATGCAAAATGAAGAAAAAAACAACCGTAAAATGCAACGGGCGTACAGGTTGCCACCGCGACTCAATATCCGTCTCCATATATTCCAATCCGGCGTGCTCCCTCCTGGTACATACCGCGAACCTATTGCTACTCCAGACTTTAAAGCAGCTTCTATCAATGACGGAATCCTAGAGGGGTCGTGAGAAAAATCCGCATCCATCTGCACTATAGTCTGATATTCGGGCAGGTTTGCAATTATCCAGCGGTATGTGTCCGTATATGCAGTACCCAGTCCGTACTTTCCGTCACGGCGTACTAAATAAACCCGTCGCTCACATTCTTGAGCAAACGATAAAACTAGCTCGGCTGTACCATCTGGACTAGCATCATCAACCACCATAATGTCCAGTGATGCATCAATAGAAAGTAATGATTTCAAAAACTGAATGATATTTTCAGACTCATTATAAGTAGGAATAACAATCAAAGTATGCCCGCATGAAATATCAGATTTAAGACATTCTACTTCTTGAATATGCATTTTTTTCAAATAAGACTAATTAGCTAAAATCTTAACACTATATGTAAATGACTGTCTATTTTATAAACGCACTGAACTTAAGATTGTAATAAAGGAATCTTGATATACCTTTGAATAGTTATCTGGTATTTGCCAATAATTCTTTTTGTCCTCTGACACAATGATCCAAGGGCATAGTTCGTTAAGGGCACGATCATTAACTTTATATATTTCAATAGCCTGACTTACCCTTAACCATTCAAGATCAATTATATCTTTAGGACAACCCATTATCTCTCGCGCTCTATCTTCTCCAAAACCCAAGAATCGTAATATTGAGAACTGACGACGCATCTGTGCTCGCGGGCCAATTTCGCACAAAGTAGAACGATAATGCACTACATAAGAATGCCACAACGCTGTTTCACCAGCCCCATTAACATCATAAGCACCGGCTAATGTTTCAAATGTTTGAACTATTTCTTCTTCCTTTTGTGGATTAAATAACCACGCTTCAGCAGGCAAAACAAGCTGTCCAGTATGTGCAGAAATAAGTTCAGCTGTTCGTATATCAGAACACATGGCTATATCCTGATTCGAGGTTGAGCTCTTAATCCAATTAATCGCTGGAACAAAAAGCTGTGCATCGGACAAATTCGAATTCTGTGTTGCCAGAATCGCGCGTACTCCAAAAGCACCCAATATCACACTCGTCAACAATATTCCTGACAACAATACTGCCTTGAATTTAACCGAAAGCAAACCTCGCAGCCCGAAAAATACAATCCCTGCGGCAACGACTAAAGCTAACCAAAGAGACAAATGTATTGAGTAAGAAAAAAACTTTAACGGGTTCGTCTGAAAAGGTTGTTTTAAAATAAAAATAAAAAATATACCTGAGAATAAAAAGATACTAAAAGAAATAACCGAATATACCTTATTAACTTTGAAGAGCAACTTTTTTGAAACATTTTTGAATGTCGATAGAACCACAGCTAAAGAAATCCAGGAAAAAACCAAAATCGGCATAATAAAATGATCATTCATTGTATAGATACCTGTGAATGGCGTGTGAAACCAACTAAAGAAAAGGACAAGCCACCCGCTAAAAATAAATTCTAATCTTTTTAGTGAATTCTTATCCAAACAAACTACACGGCTGAGAATAAATAACAAAACCGGAAACAATATTAAAATCAACATCGTATTAGATAAAAACGGCATCCTGGATAAACCCAATTCTATTCGCTGATATTGCAACAAATTTTGTAAACGTATCGGATCAAAAAACCATCGTGCTAAAGGAACAGAAATAATTACGGCCCCCACCCAACCCAAGGCTGCGATTAATGCGAATAACCAAATACGCTTTTTCATTAACCAAATCGTCCACCAAACCACCAGCCAAAGAGCGACAAAGAATAGAAACCAAGGATAAATACTATTCAATCCTAAAGCCACTATAGACCAGCCCACAGCAGAAAGAATAGAATTTTTATCTAAATCCCCTATTGCCTTAAAGGCCGCAAAGAGACCCAAAAGAATAAATGGCAGATACCATGAATAGATTCCAGGACGATACGAAAGCACACCAATAAATACAAACCAAAATGACAAAGCTAAAATTCGAGACTGCCAAGTCCCTAATCCAGAAATGCTTTTTATCAGCTTTGCACCGAACCATAGAGACATGGTAGAAAAAATCCATCTGGTTAATAACCAAAATTCGACTATGCTCAACTCATTCGGTAATAATTGGCGAAATCCTTGTAATGTCATTCCAAACCAACTAAGTTTGGAAATTGCCATACCGTGAACGGCTGCAGAAAACCAATATAAGTAAAGATACGAATCAAAAACCCCAAACGGAAAAACAGGCACTCGCCACCAAGATTTTATTTCTAAAATAGTCAGTTGTGAAATCCAAAAAGGACCGAGTATCAATACAAGATTTATTATAGGAAATCCGAACCACCAGAATAGATTTCCTGCTTTTAAATGCTCTTTTATATTCATTGACTTATAAGACTACACAAGTTATCATCTGAAAGCAATTGATCCAAAATATGAATATTTGGCGTATAGAGACGCACTGTCATACAAACATTTCACCTTGTGCCACGCTTAAACCTCAAAAACTTATAAACCTGGCAAAAAAACTAGGAATAAAAGCCTTAGTTATTACGGATCATGATAACATTGAGGCCGCTCTCCATATACGCAAGATTGCCCCATTCTTCGTTATAATCGGGCAGGAAATAAGCACAAAAGATGGAGAAGTGCTAGGATACTTTCTATCAGAGAGAGTTCCACCCGGCCTGTCAGTCGAGCAAACCATAGAACTGATACGCGAACAAAAAGGTCTGGTTGGGATCCCACATCCTTTTGACCCTTTTAGAAAAAACAGATTACATGTCGAGAAACTAGAAGAAATCTTAACAATGGTGGATTGCCTAGAAGTTTGGAATGCACGCAATATATTCGTTTCATCCAACGAAAAGGCGGAACGCATGGCTGAGAAACATGGAATTCTAAAAATAGCCGGCAGTGACGCTCACACGTCTTTTGAAGTAGGCCGCAGTGGGATGTTCACAACGCCTTTCTCTAATGCAAACGAATTTCTAGAAAGTCTAAGGACAGGATCATTAATCAAACAAAAAAGCCCTATGTGGGTACATGGAGTCACTAAGATTAAAAAAACACTTATATGAAAACATTGGTAACAGGAGCCCCGGGTTGGCTCGGCACACGATTAGTAGAAGCACTCACGGGCAAAGCGCCCGAACTTACTCAATATTCTGCTCACGGCTCGCGGCAAGTTCGTGTTCTTGCTATTCCAAATATAAATGTCACTGAGCTAAATGCCATGGGGGCGGAAGTTTTGCGCGGAGATGTTCGGGATGAACAAAGTTTAAACGCAGCTTGCCAAGGGGTGGATACAATTTTCCACTGTGTTGGTCTTATACATCCTAAAAATATCAAAGATCTATACGAAGTAAATACACGCGGCACGCTGAATTTAATCCGCTCAGCGCAGCGCGCCGGTGTAAAACGTATTATATATGTCAGTAGTAACTCGCCCGCAGGCTGCAATGTAAGACGTGATGTTTTATTGAAAGAGACAGACGCAAACAATCCATATAAAACTTACGGCAAAAGCAAGGCGAAGGCAGAAGAATTTATACGATTGGCTTTTCAGGATGGCCGCATGGAAACCGTAATAGTCCGTCCATGCTGGTTCTACGGCCCGAACCAACCAGCGAGGCAAAGCCGTTTTTTTAACATGATTAAATCCGGAAAACCGATTATATTTGGAGACGGAAAAAATCTTCGCAGTATGTCCTATATAGATAATTCCGTACAAGGCATTTTATTGTCCGAAAGCGCATCGCATGCCAACGGGCACATATACTGGCTGGCTGACGCGCGTCCGTATTCAACTTTGGAGATATATCAAACAATCGCTGAGCTTTTGAACGTTGAGTTAAAGCCACGTTTTATACCTGGGCTTGCCTCGGAAATCTGCGAACTAGCCGACGACTTTTTACAGACAATTGGTATTTATTCAACCGATTTTCACGTAGCCGGAGAGATGAACAAAGATATTGCATGTTCAATAGAAAAGGCTCAGCGGCATCTAGGCTATAAACCAACAATTGACCTAAGGGAAGGAATGCGCCGCTCCATTGAATGGTGCAGGAATAACGGGCTTCAGATTTAAACATGTATCTGGTAACTGGTGGCTCCGGATTTTTGGGGCAACATCTTACTGAACGTTGTTTGCTGGACGGCCACAGTGTGCGTATTCTTGATATTGTGCCGCCTAGTCGCTTTTCTGATCATGTTGAATATTTAAATAATGATGTACGTGATCTGGATGCAGTCAGACATGCCTGTTCTGGTGTAGACGTTGTCATTCACAACGCGGCGCTCGTTCCTCTTTCAAAAAGCGGGGATTTGTTTTGGGAAGTAAATGTCCGTGGTACGCAAAATCTATTGCAGGCAGCAAGAGAAGCCGGCGTGAAAAAATTCATATTCATCTCTTCTTCTTCAGTGTTCGGTATCCCGAAAAAACCAGAGGCCATTACCGAGCAGTCACCCATGGCCGCGTTTGAGAAATACGGCAAATCAAAAGTCGCGGCAGAGGCTCTGTGTCAACAGGCTAAGAGATTCATGGATATCAGCATCATTCGCCCGCGCACGATTTTGGGTCCTGGCAGGATGGGTCTTATGTCGCTGATTTTCGACTGGGTCGCTACAAACCATAATGTTTATATCCTTGGTCGTGGAGAAAACATTTATCAGTTGGTTTCCGTGGAGGATATAGTGGATGCTATCGCGCGTGCGGCCAGTATGCCCTGCAAGGGCGAGGACTTCAACATTGGCACCGATAAATTTGAAACACTGCGACAAGATCTTGAGACTTTTATTCGTGGAGTTGGCGGCAAATCCAGGGTAGTCTCCGTACCCGGCTGGCTTGCCAGACTGACACTTCCGGCCCTGAGCCTGCTTAGACTCTCCCCTTTTGTGAGCTACCAGTATCACATCGCTGACCATTCGGTATTTTTCTCCGTAGAAAAGGCACGGCGCATCTTGGGGTTCGAACCTAAACACAGTAATTCTGAGATGCTGATCAATGCATTCAATTGGTACATACGGAATAAAGACAATTTGCAGCAAATGGGCTCAATTCACCAAAAAAAGGTCTCGGCAGGCATTTTCAAACTTTTAAAATATATCCCTTAATATTATGGCACCTGTATTAGTCGATATATTGCGCCTGATAAGACCCAAGCAATGGATAAAAAACTTTTTCGTGCTTGCCCCTCTGGCCCTGTCCTACAAAATCAGCTCGCCTGAAACAATCCGCGTGGGTCTGATGGCTTTTTTAGTTTTTTGCGTGGCGGCCAGTGCGGTTTATGTGTGGAATGATATAATTGACAGAAAGAGAGACTGTGAGCATCCGACTAAACGCACCCGGCCCATTGCCAGCGGAAAAATATCTCTACAGCGAGGTATTTTGCTGGCTTTATTTTTATTGGCAGCAGGATTAATTGCCGCATACAAACTTGATCCAAGTTTTTTAGAAGCAGTAGCTGCTTACTTCGTACTAAACCTTCTCTACTCTTTATACCTAAAACATATCGTGCTAATTGATCTGTTCGCCCTGGCCGGTAATTATGTGTTACGCGTTTTAGCAGGCACACTGGTTATCAATGAAGTGATAACGCCATGGGTAATTATCCTAGCCACGCTTTTAGCCTTGTTTTTGGCAATTGGCAAGCGCCGCGGTGAATATCTGGCGCTTCAGCAAAAAGCAAGTGAACACAGAAAAACTTTGGCTGACTATCATCCTTATTTTTTGGACCAATTAAACGCGATTATTACTTCCTTAATCGTGATGGCCTGGATTTTGTATACCATGGATCCAGCGGTGCAGATGCGTTTACACTCACCCCTGCTCCCGCTGACCATTCCGCTGGTTTTATACGGGGTCTTTAGATATCAATTCATTATTCACAGAAAGGGCGGCGGCGAATCACCATCTCAGACTTTTTTAACCGACCCGCCTCTACTTATTACCGTAGGTCTGTGGTTTTTTCTGATCGTTCACTCACGTGTAGCGCATCTATTTTCTTAAGCCATTCGGTAATACGCCTGGCTCGTTCCTGCCAAGTATAACGTTCTGATAAATATTTGGCAGCTGCTGCTTTCAAATGAGCAAGTTCCGCATTTTGCTGCGCTCTTAAAATCTCTTGCTTTAAAGATTCAACATCTCCGGGCTTTGCAATAAAAGCCTGTTTTTCATTTACAATCTCTCTAACACTCGGTAAATCCGTAACAACCATCGGCACGCCGCTCATCAGATATTCAAATAACTTTAGCGGTGACATGTAGTATGCGTAATGCTCGGTCCACGGAAACGGCATAAGCAAAAGATCGGCGGCCGCATAATAATTTTTAAGCTCATCCTGAGGTTGATGGCCCAATAATTCTATTCCATCACATTTCTTATCTTTGTATCTTTCCAATTCTTCAGATGTACCGCCAACCGCAAGCACTCTAATCTGATAGCCTTTCGCTCGCAGATGATTAACCGCGGCAATTGATTCATCCAAGCCCTTGGACATTCCCATTGTCGTGTATTTGCCCGTATAAAGGCACAAAAACTCTTCCGGGCGTATTCCCAACTTTTCGCGTGCTGATTCACGAGACGGCGCGTTTTTGAACAACGTCGGCTCTACGGCATCCGGCTCAACCAATACTCTGTCTTGCGGAACGCCGATTTTCACAAGACGTTCTGCTGAAGCTTTGGTAAGTGTTACAACACGGTCTAAAGAAAGAATAATCTTCGCAGCCCAGCTTGATTTTGGAATTGCGTGAGATTCCCAAACACGCATGCCTGGCACGCGGCCAAATCCAAATGTATAAATCTCGCGGCTATATGTTACGTCCGGATTAAATTTCTTCAAATATCTGCGCAAGTTGAATACGAATGTGGCTGTTTGAATCCAAAGAGCAAACGGCCCGAGCCACAGCCATTGTAAGGTATCGAGACACGGCATGCGTACAAACTTAAATGTTTTCTGCTTTCCGTAATATTCAAATGGATCATCTGCCATCACAGGTTTGCGATCTGGAACAAAGAGCGTGACTTCATGACCAAGCGCAGCAAACCAAGAACACATGGCCATCACATGATCACTCTGCGCTTTTTCCGACGGAAACCGGCTGTTTGCTATGTAAGCTATTTTCATATATTACGAATTGACGAATCGCGCTACGAATATTACGTATGGGTTAACGAATTACGAAGTTGTTCAAACATTTTACTATTGTATTCACTACTGAACTCACTATCGAATATAC
>JBDROJ010000030.1:0-65935 GCA_043810165.1 bacterium
GCTGATGCAATGAATGCTGGCAATGCTGTGGTAAATGATTCAAATGTAATTATCTACCAAGGTAAGATTAAAGCCACTGCTGGCGATATAACTGTAGAAAGAATGAGATTTGAGGGTGGACATGAAACCGCTGGCAACACCTCTACGGCAGTAGATAATATGGCCACTGTGAATTGGACAGATCTAGGTTTATATACAATTGATGCTAACAGTGAATATGTACTAAAACAAAATATCACAAATTCAAACATGACCACTGGTGAGATAGATTTTGATACTTTGAGTTTTGTTGTTGCCAATGGTACTACTGAAAAATTTGTGGTTAAAGGTACTGTTGCTAGTACTGTTTCTAGTACAGCAACTACCATACATCTACAATTAGACACTGTTACAGCTAAAGATAAAGACAATGATGATGCCTCTGTAGTTAATGCTTCTGCAGTTGCTATTGCTACCGGTTATGAATTAGAAACCACCCGCACAGTCACTTTGGCTGAGAAAGGTATTTTGTATGTATCAATGCGCAACGCTGATAGTGGTTTTAACAAAGACCGCGTATTGTTAGCTGGCACCGATGCCTGGGTTGGTAAATTACGCTTAAGAGCCTTGTACGAAGATATTAAAGTACAGGATATTAAGTTAACTAATGCCACTACTGGTGCAGAAGATTCAGTTGAACAAGTATGTCTATATTCAGCTCAATCAACTGATTCAGCCAATAAGATTGGTTGTGCAACCATGGATTCTAGCGACATAGTATTCTTTGATGATATTAATTATGTTGTTACCCAAGGTACGCATGATGTATATATTTATTTAGAGACTAATCCAATGAGTAATGGCGGTACAGGTACATCTGACACAAAAGATTACTTTGATATGTATATTGCCACTACAAGCGGACACTTTACTGCTGTTGGTGTAGATTCTGGTGAAACCTTTACCTTCGATGCCACTACTATCGGTACTGCAGAAGCTGGTGAAATAGTCTTTGACAAGGATTTGAACGGTACTTTTGCTGAAGCTGCCGATGAAGGTGGTACAGCTTCTACCAGCAATTTCTATGTGGCCGGTTCAAGAATTAGCAATGTAGAATTGGTAAGCAGTTATGGCGGTGAAACCGTATCAACTGCTATCAATGGCACAGGTGTGGTTACCTTAGCCATATTAGCTATCACTACTGAAGCTAATAATAATACTGATGCTAATGGAGATGCATTAAAGCTTGCGTTGAATGAATTAAGATTTGACTTAACCAAGTTTGCTTCCACTACATTAGGTGGTACAGCCACAGCTACTATCAAGAGAATAGGTAGTACTGCAAGTGCTTCTAACTTGACATATAATACCGCCTCTAGCACTACTGAGACAACTGATACTTTATACTTGACTGCTGCAACTACGACTCTTGGTAACGATGCTTTGATTGAAGCAAATAAAACAGTTTACTTTGTGGTCAAGGGTGAAATCAATAGTCTATCTGCTACAGCTAATATTATAAACTGGATTCAAGTTGGTCTTAGCGATATTAAAGGTACGGCTGGTTCAGCTGATGCCGATAATAATATTGACTGGTTTGATGGTTATGATAATATAAATACTGCTGCAGTAACCTTAGATTATGACTATTTATTGCTTGACACCACAAGTATCTCTGGTACTAAGATCTCTGCCCCAATTAACAACTAGTATTAGTTGTTAATACCCCACGTTTTTCGATTGAACGCCAAAATCGAAAAGACCCTCGGGCTTCGGCCTGGGGGTCTTTGTTTTCTGTCATTGCAAGCGATTCACTGTCATTGCGAGGAAAACTCCTCCGCTCGCAATGACAATTATATTGACTTTTTAGGTAAAAAGCATTATAATTTTTTTATGTCGTTGTGAATCTGTTCGTCAGAACAATCTTATCATTGCGAGGAGGAGCGAAGCGACGACGTGGCAATCTCGTGGATTAAGGAGGGGTGATTATGAAAAAATACGAATACCATGTTTATATAATGACCAATAAACGTCATACCGTTTTATATACCGGAGTTACAGGTAATTTGTGTAGAAGGGGATTTGAGCACAAAAGTGGGGATAGCGATCATGAAAGTTTTACCAAAAGATACAATGTTTGTAAACTAGTTTATTATGAGAAATATGATGACATATACGATGCAATTGCTAGAGAAAAACAAATAAAAGCAGGTTCTAGAAAGAAAAAGATAGATTTGATACGCGGTATCAATCCACAGTGGGAAGATTTGTATGACGAGCTATTACCTTTTTAAGCTATATACATCATTGCGAGCGTAAGCGTGTTTGTCATTGCGAGGAGCGAAGCGACGAAGCAATCTCGTCTTTACAGAACCAACGAGATTGCGGAGTTTATCCTGAGCATAGCGAAGGACCTCTCGCAATGACAGGAACAGCACGCTTCTCGCAATGACAGGAACAACAACAAAGTATTGGCCCGTTCGTCTAGTGGTTAGGACTTCGGCTTCTCAAGCCGGAAACAGGGGTTCAATTCCCCTACGGGCTACAAATTTTATTCGGGGATCGTCTAATGGTAGGACACCAGGTTCTGGTCCTGGGTATCGGGGTTCAAATCCTCGTCCCCGAGCAAACAAGGATGAGCAGGCTCTAACAGGCCTGTTTTCCTGTAAGTAGAGCCATTTTTCAGGAGTTCTGAAGTTGCGTTTAGCTTGGGCATCCACTCAGAAAGAAAAGCAAAAGATTCTGTATATTCAACATTCAATTTTCCCTCAGTATTGATTGTCATTTCCTTGAAAATTCGTTGTATAAGGATTCTTTTTTCGTCAGTGGTAGCTTTTCTGCTGTTATACTTTTCTCGGGCTGTAAACGCCAAATTATGTATCTCAACGCCTATCTTATAGAAGTTTCTAACCCTTTTATTTAACTTTTTTAGCTTGTCAGTGATTTCTTTTTGTTGTTTTGTAAATAGCTTAAATTTCTTATTATAATATTCTTCGGATATTTTCTTATCCAATTTATCGTCATACATTGAATCTAGTCTATTTTCTAGTTTCTCAAATTCTTTATTAAGAGATTCTCTCGTCATTTTAGTATAGTCTTTTTTACCTTTTTTACTTTTTTTTAAAACATTTGTTATCCAATCCAAAACCTCCTTATTTAAAGGTTTTATTTTTTTCATCATTTCATTTAATTTTTCCTCAATCTTTTCTTCTTTAATATATCCTTTACGGGAACACTCTTTATAACCACGGCAAGAGCCGTAATGGTGGCCTTTTTGTGTTTGCCAACTAATAAGACAACCACACTCCTCACAACGGATTAAGCCTTTAAAAGTATGAAATTTTTTTCTATATTGTCCCGCTTTAAGTGGTCGGTCTAATTGTGATTGAACTTTGTTAAATAAAGTTTCACTTACTATCGGTTCTTGTTTTCCTTTGTATTCTTCATTATTCCAAATAATATATCCGCAATAAAAAGGATCACGGAGTAAACGATGTACGACAGAATTCATTACTCTTTTACCATTAACACTTCTAAAACCGTCTTTATATAATTTTTCGGCTATTCTTTTGACAGTATAATTTCCTGTACTATAAAGCTTAAAAGCTTCTTTTATATAAGGGGTTACTTTAGTATCTTGTATATGGGTCTTATGTCCTTTTTCGCCGGTGGTAATATAACCAAACTTATTTCCACAAGGTATCCAACCAGATTCAATTTTTGCTTTTTGTCCTTTTTTAACTTCCTCGCTTAAATTATTTGTATAGAACCGTGCAATAGCGACTTTCATATCCCAAACTAAATTTTCATGAGCCCTTGTGTTTCTACTTACAACAAAGTTTTCTTTTACAAAATGAACCTCTCTTTTTTCATCGCCATTTACCCAATCACTAATAACAGCACCGTCTTTCAAGTTTCTTGTTAAACGATCTATTTTTTCACAAAGAATAAGATTAATTTTTCTTTTCTTAACATAGCCTAGCATTTCATTAAAAGTTTTTCTTATCTGTTTACCACTCGCACTTTCAGAAATTTTAAATATTTTAGAAATCACAAGATCATTTCGCATAGCATAACTACGCAAAAGTTTTTCTTGTGCTTCTAGAGAATACCCTCGGTCTTCCTGTTCTTTGCTTGAAACACGACAGTATAAAATACATCGATTGTCTTTTTCTTTTTCCATATTATTTTTTGTTATCATCTTGCATATTTTTTATACGCAATTCTTTAAGTATGGAGAAATAATCAACTAAGCCATTTGCTATTTCGGAAGCATTTTTAAAAGTTAATTCTTCCCCGTATTCCTCCTTTACAATTTGTTGAAATTCTTTGATTGATTCTTCGCTAAGCATATAATTATATTTAAATACAAAAAGGGACGGTCGTTGCTTACCCAATTCAAACACTCAAAGAGTATTTTTATCGGAACGAACCGCCCCTTTCTGGCGACAAAATAATAAACTCCTTGAGTTAATTATTGAATTGAGTAAGCATATAAATTATAACACAAAACGGAATTTAATCAATTTTTTTCAAATTTCTCTCTGTAATCAATTTCAGCCAATACTTCAAAAACAGCAATCCAATCATTTGCCACTTTTGAGGTTTCTTCAAAACTTAATTCAACACCATAGTTTCTTTTTATAATGTCTTGAAGTTTTAGGATGTCTTGTTCGCTTATCATATTGGCTTGAATAAGAGCGAACGATTAAGCACGCCGGTTTTAAATATTAGATCATCTAATCTGTATGCTTTATATTCAACTTCGCCGACCCACTCACTCTCAAAAGTTTTTTCAAAAGACGGTGTAAGTAAAGACAAAAACCTTTCAATAAATTTAGTGGCAAGCCAGCCCAATATTTCAATTGGATCTTTGAGTGTTTGTGAACGAAAGAATTTCTTTTTTCCAAAAGTTCTTTCGTCAAACATATCTTTACTAAGATATTTACAAACATAAGCCCCGATGTTGTCTACATCTTTTAAAGTTTTAATGTCTATATTTCCATGTCCCCAAGTTTCGTGTATCACACTAAAGTGAATAAAAGGCATATCACAAAGCAAGTGATAGTGAACTGCACCACGCTTTTGAAATTCGGGAATGGCTAAATATCTAAAATTAGGATATTTATAAGTCATCCTTTTTATAAACTGATTAAATAGATAATTAGCTTGTTTAAGATCTGTGATGTTCTCGGCAAAGGTTAAAGTCATAAATTTGGTTAATTGCGGATTTGAGTTTATCAACCGTCGTATTTCTGTTCGTGTTCGATTGACTGAATATAATTGTTTTTGCTGTTGTTTTTTTATTCTTTCGAATATATCTAATTGTTTCGGCTCTTCATGAGTTTTTTCTTTTACGCTTTCTTGCGTCCTTTCAAAGTCCCGCCAGACGTTTTTCTTGTACTTGTAAACTTCAACATACTTGCCCGACACCACAACTCTTGTGTTGTAGGTAAAGGCCATAACAATTTTTCGTTAGATGTGTGGATATAATCAAGATTAATATGTAAGACTGTATTTTTGTTTCAAATTCCCTGTGCCAAGCAATCTTTTTTTCGTCGTCAGGCAGGCCGACGAAAAAAAAGATATGCTTGCCTATCCAAGAAATTTAATTAACAAAGATTACCAGTAGTTTTTACCGTATCAGGGCTATTTAGTTTAGCGTCAGCTTTTCCCGAGTAAAGGTAGTTCAAAGACTCCACCTTGACTAAGGCAAGCTATCAGACGCTCATATTTAGCCTTGTCTAATACGGCGATAAACAGCCTTGTCGTATTGGTTTATTTATTGGCTGTTTTTTAATTATATGGAAAAAATAATTTCCAATTGGACGGGTTCAGAATTTACTTCTGAGTATGTCCGTCGTCAGATTCTTACTCGCTGGGGCGAGGAAGAAGCGAACAATTACGATCCTAAGAGTAATTGTTTAACTTTTAACCGTTGGCTTAAAAACGGTTTTAAAGTTAAGAAAGGCGAAAAAGCCTTAAAGTCCTTTATTGTTATTGAACAAAAGGATCAATATGGCAAAGTTATTCGCCAATTACCGAAAAGAATAAGTCTTTTCTATGCTTGCCAAGTCGAGAAAATCGGCGAGGCAAAAAGTAGTGAATCCTAACGGGTTCACTACTTTTTTTGCTGTTTATGATACGGAGGGATGTTTTCATCCTTTGGAAGTAGTCCAGTATTGTCGTTTGAGTGTTCTTTAATATATTCTCGGTAATATGGAAATTCAGGGTACTTAATAAAGTTCACGGCTTCGTGCGTGTTGTAGCAATTGGCTTTAGTTTTGTTAAACAAAAATAATTTACGCTTTACCGCTCGTCGTCTTAGGTTGTCATCTTTTAAATCTTGCAATTCAAAATATGAAGCCATAAAGATAAAACGAAATAGGTTTTTAACTTCTAAAAAGTGTTGTCCTAAATCTCGTATTCTTTTATCTATATTGCTTGTGTGTTGAACCCCTGCCCAAATATCAAGCGGGATAATATTACCGTCTTTGTCTTTTTTAACATCATGTCTATGGGCGGAAAATTTTTGTTTTGCACTCGGAGGCATTTCTTGCCACTCACGAGAATCAAAATATCCCTGTGCCTCATCAATAAAAATCTGTCCGCCTTTGATAGATAACAGTTCGGGAATTTCAGACCAAAAATATACTTTACCTAAGTTTTCTTTTTTAAGTTTTTTCTTTTCTATGTATCCGCTAAAGTCTAGCTTCCAATTTGCATATACATCATAACCTTTCAAAAACATTTCAAGTGCCTTGTAAGTCATAAACAAAGTTTTGCCAGCTCCGGGTTTTCCTGTGATAATTGTGATCATATTTTTAAGGCTTTAAAAATGTTACCATTTTGAGAACTAATGTAATGAGAAATAATGTCATTTCAACAAAGAGAACTAAAAGAAGAATTTTGAATAATGAGAATAAAGGGAATATCAAATCTATCTTAGCAAGTGTAGGTGTCATAGTTGCAAACGCATTATTAACGGCAGTTATAACCGAGTTATTAGGATCAGCTTCGGGTAAAAGTGAGAATATTTTTACCAAGATTGTTTCAATTAAACTAAGCATAGTGGTTATTCGTTATCGCTGAATAAATGAGTAATTCTAAATATCACATACACGGCGAAGATGAGCCACAAAATCGCCACAATATATGGTCTAATACCACTAGCAAAATATTTAACCCTGCTATCGCTTGCCGAGAATATCTTAATGTCTAAGTCATACTCGCCGTCGCCTGATACAGATTTAAAAGTTATGTCTAAGTCATCATCATCGGGAGCAGTATATGTGCCGTTAAACATGTTATAAAATCCGTCGTGGAAAGCAAAGTAATAATTAAATACAATTTTACTTCTGAGTAATTCAACTAAACGAGGAAAGAAAAAATCAAAGTCATCGGAATTATAAATAAAATCAAGGTCTGATACATAAAGTCCGAATGGGTATTGTCTTGTCATTTCGCCGTCATCTGTAAGTTGTACTACATAGTGAATTGAATCTGTTGAAGAAGCGGTTAAGTTTACTTGATAATTCCAAGTGTCTGCCATTTGGTCTAAAGCAATACTGTGATAACTACCATTAAGCAAATCGCCGTCGGAGTTATATTGTTTAATTGTGAAATTTAAGTTTGAGAGGGTTGAAGATGTTGGATATATAAAACCAAAAGTAAATAGACTTGAAGTTGTACCAGAGGGCAAAGTCAAAGCTGTGTCAAAAACTGGTGATTTAATTTTTATATCGTAATCGTCGTAATAATCAAAATTAAAATACCAGTCGTCGGGATAACCCTCTATAATTTCAAGCGGTGATAAAGTTATATAGTCCATTAAGTCATCATAGTCCACGCAGTCGCCTGATACACTAGATATTTCTCGAGCAATAAGTCGGTGGTTTGTTGCTTCATGATAAAACTGACCGGAAAATTCATTATCTATGCAATCAACATTATAAGTAATATTTTCATAGCCTAGACAATCATTTGTAAAACCAATTCTATTTTCGCCCACAATCGGACAAGTTCCCGTTACAGTAATGTAGCTGTCATTTATTGCCGGACTATCATTATCATGGCTTGTTATCTCAAATGGAATAGTAATTGGATCAGCACTAAAAACTTTTACAAATATATCTGTTGATTCGCCACTGGTATATCTAGTCGCACCTTTGTAGTAATAAGCTTGACCGTATGGGTAATTTTCACTTGAACCTAAATAATTTGAATTGTTATACATCGTTCTTAATACTGAGCCGGGTTCTCTGTCGTCGTTAGAGGAAATATTTAAAAGAGCAAAATAATTAGTGTTTGGAGAAACTGAAACAGGTTCGTCAAAGCTAAAATATGCCCATTTGTAATACAATCCGTCGTCTGTTCCACCCTCATCACTTGCATAACAATTAACATCATAGTTAATCAATGCGTTTAATTCTTCGGCGGTAAATTCTTTTGAGGCTAAAGGACTTGAGCAACCAGAATACCAACCGTTTGTCGCTGAATCACACAAAGTTAAAGTTTTTGGTTCGGTAAAGTCGGTAAGACGACAAAGTTTAAATGCCACTGTACTAATTGCTTCCGTGTCGGCCGTGGTTATAAATTTTTGTCCGTGTCCCGTTTCGTTGCTCACTCGGATAAACCATGTATACCAATTTGAAGCCGGACCAAAATCTACGATGTCGCCTGTATAACTATCTTCTGCCTTAGTTATTTGAGCAAACAACAACGATGTGAATAGAGATACTACTAACAATAATATTATTTTTAGTTTATTGTATTTTTTCATAGACATATCTGATTTTGGTACTAGTTTTTTCTTCATCGTTGCTTAATTTTTTGAATAAAGAATTGATTACTTCAATTTCTTCCGGTTCTTCACGATATTCTTCACTAAATTGCTGATCTGCCATAAAATCTTCTATACATTCGTAGAGAAAATTAAGTATAAAATTTCTTTCTTCTTGATTTATGTATATGCGCATATGTTTTATTTTATTAGTTTAGATTTAAGAATTTTAATTCGTTATGCCTGTTAGCGGGGGCTTAGGCCATTTGAAAGCCAGCCCCCGCCAGACAAGTTCTATTTCATGAATCTGCGAGCTAAACGCCAAACGAAACCAATTGAAAAGATGATCACACCAACGATTACGATGTTTGCGATGTTAGCGGTTATTACACCGACAACATTTTCTTTCATCGTATCAACTACCATACCGGTAGTAGAGGCGACATCTGAATCCACGGCTGCGAAAGCATTAGTTCCAGCCAATAATCCACCGGCAACAGCTAGGCTGAAAGCGGTAATTTTGGCTTTAGATCCAGTCAATAAACTTTTGATTTTGCTAATCATAGTCTTATTGATTAAATTTTCTTAATGAATAACAATAATATGCCGACCACTGCTCCCAGAATAAGACCCAAAACAATCGCTTTAGCAAAGACTATTCCAATAAGTTGGAAATCATCTAAGTAGCACGAATTGTTGAGTAAGATATATTGAGAACACATATTACTTGCCTGTGGTTATTGCAAAGAAAATACTCAAGACCGTTAATAGCGAGAGAGGAAGAATGAGGCTCAACCCGAGACCGGCAAATATGTTGTTTATTAGTCCTGTCATAAATTTAAGGTTTAAAGATGAGTAAAACGATTACTACCGTAAGCAAGCCAAACAATAGTCCAAACGAAACTGTAATAAGTTGGCTGAAAAAGTTAATCAGATCCAACGCTTCGCTGGTTAAGGCATAAGTTGTACTGGCTGTGGTTAGGAGGTTCATAACTATTTTTTGTTAGGAATGTAGTAATCGGCAAAAGCCCTCTTTCTCTTTTTATCAACAATGTGATAAGGGTAAATTTCAATATCTAATGTTATTGTTTCACCCTGTTTGCCGACTTTTAGATCCATATCGGATACATTTACCTTTATTGGGTAAATACTCCCGACTGGTTCTATGAATAAAGTTCGGCTTTTCCCGGGCGTACCGTCTTTACATGTATATTCCCGGAGTTCCTCCTTTTTGAGGACACCTGTTAATTTAAACATAATGGTATATTCTTTAGATTTTGAATTAAATCCGCAATCGACCTTTTATTTTGCGTGCTTGTATTGTAAGTGAACAAGGTTCTGAAAAGTTCTTGTACAAGTTTTCAGAATAATCAAAAAAGCCCCAAGTTATGGGACTTTTTGCCGTTATTTTTTCAGAACTTTAGAGGTATTTCTTATTTAATTTTACTTTTCCTTTTCTACCAGTATTAAATTTTAAAAAGTCTTTGTGTTTTGTTTCTTTTTCTATTTTTTTGCTTAACTCAAAACAAATATTATGATATCTTTTCCAATTATTTTTATCTTTTGTATAGTCTAAATCATAAAATTCATCCTCAGCTATTTCGGCATAGTAAAAATCGTCTTTTAGATTATCTTTATTGGTAATAAAAATATGATGTAATAATTTGTGGGCATTAGTAATTTTATCTTGTTTGGATATTTTTACTTTCACTCCTTGAACATACAAAACACTCTTTTTGTCGTCAAAGTAGGTTTTATTATCCTCGTCATCGCAAGCAAAAAAGCACTTTTTGTCTAATCTATCAAATACTTCGCTATTTACAACCTCAAAAGATAGTTCTAACATTTGTTTGGAATATGGCTTTGAAAATAATTTGCAAAAATCATCAAAGTCGTCCTTATCTTGAACACAACATTTTTTAAGTTTTTTCATTTTCTTGTGAACAAGCTCTAAATTAGAGTAGTAAGTCCAAAACTCTTTTGAAAACAAAACATCGCCCTTGATTTTTAAGAATTCGTCCTCGTCCCCATACCCATCAGAGCTTTCGCCCATTAGCTTTATGTGGTCGTCAAAAATACCCTGCATGATATTTTTGGCAAGAGGATCTGAGTGCAAGAAGTAAATATACTTGTAAATTATGACGAACCGTTGGAATATACTTGTCTCAATACAAAAAAGTCGAGTAAACTCGAGCATTTTTTCCTTGATTTTGCAAGCATACTGAAGCATGGGTTTTGGTGGAAAATAAGCATATTTTAGTTTATTTATTATACAGGAAAAAATCGGGGTGGACAAATTTTGCTAAATATGCCTAAATTTGGACAAAAATATCAAATTGTTGTAAAATAAGGGAAGAAAAATACTTCTATTTAAATAAAAAATTCATTATAAAAATATGGTAAATTTTAAAGACAAATTAGAAAATCTATTAAAGAAAGAAAAAGATTTTTTAGATGAAAATGGTGTTATTGATTATATTAAAATAAAAGACTTAGCAGATAAGATTGATAGTAGATTAATAGAACTTTTGATTACAAATAATGAAATAAAGAAAAAGTTTTTTTCAAAAATAAAAGATGTTTATGTTTTTAACATCAATCATTTTAAATTTTTCTTAGATGAAAATAAAGTAAATAATTCATACACTCAATATAAAAATAGAATTGGTTTATCCGACGGAAAAGAATTTATAAATGATAGAAATGATACTGTTTTAGATTTTCCTTTTAAGGATTGTATATTGGAAGGTGGACAAAGCACAGAAGAAGGCATTGATACTTATTTTGAATATTCTGATAAAACTGAAAAATATGAAGAAAAGACAGCAAAAAGAAATGAAGTATTCTTTAATCAAGTACTTGCACATGATGAAATAGATAGACTTTGTGATAGAAAAGCTCTTGTAAATTGGAAACGATTTACTAAAGATAGCAAGAAAGATGGTGAAATTGTAAAAGAAATAAAACGAGATAAAAAAGGTTTAATACAAGAGAATTTAATTATAAAAGGTAATAACTTACTTGCTTTACATAGTCTAAAATCTGAATTTGCAGGGAATATAAAACTTATTTATATTGATCCTCCTTATAATACAAAAACAGACAGTTTTGTTTATAATGATAACTTTAATCATAGTACATGGCTAACCTTTATGAAAAACAGGTTGGAGTTAGCTAATGAATTATTAAGGGATGACGGAATACTTTTTGTGCAATGTGATGATAATGAACAATCTTATTTAAAAGTATTAATGGATGAAATATTTGATAGGGAAAATTTTGTAGGAACCTTGATTCATCAAAGAGCAAAAGGAGGCGGAAATGCAAAACATATCGTAAAAGGACATGATTATATTACCATCTTTGCAAAAAAACTAAGTAAAAACCATAAATTTATTAGAGAAAAAGTCATTCAAGCAAAAGTCATTGAAATAGATGGTGTTTTCTACTTAAGAAATGATGATGTTGTTAGAAAAGTTTTTGGTAAATATGATACATCTTTAGGAGATAGAAGATGTTTTTATGAAGAACTTGAAAAATATAAAAATGAAAAACAAATTAAAGAAATCAAAGAAAAAATTAAAAATAAAGATTATGTTTTAGAAAACTTTGGTAATGGAATGCAAGTGATAGTAAAATATACACCCATAGAAGAATCCTATTCAAAGTTGTATTCAATAGTCAAAGCATTATCTGAAGATGGTAATAATGAAATAAGTGAGCTTGGATTAGATTTTAGTAATCCAAAACCAGAACAAATTATAAAATTTTTAATTGAAGCGGTTACTAAACCTACAGATATTGTTTTAGATTATCATCTTGGATCAGGAACTACCTGTGCAGTTGCTCACAAAATGAATAGACAATATATTGGGATTGAACAAATGGATTATATTGAAACTGTTGCTGTAGAAAGAATGAAAAAAGTTATTAAAGGTGAACAAGGAGGAATTTCAAAATCAGTTGATTGGAAAGGTGGTGGCGAATTTATTTATTGTGAGCTTGCAAAATGGAACGAACAAGCAAAAGAAGAAATACAAAACGTAAAAGATTTATCTGCTTTCGTAAAGCTCTTTGATACTTTGTATAAAAAATATTTCCTAAATTACAATGTTAAAATTAAGGATTTTAAAGAAAATATAATGAAAGAAGAAAACTTTAAAAAACTTACTCTTATACAACAAAAGAAAATGTTTTTGGCTATGCTTGATTTAAATCAAATGTATGTTAATGAAAGCGAAATGGCAGATAAAAAATATGGGATTAGCGTTGAAGATCAAAAACTAACAAATACTTTCTATAGTAAAAAATAATATGGAAGAATTGTATCAACAAATAAATACAGAAAAAAATACACTTAAAAAATATGCTCCGGAAGTCATTGAGATTCCTAAATATATTTTAAATAATATTAAATATGATTTATTTGAGTGGCAAAAAGAAGCATTGGAAAATTTTTTTGTGTATGAAAAAGATCATAAACAAAACCCCACCCATTTAATGTTTAATATGGCTACGGGAACAGGTAAAACCTTAGTCATGGCCTCTCTTATTTTGTTTTATTATCAAAAAGGTTATAGAAATTTTATATTTTTTGTAAATCAAAATAATATTGTGGATAAAACAGAAAATAATTTTATTAATAATACTCACAATAAATATTTATTTACAGATAAAATTACTATTGACGGGAAAATTATAAATATTAAAAAAGTTAATAACTTTTCTGACAATTCTTCTGACATACAAATAAAATTTACTACCATACAAAAACTATACAATGATATACATTTAGAAAAAGAAAACAATATTACATTGGAAGAACTTTATAAAAAAGATATTATAATGTTAGCTGATGAAGCACATCATCTTAATACAAATACAAACAAAAAGCAGAAAGAGTTAGATCTAAATTTGGAATTAAAAGATAATGCAAGCAAAGAAGATATTGAAAGAAAAGGCTGGGAACATACCGTTATTGAATTGATTTTAAAAAAGAATGGAAAAGAAAGTAATAATATTTTATTAGAGTTTACTGCGACTATTCCGACAGAGCCTAATGTTGTAAAAAAATATAAAGATAAGACAATTTATAAATTTAGTCTAAAAGATTTTTTAAAGAAAGGTTATACAAAAGAAATCAATTTGATTGGTTCAACCTTTAGTAAAAAAGAAAGAATTTTACATGCCTTGCTTTTTAATTGGTATAGACATGAAGTTGCTTTAAAAAACAATATACATAATTTTAAACCTGTTATCCTTTTCAGAAGTAAAACTATTGAAGAATCAGAAAAAGATTATCAAGTTTTTTTGAATTTGATAAATAATTTAAATATTAAAGATTTTGCATTTTTTAATAAAATAAAAGATAAAATTACAGAAAACGATAATCCCTATGAACAAGGAAGATCTCGCACAGAAGATGTTTTAAATTTTGTAGAAAATACAAAAGGTAGATATTCTGAAGTGGTAAATTTTATAAAAGAAAATTTTCAAGAAAAAAACTTGATAATTACTAACTCAAAAGATAAAGATGCTAAAGGTGAAAAAGGCGGTGAAAAAACAACAGAAAAACAGAATGATCTTCTAAATAATTTAGAAGATATAAATAATCACATAAGAGGTATTTTTACAGTAAAACGATTAACAGAGGGTTGGGATGTATTAAATTTGTTTGACATAGTCCGTCTTTATAAGGGGCAGAATGTTGGAGGAACACACAAAGGAAAAACACCCGAAACGACAATACAAGAAAAGCAATTAATTGGTAGAGGTGTTAGATATTGTCCTTTTACTTACAAAGATGAACAAAGAAATAAAAGAAAGTTTAATAATAATTTGAAAAATGAGCTAAGAGTATTGGAAGAACTTTATTATTATACTTACGATGACCCAAACAATAAAGCAGAACACAACTATATTATAGAATTGAAAGCCGAACTAAGAAAAGACGGCTATATTGATGATAATAAAATTGTTAAAAAATTTGACTTAAAAAAAGAATTTAAAGATATTCCTTTTTATAAAAAAATTAAAATTTGGAAAAATAATCAAATTGACAATCCAGATAGACAAAAAGAAAACTTGAATACTTTAGCTAAAGATTTTTTTAGCTCATATACAATTAGTGGTATTTCTTTGTCAGAAGACTGGATGAAAAATTTAGATGATGAAGATGAAATGCAAAGATTAATCTTATCAGAACAAAATTTAAAAGTAATTAATGATAAAACTTTTAAAGATTTTGAATATAATATCTTTAGAAAAGCGATACACATAAAATCACAAAAGGAAAATTCTTTTTATAGATTTGATAATTTGAAAGATAATTTGAAAATAAATAGTATAGATGATTTGTTAGGAAAAGATTTTTTTGGTTCTTTTAAAATTAATATTATTGTAGAAAAGAAAACAAATTTTGAAGATATTGATAATGAAGAAAAATTAAAGATTATTTCTAAATTTCTTAATGATATTGAAAATAAACTTAAATCATATATAAAACCAAAGATAGGAACGCCTGAATTTAAAGCTTATAAATTTTCAGATATTTTTGATAAACCTAAAACAAAAAGCGTTGATAAAAAAACAGTAGAAGATTCAGAAAATTTAGCTGATGTGTTAAAAAATGAAGAATGGTATATTTTGAATGATTTTGTTGGTACTGATCAAGAAATAGAGCTTATTAAATTTATACAAGAAAGAGTTGGTAATTTAGATGAAAAGTATAAAGAATATTATCTTTTAAGAAATGAAGAAGTTTATAAAATATATGACTTTGAAGAAGGTCGTGGATTTCAGCCGGATTTCTTATTGTTTTTAAAAGGCAAAAAAGACAAAGTTTACTATCAAATTTTTATTGAACCAAAACAAAAAAAATACATGACTTCGGAAAATGAAATATGGAAAGAAAATTTCTTAGAGCAAATTAGTGAAAAATTTGGAGATAAAAAAATATTAAAGGAAGAAAATGAAAATTATAAATTATTTGGGTTGCCTTTCTTTAATAATGAAGAGGAATATAGAAATAATTTTGAAGAAAACTTTGGTAAATTAATTTAATATATCTTAATGTGAATTTATATTTTTCTGATTTTTTTAAAGTAGATCCTAAGATTATTGAAGAATATGGTGCTTTTGACATATCGCTAATTTTTGATTTACCTCTGTTTATCGATCCTTTTTTATTGTTTAATAGTAAAAAAGATGATTATAAAGAACTTCATGAAAAGATAATTGATTATTTAAAATTTTTAAAAGATAAGTCTGTAAATGGTAGTCTAGACAGCGGTGCTTTAAAAACTTGGTATTTATTTCAAGAGGTTGAACAAAATTGGTTTGGTTTCTCGTTAAAAGGTAATAAAGGTAGTGGTTTGGGCATGGATTTTGCCACAGCTTTAAATGAAAATCTATATAAAATATTTAGTAAATTTGGAGAAGAAGATATTACTAAAGGAAGTCATCTTGAAAAGTTATGCTTAATAAAAGATGGTATAGGTAAAGATAATATTAGTGATTTTGCTACAAATTTGATTAAAGATTTTTTGTTGGAATATACAGAGACATTTACAAAAAAATATATAGACCCTGCATTAACAAAAAAATTTAGAGTAAAAAAAGCAAAATTTAATTATAAAACCGAGACATGGGAAGAAGGAATATATCAATTACCTAAACATGAAGATAATTTTGTTTTATTAACTCCTAAAGAATTGCTTACAAAAGATGATACGTGGATTAACAAGACTGATTTAATAAAAGATTTTGAAAATATACCAGATTCTATCTCGGATGATCAACTTAGATTTCAAATTAATAATTATTTTAAAAGTCAATTAACTAATGAACCAAATAAAGAACCAACAAAAAAAGAAAAAATAAAGGCTACTTTTGCAACACTCCAAGAATTTCCTGACTTAATAGATTTTTTTATAAAATATAAAGAAGATAATGGTGAGAGAGCAGAAAGTATTAGTGATGAAAAAGTTAAATTTTCATCAAATGTATATGTAGAAAATGTAAAAAAAATAATTCCTGAATTATCCAAAATAGGTTTTTATACATCTTATAAAGAATTTAGTTATGACGAGGCTCATACCCAAATTTTAAATTTAAAAGATTTTATTGAAAATAATGACGGTTATAGACTGTTTTATGATAATAACGATAATGTTATAAGATCGGAAAAAGAATTACAATTACTTTTCGCTTTGGTGTGTAAAAATTCTATTTTTGATGTCAACAGAGAGCCAAATAATGGTCGTGGTCCTGTTGATTTTGCAATTTCAATGGGTCGTTCTGACAAGACACTTATCGAATTTAAACTGGCTAAAAATACCAGTTTAAAGAAAAATTTACAAAAACAAGTTGAAATATATCAAAATGCCAATGGAACAGATAAAGCTTTTAAAGTGATTATCTATTTTACAGAAAAAGAACAAGAACGAGTATATAAAATTTTAAGAGTGCTTAATTTAAACAATGAATCTAATATAGTTTTAATTGACGCTAGAATTGATAATAAGCCGTCAGCCTCGAACGCTTAATTTATAATATAATATGAATTCTAAATATAGAATTACACCTCAAACAACTAATCTTTATAATGCCTTAATGGATAAGGGTATTAAATGCAAGATTGAAGATAACGACGGTTATAAAACGGTTGACATTTCTATACCGGAAGCAAGAATAAATATTGAAGTTGACGGATTACAACATTTTACCAATCCGGATCAAATATATGCTGATTTTGACAGAAGTTATTGGTCATATAAAAGAAATAACCGTGATACATTTCATATCCCCAATACTATTATAGATAGTCATTTAGAAGAAGTTGCTAATGCTTTAACTACAGTAGCAAAAAGATGTATAAAAGAAATTGAGGAAAATAACAAGGGATTTTACAGTTGGATTAAAAAAATATTCAAATAAAGAAGTTGTAGTGAAAAATAGCAAAAATAATTTATATGCAATTTACCGATAAACAATTAGATAGTTTCATCGCTTTATATAAAAAAGAGTTTGGCGACGAATTAAGCAAAGGTGAGGCTCTCCAAAAAGCAACCTCTTTGGTTTCTATGGTAAAATTGACATATGTACCCATGACAGAAAAAGATTTTAAAGAAAGTATGGAAGCTTGTATTAAAAGTCAAAAAACACAAATTAATTAAAATTTAGCTCAACCTTGCTAAAAAAAGTTCTGAACCCGTCCGCGTATGCGAGCCAAGAGAGATTGAGCGAGGTCAAAGCCTCGTTTTTTCTTTTTGTTGAGCCAAAATCAAGCGGTTCTAACCCTCTCATTTTAGCATTAAAATTTTGAGCGTTGTCGTAAATAGGAAGCAACCAATTATTGACTGTAATTAGCACTTTTTTGTCTTCAATTACTCGGTTCGAACCTAGATTATTAAGTACCTGTTTTTTCTTGGTGTTATCACCCTCTTTGAATTTTTTTAAAGCATAAGCAGAAAAAATAAACTTTTCTTTGGTCAGTTCAATAATTTCTTCCTCGGTTTTTTGTTTGCTATCTTTACCATTAAATTTTTCAACTTGTTTTTTAAGATTGTTTTTTTCTTTCAAAAATTCGTCATCATCCAATAATCCTCTGGCTCTCATCATAGTTAATTCAGATAAATTGCTTTCTAACTCTTTAACTTTATCATCTCGGCTATTATCAATTACTTTGTTTTCTTGTTTCACCTTACCTTTTTGTTTATCTAAATAATCTAAACTCCACTGTAAAAACAATGGGTGCATTTCTAATTTTTCCAGTTTTTTAGTAATATTTTTGGTTATTTCTTTTTCTTCCACTGATCCTTGTTTACAAACAATAGTTTTTTTCTTATGAGTACAGTGATAATAGTCATAACCTTTGACTTTATTTTTAGCCTTAATATATTTAGTATGATGTTCTGCTGTAATACCACAACCACAATAATTACATTTAAACATACCTGCATAAGTAAAGTCATGCTTTTTAGGCTTTCTTTTGCAACCTCGTTTGCCTAATATTTCTTGGATACGATTAAACTCATCTAAATTGAGCAATGGTTTATGCTTACCTTTGCTCTCAAGGCCATTATATACGTTTATACCAGCGTAAAAGGGGTTAGCTAGTATTTTATACCAACTAGACCGAGATAAAGCCTTACCGCCTGATTTTTTCTTTTTTCTCGTTATATATCCCCAGTCATTATTTAATATATTTAAAACCTCTTGAGCGGTATATGAATTTGTCAGCATTAAATCAAAAGCCTTTCTAAGTAAGACTGATCTTTTTTTATCAACAATAATAGTTCTTTGCCCTTTTTCTAGCCTAACATCATTCAAATACCCCTCGGGAGCAATACCAGGTCGCCAACCTAAAGATATTTTTTTCTCTAATCCACGTTTAACATCTTTACCTAGTTTAGATGAAAAGTATTGAGATTGAGAAAGGGCTAATTGCAACATCATTATACCCTCGGGGGAATTATCAAAATTATATGAGGCAAACTTTAAATCATGGATAATCCCTGTTCGCACTAAGTAAGTAATAGTTGAAGTTTTATCTGGTGGCCATAATGGACTGGTATTCCAGATATGTCATAAGTTGGAAATTATCATCTAGCTTAAAATCAGACTTTTGTATTGATTGTTTAAAACAAGCCTTAAAACTGGCTATACCAAATATTCACAATTCAGATCAAGGCGTTCAATTTACGGACAAGGAATATATTGCTATACTACAATCAGAACCGACTATTAAAATCAGTATGGACGGGCGCGGGCGGTGCTTTGACAACATATTTACTGAAAGGCTTTGGCGGAACGTCAAATACGAAGAGGTCTATTTAAATGATTACGAGCCATTTGACGAGGCCAAGGAATCTTTAAATGATTATTTTCATAAATACAACTACGAGCGCATTCATGAAAGTCTAAATTACCAAACTCCAGCTGAAGTGTATTTTAGACAAAAAAATCAAAAAAACAACAATGGACAAAAAAACGAAAGCCTAGAATGGCTTCTAAGCCCCGAGGCCGAAGCCAGACGATATCTGATGCCAAATAATCCAAAAGATTTTATTATTAATAACCAAATAATTCAATTAAATCCAAAGGTCGAGAAAATCACATTAAATTGTTAATTCGCTGTCCAAAGATTGGGGGGAGGTATATTAATCAATAGTAAATTAAATAATTTCTACTAAAAAATGGAACAAAAAAATGCATTTGAAATTTTAAAAACAGGAAGAAATGTTTTTTTAACTGGTTCGGCTGGAACAGGTAAAACATACCTTTTAAATCAATATGTTCAATATCTAAAAAACCATGGTATTGCTCCAGCGATTGTAGCGCCAACAGGTATAGCGGCTTCCCATATCGGAGGAATGACAATCCACTCTTTTTTCGGGATAGGAATTCAGGAAAACATAAATGAATATATGATTGACAGTCTAATGCAAAAGAAATATGTGTATAAACGCATGGAGAAATTAAAAATTTTGATAATAGATGAAATATCCATGGTTTCTCCTGAACTTTTTACTTCAATAGATAAGATACTGCGGGCTTTTAAATTTTCAACAAAACCGTTCGGTGGCGTACAACTAGTATTATCCGGAGATTTTTTTCAATTGCCACCAATTAGTAAAAAAAATAAAAAGACCAAATTTGCTTGGCAAATCACCTCATGGGATGAAGCCAATTTGAAAATTTGTTATCTCAAAGAAAAATTTCGGCAGAGTGGTGGAGTTTTGATTGATATTCTTGATGAAATTCGTTCTAATTCAGTCTCTGAAAATTCCATGAAGGTTTTTCGTTCTTGTTACAAAAAAGAATTATTGAACGATTTCAAGGTAACCAAACTTTATACTCATAATATAGATGTCGATCGCATAAACAAGGCTAATTTAGAAGCTCTTTTGGGTGAAATGAAAATTTACCTATCTAAAAATCGTGGATCAAAGAAAAATATTGAAAGAATTTTTAAATCATCGTTGGTAAAGGAGAAATTGAGTTTAAAAAAAGATGCTGTCGTTATATTTATAAAAAATAATTATGAGCAAGGGTATATTAATGGTACATTAGGTAAGATAGTTGGTTTTAGTAAAATAACTGGTACACCGATTGTTAAGGTTTTTTCTGGACGTGAAATTACCACTGATTATGAAGATTGGAATTTTGAAAATAAAAAAGGCGATGTAGTTGCAACAGTCAAACAGATCCCTCTAAGACTTGCTTGGGCTTTAACCATTCATAAATCGCAGGGAATGACTTTAGATGCCGCAGAGATTGACCTCTCTAAAACATTTGAGGTTGGCCAAGGATATGTAGCGCTAAGTAGAATAAAATCAATTGATGGGCTAAGGTTGATGGGATTAAATAAAATTGCTCTTCAGGTTGATGAACAAGTATTAAACATCGATCAAAAAATGATGAGACTTTCCAGGTTAAATATACTTAAGTTCAAGTCTTTTTCAAAAAAAGAAAAAGATGAAATGTACAATAACTGTATTATACAACATGGCGGTTCAATTGAAAAAAAGATAATTGCTAAATCTGCGATAAAAGAAAATACATTAGAAATGACAAAAAAATTATTGGTAAAGAAAAAAAACATCACAGAAATTGCTAAAAAAAGAAAGCTAAGTAGAAATACAATTATTAATCATATTACAAAAATCCATCGTCTCCACCCAAGTTTGGACATATCGTATTTGATGCCAAAAGAAAAGATACTGATGAAAGTTTCCAAAGCAATTGATAAAATTAGAATAAAAGAAAATCCTGATAATCTTTCGGAAAAAAGTCAAATTAAACTAAAGCCTATTTTTGAGTATCTAAACAAAAAGATGATCTATGACGATATTAGGTTGGCACTGGTTTTTTTGTTAAAATAATGAGGTTCAAAAGACATTAACTTAGACCAAAAAAGCTAGTCTCATGGATTAGCTTTTTAAATATATATAATATCGTTTACACCTAACTACGTTTTCTTAAAATTTACACTAAAAACTGGTTCATATTCGTTGTCATACTCGTCCTTTACTTGTACGGTTTGTCCTTTCATTAATGTTGTAAGTGCGACGTCATTTAGTACTTCTTTATCAGTTTTTATATCAAGTTTTATACTTTCTAGTTTATCAAGTTCTGAAGTAAAACCTTGTTTGATTTCTCCTTCCAAGCTTCTTTTTTTATCTCTTAATACTTTTAGTTCTTCTGTAATTTCTTGATATTGTTGTGAACTGGCCAAGGCATCTCTGTATATGCTGTTTATCTCTTTTTGTTTTTTCTGTGTTTCTTTAATGCGATTAAAAACTTCTTGTAGATTTGACATAGGTATGTGTTATTTCTTTTCTAATTTTATACTATTAATTATCACGCCATTTATTGGGTTGTCGCGTTGATCAACCCGTAAGTTTTCAATTTTTTCAACCACACCCATGCCGTTGACAACCTCCCCGAAGTTAGTATGTTTTCCATCTAGCCAAGGCGTGGCTTGCGCAGTTACAATAAAGAATTGGGATCCATTAGTGTCGGGACCGGAATTGGCCATTGCCATACTGCCTTTAACTAATTTATGTTGATTTATCTCATCAGCAAATTTATAACCTGGTCCGCCGGTGCCGTGCCTGGATCGGTCGTCTTGTTTGCTCAAAGGATCTCCGCCTTGGATCATGAAGTCTTTAATAACACGATGGAATTTTGTGTCATTGTAAAAACCTTTTTCAGCTAAATCAAGAAAGTTTTTTACAGTGTTGGGTGAATCTTGATTATATAATTTAATGGTGATATCACCCATATTTGTTTTCAAAACAACTTGATTGTATTTCTCTAAAATATTATCTGTCGGTGAGGCGATATTTGAATTAGCTTCTTTGCCTTGGTCGTCTGTTGTGGAGATGTCCATAGTGCTTGTGTTTAATTTAGTTATTTCATTTGAAGGAGTGGTGAAAGTTATTTTAGGCTGATCATTTTGTTGTTTGGCGCACCCGGCGCCTGTCAAAAATAGTATTGCAATGGCCAGTATTATTTTCTTCATATTTTGCAGGTTAAGTTTTAAGTTAAATCATTATATCACAAAAAGTTTATTTAACAAAGTCTTTCGAATTGTCTTTCGAATTGACTTCCTATTCATGAAATTAAAAAAACCCACTTGGTGCGGGTTTTTACGAGATTGCTTCGCTTACGCTCGCAATGACAGATAAGCTCCGATCGCAATGACAATAATTTATTCAACAAACTTCCAACCATCATCAGTCTTTACAAAATACCATGCTTCTTTAAGCAGGACAGCGCCCTCGGTTTCATTAAAACCTTTATGAACAAAATTAACTTTGGCTACTTGAGTGTATGTTTTTCCAATTTTATCAGCTTTGTATTTGGCTAATATTTCAATCTGCGGTTCAAAGCTTCCGTCAACTATACTGTATTTTCTTATTTTTTCTGATAGTAATTGATTTTTATCATCCACAAATTTATTGACGCTTAGTCTATTTTTTAATTCTTGGCTAGCAAATTGATGTACCTTGCTGAATTTACGTTGTTTGTAGTAAGTTTCAATGTTAGCTAGACCCTGTAATAATTGCGGATTGATATGATATATATTTTGTTTTTTATTTCCAAGCTCAAGATAAAGTACCTTGTTGAATCCAGATCCGGTTATTTTTAATTTATCAGTGGAATAAACATCTACTAATTCAAATTTGCCATCTTGATCAACTTCAACTTTTTTATCATTCAATTTAACCACCAAGCCGTCCAAAGCTTTATAATTAATAGGGTCAATAATTTGTCCATTGAATTTATCCAGCTTGGTCTTAATTTGTTCTTTAAGGATTTGATATTTTTCTTGCTCTGTAATCGTTTGTGTTTTTTCAGCAATGGCTTCTGACAAGCTAAGCTGAATCGTGGTTTTTGGCACGGTCTCTGTCCCAAGCAAGGTAATTACTATTCCGGCTATGGTCAAGACTGCAATTGTGCTTGAACCGATGCCAACCATGGTGGTCCGAGCGAGCACGGCCACTATTAGGGCTGTTAAAAATATTAATATATAAATAAATACTGCAAAAGAGCGCGATTCCGAATAAACTTTTTCAGTGGTTTGGTTTAGCTTTTTAGCCAACTGCAGTCCTTCACTCTTTTTTTCAATTTCAAAACTGCCGAGCTTCACCTCTTTACTTTTTAATTTATCGTCGCTGATAAAGCTTGTTATTTTATATCTATCAGAAACAAAAATATTTTTTAATTTTAGATTAAACAAGCCGTCTTTGTCCACTTTGGTTTGGAATATTAGAGGAGAACCTTGTTCAGGATAGATTAATAATTGAATAATGGTGTTTTCTTGAGCATCAGTACCGCCTGCGAGTTCCACATTTTTTTGATTTTCAAGCAACCGCAAGAATTTTGTGAGTTTGGGCAGGGTTTTTCCGTTGATTTTATCCAAAGTTATTTTACTTGGCAGTTGATTAGCATTCATGCTGACGCCTTGGCCAGTCCAATTGGAAGTTTGATCTCCGGTTTGCCTATCGTCTATTTCTACAAAGCAATTGTCAACAGCCTGCTGGGTTTGTCCAGTGCTTGTGGTGATGTAAATAATTTTTGTATCAGTTTTTATGTCAGTTTTAATTTCTGGGCAGGCTTTGGGTGCTTCACAAACCGGGGCAGTTGGGCAGGTAAGGGTAGGCGGGCATTCTTTTTCTACAAAAATATATGGCCCGCCACCACCACCGCAGGAAGGACAAGCCGGGCAGTCAGTTGTTATTGTTGTAGTAACTGTGGTGGTAGTATTTTGAGTAACAGTTGTGGTGGTTAAACCGACTATAAAAGTGAATAGAGTAGGATTGGGTGAAACGTAGTTTTGACTTGGCGCCATATCACGTGCAGTTATTCTGGTAACCACGGAACGATCTTCTGTAAAATTAGTCGGTGGATTAATTGTAATTGTGTAGTCGCTGGAATCTCCAGAATAGGTAAATTCAGGATCGGTTTCAGTATAAGAATCATTGTCCACATAAACCACCATGCTGTCCAAATGCACACCGGCTCCACTATCAACAACATGAAAAACGATATTAGTAGAAGATGCGTTGCCAGTGGAATAGGCTGTTGGCGTAAATCCGCTGATGGTTGGCGGGGCTGTGTCTTCAGTGGTGAAGGAAAAGGTTTCAGCTGGCATGACATTTGGCGTTCCGTTTAAGTCGCTGGCATTAATTTGTACAGTTACTTCTTCATTTTCAGCAAAATTAGTGCCTGGATCTAATGTTACTAAAATATTGTTAATATTACTGGTATCACAAGTAATTTCACCTGAACTGCAAGTATAGTTATTTTCTCCTGTGCTGGCGCTGGTGACTCTTACAGTAATAGTACCGCTATTTACACCTTTGCCGGGGATAGAACCGCCATCGTCCTTGTAATCTTTGACGCGAAAAGTAATATTGGTACTTGTGCTAATATTAGTGGCTGCATCAGCCGGGCTTTTGTTGGTTATATAAGGATCATCATCATCGCTCTCAGTGGCAAAAGACCATTCTTCAACTACTTGGTGTGCACCAGCATCAGCCAAATCAGATACGGTTACTTCCACTGTATAGGTAGTATCGTATTCATAATATCCACCATTTGTTTTAATATTACTATTAGGGTTAACTGTTCCGGAATATTGATAATAACGATTTTGATTGGTTGTTTGTTGCGATCCGGCGGAAGTTGATTGAGAATACCAAGTACCGCCTGATACTTTCATGCGCGTACTTGCACTTCCGCTGTTGATTCCAGACATTGCGTCATATAAATTAAAAGTTACGTTGCTGTTAACGGCTATACCAGTAGCACCGCTGACAGGGACAGTGCTGGTAACAATTGGATCGTCAGTATCGGCTAGTAGTTTTAGGCTTAAATTATCTATATCTTGTAAAATATCAGTGCCTGACCCGCCCGTTTCAGCCAAGTTAGTATCAGTAGTTAGATCTTGCGTGTATTCAAAGGCAGAGCTAAAACTCGAAGATGCAGTTAAAACTTTCAAATAATAATGTCCGTATAAGCCATTGGAATTGTTAGTAGAAACTCCAGGATTATTATATGCACTTAAATAAAGTTTGCCCAGCGTAGTTGATACGCTGTTCCCCTGGCTTGGATAAGTATTGTATAAGCCATCAGTATAAAGTACAGTAGCAACTGTGGAACAGTCGCTTTGTACTACCTGCACAACTGAAGTGTCGTAATTGATTTCTACATCGGCGGCATTTGTGTTATATCCGCCAGTATTCACATAAATATTTACTTTAAAACAACGGCCTACATAAAATTCATCGCTACCATCGCCTTGGCCTTGGGATGCAGAAATACGAAAATACGGGGCAGTGGTTGAAAAAGCCTGTTCAATATATAATGAAATACCAATTATCGCACTTAGGAAAAATACAAGTAAAATTCCAATAATTTTAAAACGTTTTATCATGTTAATCACCAATTGAATTAAAGTTAGCTAGTAAATTTGAAATATCAATTGCATTTACTTCATTGTCTTGATTGAGATCAGCTCGTTCATTATCAGTGCCCCAAGCATCTACTAGTATTGATACATCCAAAGCATTGATTTTATCATCACCGGCTGTCATGTTAATGTCCCCAGATAGTAAAGGCACTGTACTGCTGTACGTAAAATCCAATGTTGCATTATATCCTAATATTACATTGCTAATTAATCTAGTCAGATGAGAATATCCTTTGACTGTGATATCATAGGCGTTAGAAGGCGACATGGAAGTAAACAATAAATCATATGAGACGCCAGTGTCTGAACTTGTAGCATTTGTTTCAAATAAAATGTTATCGGGATTACTTCTATCCGATCCGGCCAAGTAAAGTCTTAAGACCAAGCTAGTGCTTCTATTATAAACGGTGTCATCAACATTGGGGATTCTTTTTTCCGGTATTGCTGTTAATACGCCAGTAGGACCAGCTGGGTTAATAACCCCTACGCTAGCTGTTATTGTTTCCGTGTCTGCAAAAACATACCTAACAACTGCCAGACTGGATAATATAGCAACAATAACCAATATTAAAATTAATTTGGAATATTTTCTAAACATGCTAAGTATATTATAGCACATTTTTTATTGGGATAGTAGTCTTTTATCCAGAGTCTGATTTACCAGTTTATCAGCTTCTTTGTTCTTTTCCCTATAAATATGATGATAAGATATTTTTTTAAAAGCACTAGCCGTGTTATAAGCTTTAATAAACAATTTTTGCAGAGCAGGTTCTTTTACTTTGTATTGTCTATTCATCTGTTTGACCACCAGATCGCTATCCAAATAGCATGCGACTTCATCAGCGCTCATTTGTTTGGCTTTTTCCAAGCCGGAAATCAGAGCCGAATATTCAGCATAATTATTGGTCTGCTCTCCAATATATTTTCCATAACTGTCCAGAGTTTTTCCGTCTTGGTTTTTGACAACCACGCCAATGGCCGAAGGTCCCGGGTTGTTGCGCGCTCCGCCGTCAGTATAGATATTTAATTTCATAGTTTGAATTGAGTTAGGTTGTCATTGCTTCGTGGCTTCGCCTGCCTAGCGGGCAGGCTCCTCGCAATGATAGGTTAATTTAAAAAACCTGATATGAATTTATAGTTAGTAATTCAAAACCCACAATCCTTTTTTATTATATGGAGTATGATACAATTTGCGGTTTTTGCTGTCTGTGGCCACTTGTCTGGCGCCTGTGTCAAGTAAATTATGAGTAACCAGGTAATATGGATATAGAACAGTTACTTTGTCATTCCATGCTAATGCCAAGGCATTGTATTCATCAAGAGGCGCTACTTGGCCAAGTCCGGCTCCAGATCGGTTTTGCAATTCTGGTAATTCGTTTTCAATATAAGTCCATAGTTCCCAAGGGCTCCAGATAAGCCACCAATCATTGTGCGGAGAAATCAAGAGGTTCTCGCCATTTAAATTATGTGTTCTTTGATTGTTGATAATCGTCATCTCGGATTCGTTTTTTTTAATCAATACATTATCATCTTTGCAGATTAACAATTGGTAATTTGTTTGATTTTCATCTAACTCTTTTTCTTTTAGAGTAATTTCGGTAAATTTGGAACTAAATCCAAGCCTGTCTTTAATCACCTCTATTTTTTTGCTGGTGGTATTATATTCCATTACCCAGAGCCGGTTGTCTTCCATATACCAGTCAACAAATTGATTACCACTGATTTTTTTGGTATTTCCGGTGGCCGGAATAAAAGAAAATATGCCTTGTTCGGTGCTATAAAATAACTCGGGTTGTGTTCCTTGCTTCCATTGCGTCTTTTGCAGCGTGCCCGTACTAATTGGCAGGCTAGCCAATTCAGGCGTTTTATCTATGCAAAGCAAAGTAGGTTTTATTTTTTTTTCTGATAAATTGATTGTCGCGCAGTTGTATTTTGGCGCCCATTCGGCCAGCATTGAATAAGTAGAAGTAGATTTGAATAATAGATTTTCTTTTTGCTGTTCTTGATCCAATAGCCAAATTTCAGTTTGTTGATTATTTTTTGCTTGATAAATTAAAAATTGATTGTCCGAAGAAAGAGAAAATGATATTATTTCTTTGTCTATTAGCAGTTCGGGCAAGTTTTTTTTGATTAGATTAATTTCTTTAATATATACTGTTTGCTTGCTTTTAATTTCTATTTCTTTTTGCCAGTCATAGTACCCTTCAGTTTTTATAGATAGAAGATACTTGCCCTGTTCCACATTTTTTAATTTAATTTTTTTATCCAAAGTATTTTTTTTAAGTTCTACCTGATTCAAAAATACTTGTCCATTTTTTGGTTGTATATCCACGCTTAAAGAACCGGTTTCATAAGGCTTGTGCATGCTCCAGTCATAGCGATAGCCAATTGTGTACATAATAATCAGCGGTGAAATTACAAAAAAGCAAAATACGAAGAAAGTTAGCAAAGCTATACGAAATGGCTTGGTAAATTTTGTTCCCGGGTATTCCATATAGATGGGTTTGCAAAACTATGTTATTTATAATATACTGTAATGTACATAATAGCCTAGTTTGGGTGAAATATCAAATCATGAAATATCAAATTACTATGTCCAATCTAATCATCAATGGTGGAAAAAAATTAAAAGGCAATATAATCAATCAGACAGCCAAAAATTCAGCTGTGGCAATTTTGTGTGCCTGCTTGCTGGTTAAAAAAGGCAGGACCCTATTGTCTGATGTTCCTCAAATTGAAGAAGTTAACCGCATTTTAGAATTATTGGCCAGTATTGGCGTTAAAATAGAAAAAATTGGCCAAAATCAACTACAGGTAGATGCCAGCCATGAATTGAATATGGAAAATATGGACAAGCATGCCTGTTGCGTTACCCGTTCATCTTTGATGCTAATCGGCGCTTTGGCATGTCGTACCGCAAAATATAAATTATATAAATCAGGCGGATGCAGGCTTGGCCAGCGCACTGTTCGCCCTCATATTTTTGCTTTAAGTGATTTTGGCGTTAGCATTAATTCTAAAAAGTCATGTTATGAAATAGGGAATAGTCCTTTGCGGTCAGCAGATATAGTTATGTATGAATCTGGCGATACTGCCACTGAAAATGCCATTATGACGGCCGTTTTGTCGCCGGGAGTCAGCCATATCAAAATGGCCTCGGCCAATTATATGGTTCAAGACTTATGTTATTTTTTACAGAAAGCTGGCGCTAAGATTCAAGGCATTGGCACAACCAATTTAACAATAGAGGGAGTGGATAGTCTGGATCCGGTGCAAGATTATTCCATTATGCCAGATCCGATTGTGGCCATGACTTACTTATCTGTTGCCATTGTGACCGGATCGCAATTAATAGTTGAAAATTGTCCTTTAGATTTTCTGGAGTTGGAATTATATAAATTAAAGGTAATGGGGCAAAAGTTTGAATTTAAGAACAAGAGGCTTTCAAAAAACGGTCAATTTACGATTGTGGATATAGAAGTTATTCCAAGTCAGTTATCCGCTTTGCCTGATAAAATTTACGGCAGGCCGTTTCCGGGCTTGAATATTGATAACCTGCCTTTGTTTGTGCCGATTTTAACTCAAGCAAAAGGCAGAACCCTTGTGCATGATTGGGCTTATGAAAATCGGTCGGTTTATTATTTGGAATTGGTAAAGTTGGGCGCTAATATCACAATGCTGGATTCGCATCGCGTATGGGTGGAAGGCCCCACTGAATTTAATCCAAATAATTTAAAATGTCCGCCGGCCTTGCGCTTAGCCATTAATTTATTGATTTGCATGCTGGCGGCTGGCGGTAAATCAGTTCTGCGCAACACGTATCCAATTGATAGAGGGTATGAAGACCTGTATCATGTCTTAAATTCAGTTGGCGCTGACATAACAGTTAAAAAATCTAATACAAAATCATGAATATTGATTCACCGGCTAAAATAAGAGCAAAAAAATACGCAGGCATTTATCTGTCCGTTATTTTATTTATTATTTCTTTTGGATTAGGCCTGGTAATAGGAAAGACTTGGTTTGTTAAAGAGCAGATCAGCAACGATAGGGGCGAGGTTGAAATTTCCAAAGTAGTTGGATTGAATAGATCTTTAAATAAATCAGATAGCGTGGACTTTGAGTTATTTTGGGATGTATGGGATAAGATTAATAAAAAATATGCAAAAGAAGAGTTCAAAGAAGTCGATATGTTTTATGGTGCATTGCAGGGAATGGTAATGTCTTTGGGCGATCCATACTCTATTTTTATGCCACCAAAAATGGCTTTGGAATTTTCCAAGGATATTTCCGGGGAATTAGAAGGGATTGGCTGTGAGATGGGCATAAAAGAAGGCCAGCTGGTTGTTATTTCGCCTTTGCCTGATTCTCCGGCTGAAAAAGCCGGATTAAGGCCGGGCGACAAGGTATTGTCTATTAATGGAACTTCTACTTTTGGCATGGGCATAATGCAGGCAGTTAATTTAATACGGGGCAAGGCTGATACAGAAGTGGTTTTGGGCGTCAGAAGAAATGGAGATAGCAAGACTCAAGACATTAAAATAATACGAGCTAAAATAGATATTCCGGCTATTTTGTATTCAGTCAAAAATAATAATGTTGCATATTTAAGGGTTATGCAATTTAATGGCAGTACCGCAAGCGAACTTGACAAATATGCCAAGCAAATTAGCAATAATAAATTCAAAAGCGTGATTTTAGATTTGCGTGGCAATCCTGGCGGATATCTGCAATCAGCGGTAAGCGTATCAGGCCAGTGGGTTGACAAAGATCAGATCGTGGTAAGTCAGAAGAATAAGAATCAAGATACAGGTAATTTGAAAAGCCAAGGCCCGAGTCGTTTAAAGGGTTTGAAAACAATTGTTTTGGTCAATCGCGGTTCGGCTTCAGCTTCAGAAATTGTGGCAGGCGCTTTGCAGGATTATGGTTTGGCCGTGATTATGGGTGAAACAACATTTGGCAAAGGTTCTGTGCAAGATTTTCAGACATTTACTGATGGTTCTGCCTTAAAATTGACGGTGGCCGAATGGTTTACGCCCAATGGCAAGAATATAAACGAATCAGGAGTGATGCCCGATATTGAAATAAAAGAAGATTGGATCAAACAAGATGTCGGAGAAGATGAAATGTTGGACCAAGCTTTAAAATTATTTGCAAGTAGTACGTTTAAATGGTAAAATGCCAATTAATTATTTTTAATAATAAAGAATATGTTATCAGACAAAATTCTTTCATCAGAACGTCCCGAGGATTATCCCGAAGGTTCTGATTATCCTAGAACCGGAGATGGTCCAGTGCTTGAAAAGTCAGATGTAGTATATAAGAATTATGGGGGCAGATCTAAAAAAGCAGAAGCCTATAAATTTGGACAGAAGCTTACTAATGATTCGGGCTATGTTAAAACAGAAGATATACCCTCTGATGATAGCGGTATGAGCATGGAAGAAGCTTTAGATGAAAAGCGCAGATTAGAAAAAGAGCAAGATTATAAAGAATTATAATATAATTGAACACAAATCAAACCCGCCATCATATACATTAATGCGGGTTTTTTATAATTATTTGGTTTTGTAAAAGACTTGTATTAAGTGAAAATATAGTATAGGATAAGAACATATTAATTAATATAACCAATTATATGCGTATATTATTTGAAGTATTATTAATAATTATCATAGCCGGGTTTGCTTTTAAAGCATTTGGCTGGATATTTCCCAAAAAAGGATGTGAAAAAGGTCGAAATGAAGAACAAAGTAAACCAGGAGAAGTTAAGCCTGAAGTTGTGGAGGGCCAAGTTGTGGAGGATCAAGAGGGGTCTAATTCAGTAGAATAAAATTTATGGACAATTTGAAGAATAAGAAATATATCGTGGGGGCGATAATTTTTTTGTTTGCTTTAAGTGCTTTTTCAATTCTTAATCCCATGGTAAAAATTACTGCGGGTCAGCGCGGAGTAGTCTTAAAATGGGGAGCAGTATCAGGCAGAATTTTAGACGAAGGGATACATTGGCTAATGCCGGTTATGGATGAGGTAGTTAAAATGGATGTTAAAGTTCAGAAAGAAGAAAAAGGAGCCACGGCTTCTTCCAAAGACCTGCAAACAGTTACCTCCAAGGTAGCAATTAATTATCATCTGGATTCCAAGAAAGTTGATAAATTATGGCAGGAAGTTGGTAAAGATTATAGCAATAGGGTAATTGCTCCGGCCATTGAGGAATTTGTCAAAAAAACCACAGCCAAATACACGGCCGAACAATTGATTACCAAAAGAGAAGATGTGAAAGCTGATCTAAAAAGCGCTCTTACAGAAAATTTGGCCAAGAATAATATTATCGTTGATGATATCTTTATTACTGATTTTAAGTTTTCTGATACTTTTAATGCAGCCATTGAAGCCAAGGTAACAGCTGAACAAAGAGCCTTAGAATCCAAGAATAAATTAGAACAGGTTAAGTATGAAGCTGAACAAAGAGTAGCAAAAGCCACAGCAGATGCTCAAGCAATTAAAATTCAAGCTCAAGCCATTACTCAACAAGGTGGCAAGGATTATGTGCAATTAAAAGCCATTGAAAAATGGGATGGCAAATTACCAATGCAGATGATACCCAATGCTTCTGTGCCTTTTCTAGATTTGACCAAATAGAAAAATGTCATCCCGAGAGAAATCCAAGGATCTAAAAAATACTGATTTAAATCAGTATTTTTTAAACTTATGGATTTTATACCCGTTCTACCCAATGCTTGTCTGTTTCAACTTCCAATTTAAGAAAGATCTTTTTATTTAAAGCGATTTCAAGCTCCTTTCGCGCCATAGTGCCTATTTGTTTTATGGTGGCGCCACCATGCCCGATTATCATCTTTTTGTATTGGCTTTCTGAAGTAAAGATGGTGGCCATGATTTTAATAATGTCAGGATGGTCTTCAATTTCATCCACATTCACATGAGTGGAATATGGAAGTTCCTGGCGTAAAGTATTAAATACTTTTTCTCTGATTATTTCGGCTATCCATTGTTCCTCGCTCAAATTGGTTATCTGGTTATGAGGATAAGACGGCTGGCCAACTGGCAACATCTCAAAGATTTTTTTCCGCAAAGGCTTGATGTGCTTGTCTTTTAGAGCAGAAACTTCAAAGATAAATTTGAAATCTTCGTCAAGTTCTTTGTATTCGCTTAAATATTCTTTAACTTGTTCTGGCAAGTCTGATTTGTTAATAACTAATATTTTAGGAATATCTAATTTACGAACCAATGACAATGTATATTTTTCTTCTTCCCCAAGGCTTTTGCTTGGATCAACCACATATATTATGAGATCAATATCCTGCAATGCTTCACGCACTCGTTTTAACATTTTGCCTGACATGGCGCTTTTTTTATGCTTAAGCACGCCAGGAGTGTCAACAAACACAGCCTGTCCTTGCGCATCATTAAGAACTCCATGAATCACATCTCTGGTTGTTTGTGGTTTTTTGGTTACGGCCGCGATTTTAGTGCCAACCAAAGTGTTCATTAAAGTGGATTTGCCCACATTTGATCGGCCTATCAGCGTAACAAAGCCGGATTTGCCTAATTGTTCATCACCCATATTTTTAGCTCTTGCCATTTAAATAATAGTATTGTAGTATAATATAAGATAATGAGATAATAATCAAGTCTTAATACTATAAACTATCTATGAAAATTGTTTTAATACAAAATGTACATGGTTTGGGCAAAATTGATGAAATAAAAGAAGTGGCTGACGGATATGCTAATAATTACCTGTTTACTAAAAATCTAGCCATTCCTGCTTCCAAAAAGATGCTTGCGGATTTGCAAATGAAAAGGGATAAACAGAAAAAGGATGTGGCCAAAGATCTACAAAACAAGCAGGCTGTGGCAACTCGTTTGGATGGCTACGAGTTAGAAATAAAAGAGAAGGTCAGCAAAACAGGCTCTTTGTATGCATCTATGAGCACGCAAAAATTAGTTAAAGCCTTGCAAAAGAAAGGATTTAGCGTTGATCAAAGCCAGATAGAAATGCCCCATATAAAAGAGGTTGGTGTTTATCAAATAAAGATTAAGTTTGACCACGGCCTTGAAGCCAAAGTCAGCTTGACTGTACTCGCTGAATAATTTAAGTCTCCCCTAAAAAGGGAGATTTTTTAATTTACAATTTTGTGGTATAATATTAACAGTTTGAAATTAATTTTGTACATTTATGAATACAAAGTATATTTTTGTTATTGGCGGAGTCTTAAGCGGGGTTGGCAAAGGCGTGACCACTGCTTCAATTGGTCGTATTTTTAAAAATCATGGTTTGAATGTTTCGGCCATTAAAATTGATCCATACATCAATATTGATGCAGGTACAATGAATCCGGTGGAGCATGGAGAGGTTTTTGTGACTGATGATGGAGATGAAACTGATCAAGATATTGGTAATTACGAGCGTTTTCTGGAAACTGATATTTATTCTGTAAATTATATGACCACCGGCAGAGTTTATAGGACTGTAATTGAACAAGAGCGCGCTATGTATTACAAAGGTCGTTGCGTTGAAGTGGTTCCTCATATACCTTTGGAAGTAATAGGGCGTATTGAATTAGCTGCCAAAAAAGTAAAGGCTGATGTGATGATAATAGAGGTGGGCGGAACAGTTGGAGAATATCAAAACATATTATTTTTGGAAGCTGCGCGCATGATGAAGCTTAAACAGCCTGATGATGTCAGTTTTGTATTGGTTAGCTTTTTGCCAGTGCCAAGGCATCTTGGCGAGATGAAGACCAAGCCGACCCAGCATGCGGCTCGCACTTTGAATAGCAGTGGAATTCAAGCTGATTTTATTGTGGCGCGCGGACAGTATAAATTAGACAAGCCAAGAAGAGAAAAGTTGGCCTTGCTTTGCGGTTTGCGTTCTGAAGAAGAAATTATTTCAGCTCCTGATGTGGACAGTATTTACGAAATTCCGGCCGTTTTAGAAAAACAAAAGCTTTATGAATTATTGTGCAAACGATTAAAATTGAAAACAACGGCTGTGCGCAGTAAAAAATGGGACAGTTTTGTGAGAAAGATGAAGCAATCCGGCAAAAGCGTTAAAATAGCCGTGGTGGGCAAATATTTTGGCACCGGCGATTTTACTTTGGCTGATTCATATATTTCCGTAATTGAAGCAACCAAACATGCGGCTTGGGATAACGGAGCCACGCCAGAGATGACATGGATAGATTCCGAACAGTATGAGGCCAATCCGAAAAAGATTAAAGAGCTAGACAAGTATGATGCTGTGATAGTTCCTGGCGGATTTGGTACGCGCGGGGTAGAAGGTATAATTATGGCCATTAAATATGCGCGCGAGAATAAAATTCCTTATCTTGGATTATGTTATGGCATGCAATTGGCTTCAGTAGAATTTGCCCGCAATGTGTTGGGTTTGAAAGATGTTCATACAATAGAATTTAATCCAGATAGTCCTGATTTGATTATTCATATTAATGAGACACAAGCTAAAAATGTGGCCAAGCATCGTTATGGCGGTACCATGCGTTTGGGAGCTTATGATTGTACTTTGAAAGAGGGGACAAAGGTAAGGAAATTATATGGCAAGAAAAATATAAGCGAACGCCATCGCCATCGTTATGAGTTTAACAATAAATACCGAGCTGATTTGGAAAAGGCTGGCATGCATATAGCCGGTGTCAATGAAAAAGCCAACCTGGTTGAAATAATTGAATTAAAAGATCATCCATATTTTGTCGGAACTCAATTTCATCCTGAATTTAAATCACGGCCATTGCAACCGCACCCATTATTTGTCGGGTTGATTAAAGCTGGTTTGAAGAAGAAATAATGTCATTGCGAGCGAAGCATCACTGTCATTGCGAGGAGCGGAGCGACGAAGCAATCTCGTTATTACTAGAACCAACGAGATTGCTTCGCTTACGCTCGCAATGACAGCAGAGACGCTCGCAATGACTGGTTTTGGCAGTTTTGTTATCTCCCAGCCATTCTCACTACTATATTTATGGTCCTCAAAATTATTCCGATATCCAATAGAGGACCTCGATTTTTTATATAATATAAATCATATTCAAGCTTGCGCAGGTTTTCATCCAGACTGCCTGTATACCCATGCCTAATCTGCGCCCAGCCGGTTACGCCCGGCTTAACAAGATGGCGCAGAGCATAATATGGCATCTGCTGTATAATAGGATCTACAAATTCAGGACGTTCAGGCCGTGGCCCGATAATGGACATCTCGCCTTTAAGTATATTAATGAACTGCGGAATTTCGTCCAAGCGGGTTTTACGCAATATTGAACCTACTTTAGTGATACGGGCGTCTTTTTTGTCAGCAAATTGAGGGCCGTGAATTTCAGCACTGCCATCGGCTGACAATACTTTCATGGTTCGTAATTTATATAAATAAAAAGTTTTTCCAAGCTTGCCAACGCGTTTTTGCTTAAAAAACAAGGGTCCGTGTGAATTTAATTTTATGGCCAAGGCAACCGGTGCCAGAACAATTAAAAAGAAAGCACCGATAATCAAAGCCGACAGATAATCAACTATCAACCATAAGCGGTCATATATTTTTTTCTTTTGTTCCTGCAAGTTGCCTATAAACCAGCCTTCTGAAAAAGTGAAAGGAGGAATCCTGCCCATTATTTCTTCGTAAAAATTAGCCAGGCTTACAACGCTTATCTGTTGAAACAACCCGTTGTATAGATCTTTTAATATGGCCACTTTATCCTCCATGGTTGGAGACAAGACGATGACATTAGGAGTGCTGACGCTGGCAGAATTAATTTCTGCCAAAGAGCTTCCTATATAAATATCAGGAAATTCTTGAGTGATTGAGAAATCGTCAGTTATTATGCCTTTTACTTTATAGCCAAATTGAGGTTCTTTTCTAATTATTTTTATTAACTCTTTTATCTCCGGAGTTATGCCGGCAAACACCACATTTAATTGCCAGACAGAGGCTGATATAAAACGGTTGTAAGTATAGCGCCATACAGCAACCAGGCTAAAACCAATAACTGTGGTCAATACAAGTATGGTTTTTGGGGATACTTTTTCATCAGGATTAATATAAAAATAAAGCATGCCCATAACCAGCCAAATTAAGGCGGTTAATAATATGCGCTGGTATAATTTTTTGTCGTTTTTACTGGGTCCAACATCATAAAGCCCGGCAATGAACATGAGCAGGCCGGCAAATAAGAATAATATGGTCATCGGAGCTATTAGATTGGTCATGACTTGTTTATGCAGTTCTAAATGCCGAAGAGCCAAGGCAAAGAGCAGGCCTAGATACATAGCTGATAAATCTCCTAATAATAAAGTAAGTTGTTTTAAGCGGTACATGTTGAATTGAAATTAAGTTTAAGATGACACCATGCTTATTGTATAGTATAATACCAATATCTGTAAGTCTAATTTAAAGCTCGGTATAAGTTAATTATGCTTAAACCCTATCATATTGTCTTAAAAAAATCAATACATTGGCTAATAGTAGCTGTTTTTTTATTTTCGGCTTTTCCGGCCCAAGCTAGAGTTCCCATTGATGAGAATTACAATGCCCAGAAGCTCTTTTATGAACAAATTAAAATGCCACAGGCTTGGGATTTAAGTATAGGTTCAAATGAAGTTGTTGTTGCCGTTATTGATGTTGGCGTGGATGTTAGGCATCAAGACCTGTATGAAAATATCTGGAAAAATTTGGATGAAATATCAGGTAATGGCATTGACGATGATCATAACGGATATATTGACGATTATTATGGATGGAATTTTGTGGAAGATAATAATCTGGTGACCGTGCCTGACGCGGTAGAAATAGAAGATTTGGGAGTGGCAAGCCATGGAACTATTTCGGCCGGACTAATCGGCGCTGTTGGTAATAATAGTATTGATGGAGCCGGCATGAACTGGAAAATTAAGATAATGCCTTTGCGTGCAATAAATAATTCCGGTTCGGGCGCGTTTATTGATGTTGCAAAAGCCATTGATTATGCGGTTGATAATGGCGCTGATATTATCAATTTTAGCATAGTGGGGGATTCATCTAATAGTGCTTTAACGAAAAGTTTGCAAAGAGCTTATGACCATGGCGTGCTTGTTGTAGCGGCCGCCGGAAACGAGCGCAATTCTGGCAAGGGCAATCTTGATTCTTATCCCAATTATCCTGTTTGTTCTGATAAAGGAGAAAACACAAATATTGTTTTAGGAGTTACTTCGGTTAATAAAAATGATCAGTTAAGTAATTTTGCCAATTATGGCAGTTGCGTGGATTTGTCAGCACCAGGGGAGGCTATAAATAGCACTTTGTATTTTGAACCCAATTCCGGGCTTAATAAAACATTTGGTGGAAATATTTATGGCACATCTTTTTCCGCGCCTTTGGTATCTGGCGCCGCCGCTTTGGTAAAATCAATGATGCCAGCATGGCAAGCCAAAGACCTGGTTAAGAATTTATTGGAAAATGCTGACCCAATTGATAATTTGAATTCCGGTTTTGCCGGGAAAATAGGCTCTGGCAGATTGAATGTATATAAGTCATTGCAGTCTGCCAAAGATGATGATAGTTATTTATCCCAAGGCCTTGACAATCTGTATTATTTTTCTGAAACAGAAGTATTTAAATATAATACTCGCAAGCAGGAGAATACTATGTTAAGGAGGCTTTATAGCGCCAGTATACGCGCTATGGTCGTGGGTGATGTCAATGACAACAATAGTAAGGAAATAATTCTTTTAATCAGCCGTGGGCCTTTTAATTACATACATATATTAGATCAAGATGGACAGTTATGGCATGAGTTTGCCTTGGAAGGTCGAATAGATCAAGGCGTGGATTATAGGTCTTTAAAAGTAATGCCAGATATTCAAGGCAACAAGATAGTTATTGAACAGATTAAGAATAACTTGCGCTCGCTTGAACAATATAATTCTCAGGGGATCAAGCTGACTAAAGTTTCAATTCCAAGTGGCTTTAAATGGGCGGTTGATTCAAGATTGGGCGTGGTCCTAGCCGGACAACAAAATAGCAGTTTGGTATTGAAGAGTTTTAATTGGGATGGAAAAATAGAAAAAAGTTGGAGCATTCCAGGGATTGAACAATTTTATGATTTTAAAATGGGAGACATCTGGCCAGGAGGACGGCGTGAACAAGCGTTACTGATAGTACGGAATGGACGCATGGAAATGTTGATTATTGATCTTGCGAGCCAGAGTTCCATGGCCAATTATATAACGGGTTATGAATATCCACAATCCGATGACTGGTATTTATTGATTGGAATCCATGACAGAATATCAATGCCTTATCAGCTCAAAGGAGGAAAGTTTGATTTTTTTAAGGGTGGATATAAATGGTTAGGCGAACTGGTTCTGCCAAAAATGATGACCGAATTCATATCCGGTTAAAGTCGGATTCATTATTGAAATCTTTAACAAAGAATGCTAGAATATTTATATCTTTTAAATTAATTACAAAGTTTATGGAAATGCCAATTTTTGAAAAAAAGAATGTAGTCATAACCGGAGGCGCCGGTTTTATAGGCTCTCATCTATGCGAGAGGCTTTTAAAAGAAGCCAAAGTAATTTGCTTGGATGATTTTTCTCATTCTCATCCAAGCAATATTAATCATCTGCTACAGTATCCGGATTTTGAGTTCATCAAATGCGACGTCAATCATCCAGTAGATTTAGAAAACAGTGAAGAATTAAAGAAATTTAAGATTAAATTTCAAGGCATACAGGAAATATATCACTTGGCTTGCCCAACAAGCCCAAAATCTTTTGAAGAATTGAAAATGAAATCTTTGTGGGCGAATTCTTCGTCCATGGTTAATACACTGGATATGGCTGCTAAATATCATGCCAAATATGTTTTTGCTTCCAGTTCAGTGATTTATGGCGATACTGATCATAAAAAGCAGGTTTTTAAAGAGATAGATGAAGGAATAGTACATCATTTATCTCCGCGCGGTTGTTATGATGAAGGCAAGCGTTTCGCTGAAACTTGCGTGGAAACATATCGGCAAGTACATGGAATTGATGCTAAAATAGCCAGGATTTTTACCACATACGGTCCGCATATGAAGCTATTCAGCGGTTTTTTAATTCCTGATTTTATAGTAAGTGCTCTAGACGGAAAAGACTTGGTAATTTACGGAGATAAAAATTTTACCACCACTTTATGCTATGTCAGCGACATGGTAGATGGATTGGTGCGTTTGATGGCATCTGAACCAGAAGTCAAGGTAGTTAATTTAGGAGATGATCATATTGTAAGCTTAGTTGATGTGGCCAATTCCATTATTAAGATGACAAATTCATCTTCTAAAATAAATTTTGAGGATCCTTTGGTATTTTTAACGCGGAAAGGCGCGCCTGATTTGACTTATGTTAAAGAAACTCTGGGATGGATGCCTTTAGTGCGCTTAGAAGACGGTTTGACTAAAACTATTGATTATACAATTGCTAACAAAGAGGCCCTGCTATTTGACCAGGCGTTATAGCATATATGTTGTACATTATAATTCCTGCATACAATGAAGCTAAAAAAATAGGCCGTGTGATTGACGGCCTTTTTAAGCAAGGCTTTCAAAATATTATAGTGATAGATGACGGTTCAACTGATAATACATTTGAAATAGCAAAGCAAGCTGGAGCAGTTGTGTTGAAGCATGAGCTAAATAGGGGACAAGGCGCTGGTTTGCAGACCGGGCATGAATATGCCTTGAAACAGGGTGCTGAATTGGTGGTTGATTTTGATGGCGATGGCCAGTTTAATCCAGCTGATATTAATCCGACTTTACAGGCTATGGAACGATCAGGTGCCCAAGTTGCCATGGGTTCTCGCTTTTTAGATAATAGATCCAATATACCTTGGCTTAAAAAGAAATTAATTTTGCCGGTTAGTCGTTGGATAAATTTAGTGTTCACAGGTTTGAAGCTTACAGATGTGCATAATGGCTTTAGAATTTTATCACGCCAGGCTTTGGAAAAAATTAATATCAGCCAGGATGGAATGGCTCATAATACCGAGATAGTTAGACAAATTAAAAAACACAGATTAAAATATATAGAGGTGCCTGTGGAAGTTAGATATTCGGAATATGGGCAGGGAATATTTGGCGGTTTACGGATTTTGAAGGATCTTTTATTTGGATTTTTATCAGACTGATTTAATGACAATGAACCCACCCTCGCAATGACGGATTCAATTAATTTAAGTTAAATATTGATGGTGACTTAATACTGATTCATTATGTATATAATTCAAACATTATTAGTGGTGATCTTCCTAATAGCCATAATAAACGTGATCTGTCGTTATCATACCGGCGATCTGCGCTTGGAAGGCATGGTAATCTGGGTTTTGTTCTGGCTAATAGCCGGGGTAGTAGTGGTTTTGCCTGACACAAGTTCATATTTTGCAGAGCTATTAGGCATAGGCAGAGGTGCTGACCTGGTTGTTTATATGGCCTTAGTTTTATTATTTTTTATAGTATTTAAGTTAATGGTTAGAATTGAACATTTAAATAAACAGATAACTAAATTAACTAGAAAAAATGCCTTGGAAGACCATGACAAATAAGTATATACTTTTTGCCTTTTTAGCCTGCCTATTTTTTTTGATAATCGGTTTTTTATCAGTTTCAGGCTTTAACTGGAAAAATTTGAAATACAGTGGCAGTGCCATTACCGGTGATGAAGTTGCATATATTTCCAGTGGTTATTATAGTATTAAAACCGGCAAGAATTTTCTTAATCCAGAACACCCGCCTTTAATTAAAAATGTGGTTGCCTTGCCTCTGCTGTTTATTAACCCTTCTTTGCCACAGATATTGGATATCCCGATAGCCAAGTATGGTCTTGGCAATTATCCTTATGAACATTTTGCTTTTTCTCATCAAGCAGAGATAGAAAATAACCAATGGGATTGGGGCCGATTATTTTTGTTTGGGAGCAATAATGATTCTGATCGGATATTATTTTGGTCCAGACTGGCCATGATGTTATTTAACGGCTTGTTATTATTATTTTTGTTTTTTTCTTTGAGTAAATTTTGGTGTAAAAGATCTGCTTTTTTGGGCTTGCTTTTAATTTGTATTCTGCCTTTGAGCCTATCGCATGGTTCATTAGTTATTTTAGATTTTGCAACTGCCTTATTGCAGATATTGGCCATTATATGGTTTTCAGCTTTTATCTGGCAAATAACTAACAAAAAAAGCTCTATCAGCGGGTTTTTACTAGCTACTTTATTTTTGAGCTTATCTTTATTGGCCAAATCATCTTCTTTGGTTTTGTTGCCAGTTTTATTCACTGGTGGATTGATATATATATTAAGTAAAAAGTTTTGCCGTCCGCTATGGTGGAATTATCTTTTGTCCATAGCCATCATGTCATTGGTTAGCATCTCAATAATTTCAATTTATTATATTCCACACGTACATGGAATGGATAGAATTGATACCATCAGACAGGTCATTCATCTTTTGCCTGGTAATAGTGATTATGAAAAAGTAAGCCGTCATTTTATTTTACAATTAAACCAAGGCAATTTATTTTCCAGAGCCACAGCTCAATATTTATTAGGAGTAAGCATGAGCATCAGAAGAGCCGGGTTGTCAGAACAGCAACAGTTGTATTTTATGGGAGATGTTTATGGCTTGCAGGGAGCGGGTTGGAAATATTATCCGATTTTGATTTTAACTAAAATACCTTTGGCCGTGTTGTGTTTAATTTTGTTGGGATTGATCGGGCTGATAGCTGATTGTGTTAAAAAGAAACTGCCAGATTTATTGTTTGTTTTGTTTTTTGTTTATGCTTTGTTTTTTATGGCTCTGGCTTGGTATTTTAATTTGCAGATGGGCTTGCGCTATATTTTACCAAGCATTTTTATTATCTTATTACTAAGCGCCAAATTATTGTCTGATAGATGGCAGGATCGCGCGCCAGGCCTGCTTCAAGTTAGCCAGGTTATGGTCAGTTTAATTATAATTGGTGTATTAGTTAGCTTATTAAGTTTTCCTTATTATATTAGTTATTATAATATTCTAGCCGGTGGCAGTAAGTATGGTTATGTTGTTGCGGTTGATTCCAATTATGATTGGGGTGGGCAAGATATTAAAAGATTGGCGCAATGGAGGCAGGAAAATCATGTTGGTATTATTTATGCTGATTTGTTTACCAATGCTCCGCCAGCCTACTACCTGGGCAATGCATATCGGGCTTATCTTGTTGATAAGGACAATCTGCCTGCTTCAGGATCTTATGTGGCCATTTCAGCACATATTTATCAAACCAGGGTTTCAGTGAAACAAAAAGAAAAATATTTTAACAAGAATAATTTGGTGGATCGAGCAGGGCAGTCAATATTTATTTATCGCATGCCTTGATTAGAATTAGTTATTGTCCAATATATTGTCCAATAGAAAAAAGTTAATTTTATTGGAATTTAGCAAATGGGCTATGGTTTTTATGTAGGGTTTTAAGAAGTTCGAATCCCGGTGCCCGAGCCAAGAGAGATTGAGCGAGGTTAAAGCCTCGTTTTTTCTTTTTGTTAAGCCAAAATTCAACGGTTCTAACCCTCTCATTTTAGCATTTAACTTTTGAGCGTTGTCATAAATAGGAAGCAACCAATTATTGACTGTAATTAGCACTTTTTTGTCTTCAATTACTCGGTTCGAACCTAGATTATTAAGTACCTGTTTTTTCTTAGTTTTATCACCGTCTTTAAACTTTTTCAGAGCATAAGCAGAAAAAATAAACTTTTCTTTAGTTAGTTCAATAATTTCTTCCTCGGTTTTTTGTTTACTATCTTTACTATTAAATTTTTCAACTTGTTTTTTAAGATTCTTTTTTTCTTTCAAAAATTCGTCATCATCCAATAATCCTCTGGCTCTCATCATAGTTAATTCAGATAAATTGCTTTCTAACTCTTTAACTTTATCATCTCGGCTATTATCAATTACTTTGTTTTCTTGTTTTGTTTTACTTTTTTGACTATCCAAATAATCCAAACTCCACTGTAAAAATAGTGGGTGCATTTCTAACTTTTCCAGTTTTTTAGTAATATTTTTGGTTATCTCCTTTTCTTCTACTGATCCTTGTCTGCAAACAATAGTTTTTTTCTTATGGGTACAGTGGTAATAATCATAACCTTTAACTTTGTTTTTAGCCTTAATATATTTAGTATGATGTTCTGCTGTGATACCACAACCACAATAATTACATTTAAACATACCTGCATAAGTAAAATTGACACATCCTAACTACAGTACCATGTTTTAGTTATGCACCACCATTAATATTATAGAGCCTTTTTCTGTTTGACCAAAGCCTTTTTTTATGGTTTTATATTATTAGTGTAATAATTAGATTTTTATGAAAATAGCGCATATGGTATCCACTTTTCCTCCTCGCGTAGGAGGGACGGGGCAGGTATGTTTTGAGGAGGCGCAAAGGCTGTCTATCAAGGGGCACGATGTAACCGTGTTCACGCCTCAGTATCAGGATAGCCGTTTTGATATTGATTGTAATTTTAAGCTCGTTTATATACGTCCATATTTAAAGTCTGCCAATTCGGCTTGGATGCCGCAATTGCTATGGAAATTAAAAGGTTTTGATGTTGTTCATCTGCATTTTCCTTTTTATGGCAGTGCACATTTAGCTTGGCTGGCTAGTAAATTATTTAAACAAAAATACGTTATTACTTATCATATGGATGTGCAAGTAAGTGGATGGCAGAGCTATATAAAATCAGTTTGCGATTTGGTTTGGGCTAGAAAGATTCTGGCCGGAGCCGAGCAGGTTATCTGCGTGGACAAAGATCATTTTAATCAAACTGAATTCAAAATTCATGTCAAGAAGGAAAAATTAGTGGAAATATATAATAGCGTGGATACTCAAGTATTTAAACCGCGCGCAGTTGAGGACTGTGATTTTGATAATAAAATACCGGATAGATTTAAGTACAAGCCCAAGATTTTATTTGTTGGCAATTTATTGCCCTTTAAGCGTTTTGATTTATTACTGCATGCTCTGATTAAAATTAAAGATGAACAGCCAATAGTTCTTGTGGTTGGAGGAGGTTATGATTTGGAGAAATATAAAAAAATGGCCAAGGAATTAAATATTCAAGATAGAATTTTATTTTGCGGTTTTTGCAATGATCGTGAACAATTATCAAAGTATTATTCATTGGCTGACTGCTTGGTTGTTAGTTCAGACAGTGGCGAATCATTTTCATTGGTGGCGATTGAAGCTTTATCCTGTTCTTGTCCTGTGGTGGCCAGTGATATTCCTGGAGTGCGCGAGCGAGTGCAAGATGGACATACGGGTTTTATATTTAAATCAGGTTCGGTTGAGGATTTGGCAGAAAAATTAGAGAAATTTCTATCTTTGCCAGATGAACAAAAGCAAATAATGGGACAGCGTGGAAGAGAAGACGCTATCCGCAAGTATAGTTGGCAGGGGCATATTGGCAAGCTTGAAGATGTTTATAAAAAGGTTTAAAATATAGGGGATGTCTTTTGACTACGAACAATCAATTTGGGGGCAGGGAACTGCCAAAAAGAGGTGGACAGATTCCACTAGTTTTCGTTTACATCAGGCGCTATCAGCCTTGTCGCATTTGAAAGCAGGGGATATGGTATTGGAAATTGGATGCGGAGCCGGGCAGTTTATTAGAGCCATCAAAAAATATAGATCTGATTTGCAATATAGCGGCTGTGATATCAGCACTTCAGCTTTGTCCAGAGCGGATCAATACAGAGACGGCGTGCAATATGACCTGTCCCAAGCGCAGAGCCTTCCCTATGAAGATAATTATTTTCAAGCCGTATTGATTTTTGATGTATTAGAACATGTTGAAGATCCGAGGACCATGCTTGCTCAGGCCAAGCGCATATTAAAAAAAGACGGGATCTTGCATTGTTTTGTCCCTTGCGAAGCAGACAAATTGTCATTGTGGTATTGGCTGAAGAAAATAAAAATAAAATCTGATTTGACTGAAAGATACGCTGGCCATATTCATAAATTTTCCAGACAAAGCCTGAAAGATCTTTTGATCAATCATGGTTTTGAGATTATACAGTCTAGATATAGTAGTCATTGTTTAGGGCAGTGGCTGGACTTGGTTGTTTTTTTGGCCATGGATAGATCATGCAGGCGGACCAGACAAGATCAAATGAATAACGAACAATTTTTTAAGGAATATGATAAAGATCGTGGTCGGATTTTTTTTATTTTTAAAAGATTGATTAATTGGCTGATCAATTTGGAAAATTGGTTATTCAGCCGTTTGCCATCATCAAATGTGCACATTACAAGCATGGTTTTGAAAGAAAATATAAAATAAACCGTATTTCTATGAGAATAGCTCACATTGTTCCTTCAACTTTTGAATATTTTGATGATATTAAAATGGATGCTTTTGAAACAGTAGAGCAATTGAGCAAGTATGGAATTGAATCAATCATCACCACTCTGCAATATAGCCAAGCCAAGCGCAGGGAAAAAGAAAAAATAAGCGGAAAGGCAGGAGGCCCTGCCGGCAAAGCGCCTTCATATAAATACCAAGGCATGCAGAGCATTATCCAGGCCATAGAGAATTTTAGCAGTTATGACTTGGTGCATTTGCATTGTCCTTTTTTGGGAGCAGGTGGCAAGATACTTGAATGGAAAAGGAAAAATCCGGACACGCCTTTGGCTGTTACTTATTACCGGCCTGTTGAGCTAGTAGACTTTTTAAGTTATTTTATCAGGCTGTATAATAGCTATTATTTGTCTAAAATTATGCGCCTGGCAGAAGTGGTAATGTTTTTTCCACAGACCTATCCAAAGTCAAGATTTTCATTTTTAGATCAAAAAAAAATGGTTGATATAACGCCGACAGATCATGATGAACACAGTTTAACAGTGGACTTGACTAATATTTGCAATAAGGTAAAATTAGATAACGCTATTATTGATAAACTATCAATTAGCAAGTTAGTATATGTTTATTCTTTGTTAATTTAATAATAAGCACTATGAGTGAGAAAAAAACTTTTTTTGCAAGTTTGCAACCAAGGAGCGCTTTGTTAGTGGGGGCCGTGGCCGGGATTTTGGCTATTTGTACAATTGGTTTTATTATAATGGGAGTGATTTACCTGCGTGGTGATTCAGATGATGCCGGCAGTAATACAAGCACTTCAACCGCTACTGCTACCAATATTGTTGACCAACAACAACCTGTGGCTGTTGAGGTTACGAAAACTGATAAGCCTAAAGTTGAATTGTTTATTATGTCATATTGTCCATACGGCTTGCAAATGCAAAAAGCATTTTTACCGGTAATGGAACTATTAAAATCAAAAGCTGACATGGATGTTAAGTGGGTTTCATACATAATGCATGGTAAAAAAGAGATTGATGAAAATGATCGCCAATATTGTATTCAAAAAGAACAAAATGATAAATACCTGGCTTATGCTACTTGTTTTACAGGCAAAGATGATTATAGCGCGTGTTTAAAAACCGCTCAAATTGATGAAAGTAAAATGAATGCCTGCATTAAGGCAACTGACAGTCAGTACAAAACCACGGAAAAATACAATGACAAATCAACTTGGTTAAGCGGTAACTATCCGGTATATTTGGTTCATGGTGAAGCAAATACAAATTACCAAGTGGGCGGTTCGCCAACTTTGGTAATTAATGGTACCCAAGTCCAAGTTTCTCGAACTCCGGAAGCTGTTAAGTCAGCAGTTTGTAGTAGCTTTACAACAACTCCTGATGAATGCGCAAAAACTTTAAGTACTAGCGCAGCTGTTCCAGGTTTTGGAACAGAAGTCGGAACTGATACGGCCGGTGTTGATTGTGAGGGCTAAATAGTATACAATAGATGGTGTTGAATCAAGGGTACATAAATAGTCCCAGTTAAACAAAAATCTATGGGTAAATTTAAAAAAGGTCTTGTTTTAGGCGGGGCCTTGGGTGCATTATTAATGTGGCTGAACGCCACTCCAAAGGGAAAAGAAATGCGCGAAAAATTATTAAGCCATGCCGATGTTTTGTTTAAGGAATTAAAGGACAGCCTTGAACAATTAGACGGGCCTACCAGGGAAATGTATGATGCTTTGGTAGAGAGAGCCGTGGCCGAATATGCAGGCAAAAAAGAAATGGCCGTGGATATGAAGGCCAAATTGATCAAGGAATTGAAGAAAAGATGGTGTAAGCTGGAAAAAGAATTGAAATAACGTCAATAACACTGATTAAACACGAATAGTATTAATACTATTCGTGTTTTTTAATATCTTCTATTGTAAGTTGCAGTTCACGATTGCCATTCCACTCGTTTACGCCGATAGTGAATACCATATCAATTTTATCGCCAGGCTTTAAATTTTTTTTCCAATCAGACGGATGGCGTGTGCAATCGCCCAAGCCGAAGCCGATCGTCTTGCGCACAGTATGCGAATTATGTTTAACCATTAAGCGCAGATGCTTGCCATCTTGTCCAACCGGTTCAACGCCAGTTATGGTTAATTCACTGGCAGTATATTTAGGCTCTTCATTGGCTTGGCCAAACGGTTCAAATTTTTGTAGGAGATCGTATAAATTCCAGTCAACTTCTTCTAAGCTGACTTGGGCATCAATCATAATTTCAGGAATTATTTTTTTATTTCCAATAATTTTTTGAGCTTTTTTAACCATTGCCTGTTTAAATTCTTCCAATTGTTGGCTGTCTTTTAAAGTTAATCCGCACGCCTGTGGATGACCGCCGAATTTATCAAAAAATTCAGGCATGGATTGCAAAGCTTCTATCATATTAAATTCTGCAATGCTTCGGCCCGAAGCGATGATTTCGTCTGTCATGGACATGGCCAAGACCGGCCGGTAGTAGCAGTCTTTTAGCCGGCTGGCTACCAGGCCCAGAATGCCTGTGGGCCAATCATTACCGCTAATAAAAATCATAGCACTATCTGTTTGTCCGGTTTCAATTATCTGTTGTTTTGCTTGAGTTACTAATTTTTCAGTAAGTTTTTGTCGATCCAGATTATTTTGATTTAATTGTCCAGCCAGGTCAATAGCTTGTTCTTGGGTTTGGGCCATGAGCAAGGCAAAAGCTGTGTTGGCGTGATCCATTCGCCCGGCCGCATTTAAGCGCGGTATGACTTGAAAGCCAAGCCTTCTGGTATCCAATTTTCTTTTTAATTTTCGTTTTTCGTCAGATAGACTAGCTGTTTTAAACAATTCAAGCAATCCGATATTCTGTGTTTTATTCAGAACAATAAGTCCGTAGTGTACTAATGTGCGGGATTCTCCCAACAAGGGAACCATATCGCCAACAGTGGCTAGGGCGACCAGATCCAGCAACCATTTTTCAAAGCCTTCGTGCAAGTCTCCATCAGGTAGAGTTTGATTTTTTTCTTTATCATATTTGAGCAAAGCTTGAATTAGCTTAAAAGCCACGCCTCCACCGGCAAGCCCTTTGTCAGGATATTTTTCTTTGGGCATCTTAGGATGGATAATAGCGTCAGCTTTGGGTATCTTATCCGGAATAGAATGATGGTCCGTAATGATTACTTGCAAACTAGCTTGTTTAATAGCTTTGATTTCATCATAATTGCTGATTCCGCAGTCGCAGGTTATAATCAAATCGGTTTTTTGCTTAATTAATTCTTCTACCGTATTAAGATTAATTCCATAGCCGTCAATTTCTCGATGCGGAAGAAATACGCTTACGTTTTTTGCTCCAAGTTTTTTTAAGCAGTTAATAATTATTGCGGCCGCGCATACTCCATCTGCATCATAATCGCCATGCACTACAATATTTTTTTGTTTTTTAATGGCTTCAAAAATAATTTTAACTGTTTTTTTCATGTCATTAAATAAAAAAGGATCATGCAGATCTTGCAAATAATCAGGATTTAAGAATTCATCAATTTGAGATTGCTCCCGCAGTCCGCGATTCCAAAGAAGCCTGGCCACAATCGGTGGGAGTTCGGGATGTTGATTGTAGAATTCTGCTGGCGCGTCCGACAGAATATTCCATGTGGTCATAAAGATTTTTTTAGTTTTATGTCTTTAAAATCCCAATATGAATCAGCCAATAATAAGGTAAAAGCCAGGAAGAACGCATTAACTGACCAATAATCGCGAGCAGAAATTGGAGTGGCATAACTATTAAATAAAGCTACGCCTAAAATTATCCAATAGACCAGGCTTTTGCCAGTTAAATTTTTTCGTTCTGATAATTTGATTTTTGCGCGCATGCACAGAGAGAATATTAAATAAAACAGTAAGAGCGGTCCGGAAACAAGCCATTCATAGTCATGCGGATCTTGTCCCAAATTTTTTAAGATGTAAAAAACAGTCCAGACTATTAAAATTAAGGCAAAAAATAAAAATATAATATCTAGTTGATATTTTTTTAATAATTTCATAAATTTATTCTTATAATTTTGGTCGGGATGATAATGAAACAATGCTACGTTAGATCCCGGACCGTGGAGTGAATGTTCAGAAATTAATAAAAAGCAGGAAGGATTGTAAAGAAGATCATGGCTATTATTGCCAATAAGGAGATTACAATCCAGATTTTTTTAAATGTTTTTGGTTTCATGATAATGTTGTTATCTTTTTAATACAGCCATATAAGTACTATTGGGTATGTCGACCTTGCCCTTGCCAATGGACAGCATTTTTTTCTTGCCTTTTTTTTGTTTTTCCAATAGTTTTCTTTTGCGAGTAACATCACCGCCGTATAATTTGGCAGTCACATCTTTACGCATGGCAGATAGTCTTTCGGAGGCAATTATTTTTCCGCCAACAGCGGCTTGGATTTTTAAAACGAATTGTTGGCGCGGTAAAGTTTTTTTAAGGGTTTCTACAATTTTTTTACCAATTTTAAAGGCATCATCACGCCAAACCAGTGTGGCTAATGCCTCAACCTGGTCTTCGGCCACCAAAATATCCAGCTTAACCACGTCTGTCTTTTCGTACTGATTAAATTCATAGTTCATTGAGCCATATCCGGAGGTCGTAGTTTTTAGTTTATCATAAAAATCGGTTATAAGCGAGGCTAGAGGAATTTCATAATGCAACATGGCTCGCTGGTCATTGCCAGTGCTCAAATACTCAGTATTTAAGTAGCGTCCTTTTTTATCAATTACCAAGTTCATAATATTGCCTATATATTCTTTTGGAGTAATAAGGTCAAGTTTCATCCATGGTTCCATTATCTCGCCAACTCGGCTGGCATCGGGCAGTTCTTGAGGACTATGTATGACTTTTTTTTGTCCATTAGTTTCGGTTATATTGTAGGCCACGCTAGGCACAGTTACAATTATATTTAAGCCATGCTCACGGCGCAATCGTTCTTGGAAAATATCCAAGTGTAGAAGGCCTAAAAAACCGCAACGAAAGCCAAAGCCCAGAGCCAGAGAATTTTCTGGTTCATAAGCCAGAGAAGAGTCACTTAATTTTAATTTGTCCAAAGCTTCGCGCAGTTGTTCATAATCACCGCCTTCTTTTGGAAAGATTCCAGCATAAACCATGGGTTTTACTTCTCGGTATCCTGGTAGGGCTTTGGCTCCGGAGCCGGAGGCTGCGATAGTATCTCCAACACGGCATTGTTTTAAGTCTTTAAGGCCGGTAACAACATATCCGATTTCACCATTTAATATCTTTTCACTGGGTTTAAACTTAGGAGTATAATATCCAATCTCTAAAATTTCAGCATCTTTTTGCGTACCAAAAAAATTGATTTTATCTCCCTTGCACAATTCTCCGTCAAATACTCTGACCGAGGCAATCACGCCACGGTAATCATCATAATGAGAATCAAAAATCATGGCTCGGCTAGTACGGCCTGTATTGTCAGGCGGAGCAGGTATTTGTTTAATAATCGCTTCCAATAACTGTTCCACGCCTTGGCCGGTTTTGGCTGAACATAACAAGATGTCTTGTTCCCTGCATCCGATCAAGTGGATTATTTCTTGTTTTACCTTATCAATGTCAGCCGAAGGCATGTCAATTTTGTTGATCACCGGAATAATGGTCAGATCCTGCTCTATGGCCAAATAAAGATTGCCTATTGTCTGGGCTTGAACGCCTTGGGTTGCATCCACGAGCAGTATAGTGCCTTCTACTGCGGCAAGTGATCGGGATACCTCATAATTAAAGTCCACATGGCCCGGAGTATCAATTAAATTCAAAATATAGTTTTGATATTTCATTCTTACCGGTGTAAGTTTAATGGTAATTCCGCGTTCTTGCTCAAGCTCCATTGAATCAAGAAGTTGGGATTTCATATTTCTTTTTTCCACTGTATTGGTTAATTCTAAAAACCTATCAGCCAGCGTGGATTTGCCATGATCAATATGTGCAATTATACAGAAGTTGCGAAGGTTTTTGTTCATGTTTTTAATTAAATTGATGCCGCAGCAAAGGCAAATAAGGTCATAAAGCCCAATAATACATGCGTGACAATCCACAATACAACTAACGATATTAGTAATTTTTCGTTGGATAATGTTTTTCTTGGTATGTATGATAGAATTGCCAACAGTAAGAATCCGAGTATGTTTACCAGTAGAATGGACATCCATTTATATGGGATAATAGAAGAAAATGCATAAGTACTTCCAAGAATCCAGAGATCGGTAATTCTTAAGCCAAAAATTATTATCGTTTCATATATTGGGGGGGCGGTTTTCGGTACAGTTTTTAAGGCTAAGTGAAAAATGTCAGGAATTATTTTACACAACAAAGTAATTACCATACTCATTCCAGTTGCTGGAATTAAGAAAAATAGACCTTCTTTTTTTCTGATTGCTAAATATAGTATATAGAGGGCTATAAGAAAAACCAAATTGACTATGATTTCGTGAATGCTAGTATTGTATCCATCTATCAAGTAATTATATTGTTTTGTTTTACAATTTTGTTTAAGCCAAAGAGTTTTAATTCGACTACAAAGCTGGTAGTTTTTGGTTTTACTGGATATATAATCATAACAATGGTCTTTTAACAGGTCATTTTTTATTAAATTACATTTTTTTTCATCTAATAATAATTTTATACAATAACCAAAATTTTCACTATCAGTTTTAAAATAATAGCAAGGAGTTGGGTCCTGATTTTTTTGCACTAAAAAATCTATACATCTGGTTTTTTCTTGCTGGGGTAGTATATCTTTGCAGGTGTCATTTGGTAAACTTGTTTTTCTGTCTTTAAATAAGGCTTCTATACAATAAAAATTACCTGTTTTAAGACATAGGTCGGTATCCTGGGTAGCAACGGCTACTTTGGCTTTGCAATAAGATCGTTCATCTTTGAATATATCATCAATTTTGTTGCAACAAGGAGTGGTTTTACATCTTTCTAGATAGCACCACCTTCGATTATTAGAAGATCTTAATTCATCACAGCTATAATTTGGTTTTATTATTTTCAAAGCATCATCATAACATCCATCTCTAGTGCCAGTGCTTTGGTCAGAATGAAATTTATTACTTGGATTAAAAGAATAGTCGCACAGAGACAAGTCGGCTTTATTTGCAGTAATTATTTTTTCAATGCAATATATATCAACCCAGCTTTCTTTAGTAGTACATTTTATTATATGCTCATCATATTCTATTTTGGTTGAGGTGGGGATAATAGCGTTCGGGTCTCTGGCCTGACTAATACCGGGAATCAACAAAATAAAGGCGATAAGGACTAAATAGATTTTGATTGATCGCATATGGTATGGATATTAAAGTTATTAGCCTTATTATAGAGCCAATCCAGGTTTTTGGCAAGGGCATATAGCTTGACAAAACCGCTAAAATGTGCAATATTGCACGCCCCTAATTTAAAAAACATCCCAACAGGATGATTTTTTGTTTGGAAATTTGTAGATTAAATCTGAATATTCCCCGTCAGCTTGTTGCGGGGTAATTCATTTAATTTTTCAAATCAACGCTCTCTTTGATTTCCACTTTTCGCAGGCGTAACCATTTTCTTTTAAAACTATCTTTAAATTGTAGAAATTCAGGCACTCTTAATAAATAGCAAATAAAACAATAAACAAATAGTCCGACTACACCAGCGATCAGGCCTTGTAAAAAAATGCCGATAAAATAATTTTGGTCAAATTGCAGAGCCAAAGGATATTTTAAGTATTGAACCACAGAAGCCATGACTAATCCTGCAAAAGCAATTCGCCAGAATGAAGAAAATAATTTATGCTCTTCAAAAGAACCAGTAATGCCACGCAGACTTCCGGCCAGTAAAAATAAGTTTAATATGGCGCCAATGGAAAAAGCCAAAGCAAGACCGGCCACGCCCAATGACTTCATTAATAATAGAGCCGCAATAATGGTTACCAGTTCAGAAATAATAGCAATCACAAAAGGAGTTTTAGTGTTTTCCAAAGCATAAAAAGCCCGGCAGAATAAAGGAATTAAAGATTGAGCGAATAAGCTTAAAACAAAAAAAGCCAGAGTATCAGCCGTATTAATGGTGTCTGACCAAGTAAAAGCTCCGCTTCCTAATACAACTCTGACAATTTGAGCGCGTAGTAATAAAAAGATCAATGAAATTGGAACCACCAAGAATAATACTTGTCTGATGGATATGGACAAGTGTTTTATAAATTTTTTTTCATCGTTCTCAGCAACTGCTGCAGATAGAACCGGAAACACAGCCAAAGCAAATGGGATGCCTATTATGCCTGTTGGCACGCCCTGAAGATTGTTAGCATAGTTGAAAATGGCTATACTGCCCACCGGGAGCAAAGAAGCCATTATTGTAAATATTACAATATTAATTTGGCTGACTGCTAGACTCAAAGTGCGCGGTATCATTAATTTTCCCACCAATAAAGTTTCTTTGTCTCTGAAATCAAATACTGGTTTCCAACGATAGCCTTGTGCATAAGCGCCATAAGTCTGCATAATAAGATGAATTAAGGCCCCTAATACAACACCCCAGGCCAAAGCCTTAATTCCAAAATATGGAACAAGCACAACAACGCCAAAAATTATTCCTACATTATAGAATATCGGGGCAATGGAAAAAATTAAAAAACTGCGCAAAGATTGTAGTATTGTTCCCATAATCATTGATATGCTTAGCAATAACATGGAAATGAACATGATACGGCCGAAGCTAACCGCCAATTGAGTTGTACTTTGATCAAATCCAGGCGCCAAGTATGGGATTAATTTGGGCATATAAATTATGCCTAGTATGGTTAATAAAAATACCAGACTGCCTAAAATATTTAAAATATTGCTGGCTAACCGCCAAGCCGATTCTTGATTTTGCTTGGTCATCAACTTGGTAAAAATCGGTATAAAGCCAGCGCTAATTGCGCCTACAATTAAAAGATTATACACCATATCAGGCATCTTGAAGGCTGTATAATATGCATCCATAATTTCAGAAGCGCGGAAGTGGTGGGCGAACATACGTTCGCGAAACAGCCCGACCAGACGGCTAGCCAAAGCAGTACATGAAATTAAAATTGCCGCGCCTGTTACGCTTTTGGATTGTCCGTTTAAGATGCGCGAGAGCATGAAGGTTTGATTAATAAGCAGGAGTGCTTGTATTTGTTTGTGGATAATAATTAACTATCAAATTGGCTACATTGGTTCCGGAGTTGTTTTGGTCGGTTTGGGTGTAAAATGATCCAGCTATGCTTTGTTTTTTGAAAGAGAATCCTTTTTGAGTATCAGTATCACTTTCAGGAGTGATTACATAATCATATCTTAGAAGCATACTTTGATAATATGAATACAGAAATTTTAAATCAGCATTTAAGTTTTTCCATTCTACTTTAATAATATTCCGCTTATCACTCACCGGCGAGTTAACTATATTCCACATATTTTTGTAAATGGAAAGTTTGTCCTTGCCTGGCTCAACCATTTGATCTTTTTCCAAAACCGAAATTAAAGGAGTTAAAATTAATTTTGGAAAAATAGCCGATACCTCAATTACTCTATTTTTATATTCACCGGATACATAAGTAATTGTTTCAATATGTTCTTTATCATAAATCGGTATCTCGGCTGGAAAATCGCTTGGTATGGCCGATACTTGTTGAGGGCCCACGCCAAGAGCATATTTTAATAGCAATACAATAATTACTATAAAAATAATAAAACAACCGCAACCTCCCACGCAACTGCGTTTTATGACAGAAAAGGCAGTATATTTGCGGGTAATTTCTTCCAAAGGCGGTTCTTTGATTTCAACGTCTTTTATTATGTCGCGTCTCATAGTTGAAATTATTGTAGCAAAAAATTGCGGTTTTGTATAGTTGTGCTATACTTTAAAATAATAGAATTCATACTAAGTTTTTTAAATTAGTGGATATAGATAATAGGCATCTCTGTCATTGCGAGCGTAGCGAAGCAATCTCGTTATTACTAGAACCAACGAGATTGCCGTGTCGTCGCTCCGCTCCTCCTCGCAATGACAATGTTATCACACTTCTCGCAATGACAGATCTGACTAATTTAAGTTGAATATAAAAGTATTAATACAAATTTTTATGAAAATATCTTTTCATGGTGCGGCTGGTGAAGTCACCGGATCGTGCAGTTTGGTAAAAACTGAACAAGAAAAATTTTTGATTGATTGCGGAATGTTTCAGGGTGGTAAAAAAACCGAACAGCAGAATTTGGAGGAATTTAGTTTTAATCCAATGGAATTAGATTGTGTGATTATTACTCATGCCCACCTTGATCACATTGGTCGTCTGCCATTATTAATTAAAGCCGGTTATCAAGGTCCAATTTATGCTACTACTGCTACTGCCGATTTAGCCAAATTAATTTTAGAAGACGCTTTGCATGTCATGCAACAAAATTACAAACATCACAGCGATCCGGTTTTGTATGATAGTACAGATGTATCAGCTTGCTTGCAACAGTTTAAGATAACTGACTATGGTTCAGCTACTATCATTAAAAACAAAGCAAAGTTTACTTTTCATGATGCAGGACATATTTTTGGATCAGCTTTTGTGGAGATAGAAGCTGGTGGTAAACATGTAATATTTTCTGGCGACGTGGGCAATTGTGATGTGCCAATTTTAAGAGAGACCGAAAATTTACCCAATGGACTAGACCTGGTGGTCTGCGAATCAACTTATGGTGGACGTATTCATGAAGCCAAAACCAACCAACAAAGAGAAGAAATAATTGAAGGTATGATTGTTGAAGCCCTTGGTCGTGGTGGTACATTAATGATACCTTCTTTTGCTTTAGAACGTACCCAGCAATTATTATATTTATTAAACGAATTAATTGACAGAAAAAAAGTTTTGCCGCGCGTGCCCATATTTTTAGACAGCCCGCTCGCAATCAAAGCCACCGAAGTATATCGTCGTTTTCCTAAATATTATGATCAAGAAGCCAGAAAATTATATCAAGCCGATGACGACCTATTTAATTTCCCGGGTTTAACTTTTACTGAAACCGTGGAACAATCAAAAAGCATTAATCAGGTGCCTGGCTCAAAAATAATTATTGCCGGAGCCGGCATGATGAATGGCGGTAGAATTTTGCATCATGCAATGCGCCATTTGTCAGACAACAGCAGTACATTATTATTTATCGGATACCAAGCTAATGGTACATTGGGTCGGCAAATATTGGATGGAGTATCGCAAGTAAAAATAATGAAAGAAAAAATACCAGTTAAATGTAAAGTGCGCGCCATCGGTGCTTTGTCAGCTCATGCTGATCAATCTAAAATTTTAGATTGGTTGGGTAACACCAAGGTAGCGCCTAAACAAGTGATTTTAAATCATGGAGAAATTGACCAGTCTGAAGTTGTGTTGCAGAGGATTGAGCATGAATTAGGAATTAAAACAAAGTTGGCAGAAATTGATCGGTGGTTTAAAATTTAAGTCATTGTGAATATGCAGGCCTGCCTAGCGGGCAGGCTACTCCTAGCGATAGCAAGAACACCTATTAAGAATCGTCCAAGAATCAAGTCGGGCGATTTTTTTGTTAATTAGATTTAATTACCAAAATCTGTGGATAACTGTGGCTATTTGTGTTTGACCAGGATGGAGAAGTGGTGTAAAATGGATTGTAGTGGGGAAAGGTGGGGAATTTTTAGAAAAACCTCAAAATTTTTCCAGTTGTTTAAGCTCTATACATGTTCATCGGTGAATATAGCCACAACCTAGACAATAAAGGAAGGCTGGCCATACCAGTCAAATTTAGGCGTGATTTGGCTAAAGGAGCCGTGGTCACACACGGACTTGATAAGTGCTTGTTTTTATACACTGGAACAGAATGGCAAGTACTGGCCGAAAAGCTAGCTGGCTTGCCGTTTAGCCAGGCCAAAGCCAGGGCATTTGCCCGCCTAATGCTGGCCGGCGCAATGGATGTAAAATTGGACAAGCAAGGTCGGATCATATTGCCTGAATATTTGCGCAGGTTCGCAGGTTTAAAGAAAAATACAATAGTAGCTGGATTATTCAACCGCTTGGAAATCTGGGATGATGAAATATGGAATAACTATAAAACTAAAACCGAGAAACAAAGCAGTGAAATAGCGGAAAGAATGGGGGAGTTAGGAATCTAGAATATGAAGCATGAACCTGTACTATTACAACAAGTGATTAGCAACTTGCAGTTAAAGCCCGGCATGAACGTGGTTGACTGTACCTTGGGCGACGGCGGACATGCCCGTGCTATTTTAGAAAAATTAGGTAAAAAAGGAAAATTATTGGGAATTGATGCTGATGTAGAAGCTGTTTTAAGAGCAAAAAGGTTTTTATATGAATTTGAGGATCGATTTATTGCAGTCAGAGATAACTTCGTTAATTTAAAAAAAATTGTCCATGGCCAGGACTTTGGTCAGGTGAATGCGATATTGATGGATCTGGGCTGGTCTAGCCAGCAGTTTTCGGAAAGAGACCGCGGATTCAGTTTTCAAAATCAAGATGAGGTGCTGGACATGCGTTATGATGTTAATTCAGAGAAAACCGCTCAGAGCGTGCTAAATAATTATTCAAATGAAGATCTGTCAAATGTGTTAAGGCGTTATGGCGAAGAAAAGTTTTATCAAGATATTGCTGATAATATAGTTATCCACAGAAAAAAACAAACAATTGAAAAAGTAGGACAATTAGTAGAAATTATTTTACAGGTATATAGAGAAAAATTAAATACAGACAAGGATATTCCGTATCTGGGCCATATTCATCCGGCCACTAAAGTTTTCCAAGCCTTGCGCATTGAAGTCAATGACGAGCTTGAAGCATTAAGACAAGCATTGCCTCAAGCATTGGATATATTGGCTCCGGAAGGGCGCCTGGCAGTCATAAGCTTTCACTCTTTGGAAGATCGAATTGTCAAACGATTTTTTCAAAAACAGAAAGATGCCAAAATTATAACTAAAAAACCAATTACCGCTTCATTCCAGGAAGTTAAGAAAAATCCTAGATCCAGAAGCGCCAAATTAAGAATTTTACAAGTATAAACCTATGTCCTTTAAACGCAAAGTACAAATGCAATATCGCTATTTTATTCAGTCTTTGTTTTCTTTCCGCTTGCCAAGTTGGCTAAGTTGCATGGCCACGCGCGTGGTTTTGCTTTTAATTATAATTTTATTTGGCTCTGCATATATTGTTAAGACTGCTACCACGGCTTCCAGCGGATATAAAATTCAGGACTTGGAAAAGCAAGTTTATGCTTTGCATGAAGACATAACAAGATTGGAAGTTAATTTGGCAGATTATAGTTCGATGGCCAGTATTCAAGAGCGATTAACAGGCAGTAATATGGTAGTGGTAAGTGAAGTTAAATACCATGATTCGGACAGGCAAACAGTAACTAAAAAATAAAAGCAAAACAATTAATACGCAACTCTCTTGATGAGAGTTTTTTTATTGTGAATAAATTATTTTTAGTGTATAATATAGTATGTAATTGCGAGCGCAAGTGTTGCTGTCATTGCGAGCGTAGCCAAGCAATCTCGTCGGTTCTAGTAATAACGAGTTTGCTTCGTCGCTCCGCTCCTCGCAATGACAGTGAACCGCTCGCAATGACAGAGAAAGTTAGGCTAAATTAATATAATTATTTAATAAATTATTTAATTAAAATTTTATGGTAGAAGAAAAACAACAATTAAATTTTTTAGAATCATATATCTTAGAAGTTTTAAAACAAAATGGTTTTGATGACTTAACTCCGGAAAATCAAGAAGAATTTTTGCCACAATTTGTGATTGAGGCTCAAAGAAGAATCGGCGCTACACTTATGCCTTTATTAGAAGAGGAAAAGGCTGAAAGCATGATGTCCATGGTTGATAATCCTGACACTACAGATGAACAGTGGTGGAATTTTTGGAATCAAGCCGTTCCGAATTTTAAAGAAACAGTGAGTAAGATTTTAGAAAATTATACAAACGATTTAAAAAAAGTCTTGTCCGGATTATAATTAAATAATAAATATATGATCCGTTTAGCTCCTGGAAATTCAAATCAAGAAAACGATCCTTCTCAACAGCGAGAGGGTTTTAGGGATTTTAATCCCGGTAATTACGAAAATGGGAATTTAATCACTTATTATCAAGGCGGACAATGGAAACTAGGAAAAGTGTCTTTAGAAGCTACGCCTGCTGATGATATTAAAGTTGAAGATGGATATATAAAGATGTCCATAAAAGAAGTTGAAGAAGGAATTACTAAAAAACCTGGAAGAGTTATTTTGACTAAAACACCTCGCTTAATTAAATTACCCGATACTTATGGTCCTGGCATACCTTATGTTTTGGACAAAGTAACTTATTTTTATGGTGATTTACACTCTGGACCGAGCGGTGAAGTGTTGGTTGATCTTAAAGCTTTGGATAAAAAGAATAAAGATTTATTAGGAGTGAATATTGACTTGTTAAACAATGTAAGGACAATAGAAAGCCAGGAAATTGATTTGGTTAAAAAAATTCAAGAGCTGGCCAATGAAGCTCGGCGCGTTTCCGGAGGCAAAACACAGGAAATAATGGATAATTTGATCAAGCTTAGAAAAACTATTGCCGGAATGCCGGTGCATCTTGGCTTTATAAGCGACTGGTCGGAAATGGCTCATCATAAAGTTGAATCCATTAACGAAAAGATACAAGCACAAATGCAAGAGGTTCAAGAATCTCTTAAAGCTTTTGAAGAAAATATCAAACAAGCAGGAGAATCATCTGCGCAGGAAAAAAATCAAGCTGAAAAATCCAAACTTGCTCGTAAAATTTTAAGAGTCGCCGATCATATTTTGGCGGAAAATGATAACGCAATGAAAAAGAATCCGGAACTTGCGAAATGGCAGGAGTATGAAAAAAATCTTGAAAAATATAATAAAGACAAGGAAGAATTTGAAAAGAATAATAAGCCGAAAAAAGGCGATAAAGACAAAGATAAGGACAAAGGCGACGACAAGAAGCCCGAATTTACTCAAAAGCCTCCTGTCAAACCAAGCGGAGAAAAGCCAAAATTACCAAGTGAAGATCCTGGTGCCAGAGAAAAAATCATGGCTGAATTGTATGATAAGCTTGATGGCTTAAATGATAAATTGTTGGTAGCTTATAGAGGTGATTTAAAAAATGAAGTTGATTCGCTTAGAAAAAAACATTGTCAGGAAAATAACTTGTCAGGTTTGGAAGATTATCCTAAAGATGGCGATACATATAAACAAGTAAGCACAGAGAAATTTATTGAAGTATTAGAAAGATGGAAAGGTTTGGCTCCGGAATCTACGCCTGACCAAGCTCCGGCCGTGGCTGATCCCAATAGTGCGCAAGAACAGCCATCATCGCCAGAAGTCAAAGACTATGCCAGCCAGCAAATTGAGGATTTAAATCAATTGCAAATAAATTTATTAGAAAAAGCTAAAAAAATAAATGACTTTCATAAGAGAGGTAAATTTGGATTACAATTAATGGATATTGATGACAAAGAAATAAAGAGTTTGAACAAGAAAAGTAACAATTTTGAAAACCATGTATTGGAAGTCTATAAACATCTGGACAATATTGATCTGGAAATTGAAGCTGAACTGCATACACAGGAAGAGTTCTCTCAAGTTAGGCCAATTGAACACCATGAAAAAAGGCAAGAAACTTTGGATTTAAGTGGGCTTGATATTATGGAGGTAATGAGAGAAAATAAAGATCGATCCAAAAAAATGCAGGATTTTATGGTTGGCCTGTATAATTCTGAATTGAGCGGAAAAGAACCGGATGAAACAAATATCCAAGCTTTTAAGGAGCTATTTAATACGCCAGCCAACCAAGAAATTCTTGGCAAGCTTAAAAAGCGCGGTGTCAGAAGCTGGGAGCATTTCCAATCATTAATAGACAAACATGCCCAGAAAATGGTTGGAGTTTTGCGTAAAATGATTCAAGATCAGTTGGCACGACAGATAAACATGAAATCCAGCGTTATTGGCAAGCTTTGGGCACAAAAATGGCGATTGGGCATTCAAGTTGGCGTTACCATATTGGCTGCGGGCAGTATGGCCATTGGTTTTAAAGCTTTATTGTCAACCGCGGCAATTGGTGTCGTGCTTGGTGCGGCCGCTAGTAAATTAGGCTTGGGCGTGGTTACTGCCGGCGCATTTGGCTCTATTGGCGCTATGGCCACTGGAACCGGTAAATTAGTGCATTCAGTTTTTGATAAGCTTGGCTTTAAGGATGCGCGTGAAAAGAAAATAGAAAAATACGAAAGAGAACTTAAAGTAAAAGTGATTGAAGAACTGCAAGGCAAATGGTTAGATGCCAACGAACTGGAAAATACTACGGCAATGTTTTCTGCCATAATGACAGAAGGCCTAAATAGCGGTATTGAAGAAGAAAATCAAAAAATTGGCTTGACTCAAGAGCGAATCAAAGATGTGTCTGCGGGTTTATCTGCACAAGAAAAGCAAGAGCTTGACAAAGAGTTTGCTTCTTTGGGACGTTCTGAAAGAGAAATATACTTGCAAGCCATTGACAAATTAAGAGCACAAGAAAATACCGAACCAACATTTAAACAAAAATTAGATTTAATAGTTGCTATTGGCAGGCTAAAAGCCATTGATCCAAGTCATCCCGAACAAATGGCTGAAAAAGAGCCTGGCATGCTGGAAGAAATATATAAGAGCACTGTCGGAAAAATGGCTATTGGTTTTGTGGTTGGCGCCATGACCACAAATGAATATACTAGATTTGCTTTGGGTGCTGGCGGTGGCGGAATTGCCAGCATGGTTGCGGTTGACCGTTTGGAAAGTTCTTTAAATGAAAAAAAATCAGAAAAATTATTTCAGAAAAAACTAGATCGATTTAGGAATATTATTAAAGTATTTGATAATCCTAACTTCACAACTGATAAACAAGATTTAGCTGGTTTACGAACAGTGTACGCCGAATTTAAACTTTTATTAGAAGGCAAAACCAGTGGCAAAATTGAAAATGAAAATCTGGTTAAGTATATTCAAGATTATGATATTGTTAAGGCCGAGATTCGTGATTGTTTGAATAAAGTGCAAAGAATAATATTGAGTGCTGGTTTGGAAGAAATTAAAGATTTGGGAGATCTGGTGGTTGCACAAGCTGAAGAGAAAGTTGGTTGGTTGTCTAAATTCAAGAAAAAAGCCGGATGGGGCGCTGTAAAGGTTGGTGCTGGAATTGTCGGCGGTTTTGTCGCAGGCATGGTAGCCGCTGGTATGGGTGAGCGATACCACAGGCATTTGACTATTAACAAGCATTCCATTCTGAATTCAACTGGCGCTTCGGGCGTGCAAGAAGCAAAACCCGCAGTTAATTTGGATGCGGTTGTGGATGCTACGCCAAAACCCAGTGCCAATGAGTTATTGCAAACAAAAAACAGTCCGTTTTTTGCCAAAATGGGTGTTGCACCAACTGAAGTCAACGGCAAATTGCATGTTGAGTTTGAATTGGGTAAAAATAATGTGCCTTCCACCAGATCCAAATTTTTTCGCCTACTTGCTTTGAATGATATGAAAGAAGATATGATGAGAGATCAATTAATCAAACCGGCCGAGCAAGCCAAGGTTTTAAATGTATCAGCCAATTTGAGAGCTTTGGCCGCCGGGCATGATATCCCTGGCGCAAATATCAAGGCCAGCGAAGTTAAAGATATAATCAGTTTTGACGGCAAAAAGATTATGGTCAAAGATTGGCAAGCTTTGTTTGAAGCAGATAATAATGTAATGGATAGACTGCAAGAGCATGCTTCAAAAAAATTTGACGGCCCCAATGGAGAATGGGCGGCTGCAGCCGCTAAATCAGGCAAAGCCAATGCTTTGAGGTATGTGGATCTTGTTAATTGGAAAAAAGACCTGAATGCCATAGGTTATGATGAAAATCAGATGTCGGATATCCATGTGGAAAAAGGGCATTTTCCTAAACCAGCTCCGACCGAAGTTGATGCTGGCAAAGCATATTTTGACAAGAATTTTGACCCTTATACTGCTAGTAATGACCCCGCGGACTTTACTTTAAATCCTTTTGATATTCATCCTAAGACTGGTGCTGAATCAGTTGTAATTCAAGGTCCTGTTCCAGACCTCAAAAATGTGGTTCCGAACATCTCTAATAATACTACCAGCGGGAGTAGCGGTACATCTACTGGTGGTGGAGGTAGAATACATGGAAGCGCGGGTGGTGGTGCGCCCGTGATTGAACAAGCTGGGCATGAGATGTTGTTGGGGCATAATCCGGCTGATGTTAAAAAATTTAACACTTGGGCTGATTTAGCATCTAACAACAGTGATCAGGCTAGAAGAATTCAACTTATCAGATCGCATCCAAGCGTGAGCAGTGATGAGTTTTCTAAATTTAGGGATATGTGGATAAGGAATCATCCAGGAGATATTAATAAACCAAATCTGCGCGAGCAGTTTATTAGAGATCTTGTAAAGTTTGGGAAGGCTGAAATAATGAAAGGTCCAGAGCCAATAGAAAAAACTTTGAATAATATGATTAAAGGTGATGGTTTTGCAAGTCAGCCAGAGGAATTGAAGCCATCTCCAGCCTCTGTCGGCGCTAAATCAGGCAGTACTACTACACCAGTAAGCACAGCTAATATAGCTGTTCAAGCCAAACCAGCCGTGGTTGATACAACCAGTTCTGCGCCAGAATTACCATCTGTTCCCAATTCCATAAATTGGGATGAACATTTTAAGGTAGGCAAAGCTGTTGGCAATATACGGCCGGTTAAGTTTGTTTGGGGTACTCCATCTTTGCCTTCACACAGTGAGGTTGACATTTCTACAAATATTGGAATTAAGTTAAGTACTGATATAGGATCAAATAAAGCCTTATTTCCTGTTAATTTTACTAATTTAATTGGGGATGGTAAACAAACACCAGGTAGATTTGATGTGGTAGATGGAAAAGCGGTAATTATTATTCCTAATTCAGAATACGGCAGAGTTCAAGGGGCTATGCAGGAATTAGAATTACAAATAAAGAATGGTCTGCCGGTTTTCCCTGATGAGGCAAAATAGTGGTTTAGATTTTTAAGTCAAAAAATCCGCTTAGTTAGCGGATTTTTTGTTGTTATAACCGCATTTAGTCATCAAATAATCTTACTCAAATAGTATTGGTTGGGTCATATAACATCTTACTATACTATTTAGCTAATTTTTTAATAATTTTAATCTTTTTATTAATTTGTTTTTTAAGCATCACTGGGTCTAAAGATA
>JBDROJ010000031.1:0-2688 GCA_043810165.1 bacterium
TCTACCGAAACCACCATCTTTTTCAGCGCAGGTTCTTTTGTGATAGTAATTTTCCTCTGGAATTTTCCTTCGTCAGAACAAACATAATAATTGCCATCGTGCTGTAAATAATTACCGCACGTCATATCTGGGAATTCTTCACTACTATAGTCCAGCCGAAAATCAGCGCCAGTATTAGCATTATCAATGCCACCGTCCCAATCCTGAAGTTCTAAATAATTAGTATCCCTAATGTTTCTGATTATTTCAATCCCCTCCTGAGCCAAATAAGAAGCAATAAACTGGGAAGAAGAGATTGAAGTAAAAGACGTTACTCTTTGCATTAGAGCAAAAGACCCAACCACCCCAGTGGTCAATAAAGATATGGCGATAATTGTTTCGATTAAAGTAAATCCTTTAGTCATATTTATCTTTTATTCCACAGCAATTAAGCCGGCCTTATTAACTTGAATAGTTTTTTGCAAATGGGTGATGACTTGCGTGGTACTTTTTTCAAAAATCTTACTTCTTATAAAGTCAATACTCCACCCGTTCCAGTCATAAACAATTGATGGGTCGCTGGCTAAAGCCGGGAAAGAATTAGGGCAATCAGCCCTTTGAATGTCAAGATCGCAATCAGCACGAGGATCAAGTTTGCCCTGGACAAGTCCCTTATAATTGTACCAATACTCATTAACCAACTCATCTGTTCCTTCTGCTTTAATATTAATTGTGGCAATCGCGACATCAGGAGTAAAGGTAATTGTCGGGTCTGGAGGTGCAAAAAAAATTGTCATAGAAGATACTATATCAAGAGCGATATTACCCTCAAGAATAATCTCTTCCACTTTTTCATCGGGTTCTCCAGAGTATATTTTGTCGCCATTAATATCAGCAAACATAATATATTTATCTGGATAGTTCAAATCAAAATATATACCATACCCTTTTGGAGCAGTACCATTGAAATCTTTTGCTGAAATAGCAAATTCCTGAGTTCTCCTTAAATCTTGGGAAATCTTATGAGCCGCTCTTTCGATGGCCAATTGATTGTCACCATGCCGATAATTAGGCAAAATTAAGGCTGTCATAAGCGCTACTATAGAAATCACCACTATAAGCTCAATAAGAGTGAATGCTTTATTTTCCATTAAAATAATCCTAAATACCAATTAATAAGATTTTTTCCGTACAACATGGCCACAATAGTTCCTGCCACCAAAAATGGCCCAAATGGCACCTCTGATTTGAAAGATTTTTTGCTTGCCATCACTAATCCTAACCCTATTATAGCACCGCTGAAGAAAGCAAAAAACAAAGCGACTAAAATATTTGGCCAGCCAAGAATTAAGCCCATCAGAAAGGCGAACTTAATATCCCCAATTCCCATCCATTTACCACGCGATATAAGTACTATCGCCAAAAAAAATCCAGCCGCACCGAACGCCGATATTAGGAGCTCTGACCTCCCGAGGAGATCGGATCTCAACGCATCATAAACCAAGGTTATGACAATAGCAGGATAAACCACTTTATCCGGAATGAGATAATGCTTCAAATCGTAAACGAAAATAACCATCAAAAAACCAGAGATAACGAAGTAAAACAAGATGTCCGACATCCCGCGGCTGTCGGACATCAAAAAATCGTAAATAAAAACAAACAAAACACCAGTTGCTAATTCTATCAGAGGATACTGCGGAGATATCGGCTTTTTACAATAACAACATTTTCCATTTAGCCATAAAAAACTAAAAACTGGAATTAAGTCGTACCACGCCAAAACATGCTTGCATTGAGGACAAAATGACCTGCCCCTCAAAAAACTTTTATTCTCTTCCAACCGATAAATCACACAATTCAAAAAACTGCCGACAATTAAGCCAAAAACAAGAACAATTAAACTAAAGAATAAATTAAACATTATTTAATTTTACCATATTTTAAAACAAACAAAAGTTGGACATGCGATGTCCAACTTTTGATTTTAATCTATAAATTGATCGAAATCAGGGTCTTTCCCATAACCCTTAAGCCATTCGATAAAATTTTTTTCGAATTTCTCTTCATTGGTTCCAAAAATATCATAAAATAAGCTCTTATTAATCAACAAAGGCAAGTTTTCTTTACCGACCAAATCGGGAAAACTTGACCACTGATAATTTTTCAAAAAATTAATAACTTTATTTATATTATGGATTCCCCTCTTTTTCCAATCAGGCTCAATCAAATCAATGGGATTGGCCATAATATAAAAGGGCAGATGAAAAAAGTGAGAATCTTGTTGCACTTTAATTATTTTTGACCTCCCCTGAAACAATACTCCGCTTCTATTATATTTTTCATTGATATATTTTGTGTGGCCTCCGAAAATTTTCTTAGAAAAACCGCTCGCTCCTCCGTCAATTTTTTCTTGAACCAAATTGTGGCTATGATTAGGAAGCAAAGACCAGCAAAGAAGATCTACCAACTCTTCCTTTTCTCGATAAAAGTTGGACATGCGATGTCCAACTTCTCTAAGTCTACAACGTTGGGGATATGGCGAGGCGTAGTTAATGTTATTAAAATCATATAAACCATTGGCGAACCTGAGATTGTCGCTCTCATCGTAAAAAACCTTCCTTTTCTCTACTCCTCTATTAAGAATATGGAATATATCACCTTTCATAATTCTATTTTACAATAGTTGGACATGCGATGTCCAACTTT
>JBDROJ010000032.1:0-2361 GCA_043810165.1 bacterium
TGTAGACAACACCATTTTATTAGTTTTGTCTGCTCCTAAATTAGTCATGTTTTTGCTGTATTTAGCTAAATTATGACTATATTATATCATTTTTTGAGTTGATTTAAAAGTGGATAATTTGGGGTATTTGGCGACAGTGCCTCTATGTATAAATTATACCACACAAACAAAAACCCGCCAATAGAATTGGTGGGTTATGCTTATAAAGTAAATTATTTAGATGGCTTCTTGTCTTCTTCTCTTTTACTTTTATCGTCTGTATGTCCCTTGCCTTCTTCTTTTTTCTCGCCTTCTTTGGGTTCTTCTTCTTTCTCACTCGGAACTTCTACCTGCGATACATCACCTGATTTATCTTCCATGGCTTTAAATTGTTCTTCAGTCAATGCTGGCACAGCTTTGGCAACAGCATTTTCTTCTCCCAGATTAGTTATGGTCATGCCTGCAGGAATATTTAAGTCCTTAATCCTTATAACTTTGTCAAAATCTTTAAGAGATTCCAAGCTGACTTTAATTTCAGAGACCAGATCTTTTGGCAAACATCTCACCTCTATCTCTTCTATATTTTTAACCAAAGTACCACCTTGTTCTTTAACAGCCGGGGCTTCACCAATAAAATTCAACGAAATCATGGTTGTAATTTCCTTATTCATATCAATACGGATCATATCAACATGAGCAATCTTGTCGGTTACAGGATTGTACTGTACTTCTTGAATCAAAATTTTACCGCCGTCTTGTCCGTCTATGGACAGATCAATCAAACTGGACTCTCCAGCCTGATCATAAAGTTTGACAAAATCGTTATAAACCAAACTTAAAGAAACAGTATCTTTACCAACACCATAAACTACGGCTGGCAATAGAGATTGCCCTCGCACCTTCTCCCCTTTTTCTTCTCGCTTTTTTGCTAATAGTTTATACTCTGACATAATTTGTAATTAAAAATTTAAAATTTTTGTTCAACTTCTTGGCATCCATCAATGGCCTCGTTCAATTCTATAGGGGCTTGACTATACAAACGCTTGATATCTTCAAAATTCAAATCAGTTACCATTCCTATGGTGCTAATTCCCCTGCCAAATTCCATGATCATAGCAAGAAAATAACTACTGCAGGCTTGGCAGGTTATATGCACCAGATGAGCCTTATTGACATCCAAAAATAACTTGCTGGTGTCTGAGTTATAACTTTTACCACAAGCAGGACACTGATTAATCAAATTCAGTGTTTTTTGCCATGATTTCGGGTTTTTGCTGTTATTTAACATAAAATGAACTCATACCGAATTGAATACGACTTAATATTAATTTATTTAGCTTAAAATGTCAAGGCCAGCGTTGTAAATAAAAATAAATGTTCCAAAACCTCTTCCGAGTAGATAACAAATCGGTTACCATAGTGATCTATGAATATGATAACCAAAAACAATATTTATAAGGAGCATTTAGAGAAATGGCTTAAAGCCAATAAAAAAGGAGATAAAAAGACTAAAGGAGAAATAATTGACCATATTTGCTTTGTAACAGGGGTTCATCCTAAATCAGTACCTCGTTCTTTTAAGCGAATATAGTTAAGAAACGGGGCTGAAGAAAAAAGAGGAAGAAAGGAATATTATACACCTGAAGTAATTTTTGCCCTTAAAGATGTTTGGGACATTGCTAGTGAGCCTTGTGGTGAAAATTTACAGGGAATTATGGCTGATTATGTAAGAATATTAAAGCGTGATGGCAATTGGGAACATTTGCCAGAGGTAACTGCCAGGCTTTTAGAGATGAGTTTGGGAACTATGAAAAAGAGAGTGGGCAAATTTAAAAGAAAAAAGTTTGTATCTCATGGTAAAAGCTCAACTAAACCCGGTGCTATTTATACTTTAATCCCCATTAGACGTGGTGATTGGGATAAAGCTGGCGTGGGAACTGAGCAAATTGATACTGTAGCTCATTGTGGACATACACTGGTTGGTGATTTCGTCTTTACAGTTAATGCTACTGATGTACCAACCTTATGGGGTTCAAGACGAGCCCAGTGGAATAAAGGACAGATAGCCACTGTAGACAATATGACACATATGAAAGATGATCTACCATTTCCAGCGATAGAATGGCATCCTGACTCAGGCAGTGAATTTATTAACTGGCATTGTAAAGGCTGGTGTGATGAAAAAGGCTACCAACTAACTCGCTCTCGACCTAATCGTAAAAAAGAGATAAAAAACAAGTTAAGGCCTTGTCGCCAAATTAATATTTGACAAAAAAACAATGTGATTAATCCAACTATGATTGAATATTTAATCCAATCACATCATTTTTTTATCAAATCTTTATCTTTTTTGCGTTTTTAAACGCAATTCACCATTGGCCA
>JBDROJ010000033.1:0-22181 GCA_043810165.1 bacterium
CCGACCCTATGATTTAATTTCGAAATACAGGGTTTTTTGCGAAGCGAGACCCGCTCCCGCATCGCCGTGCGGGATAAACTCCGGCGGGGCGAGCGAGCAAACTCTTTCCCCTGAAAATTTGAAATGTCTTGATTGGTCGGGCTGACAGGACTTGAACCTGCGACCTTAGGTCCCCCAGACCTACGCGCTAGCCAACTGCGCTACAGCCCGATTATTATTAATATTATCATTTTAAAAATGAAAAATAAAGAGCATAACTCTGCATTTGCTTCGCTCGCTCGGGAATAAAAATTAATTTTCATTTCTCTCACTCAACTTGCAAATCAACCAGAAAGCCAAAATCCCGACAAAGTCGGGACAGGTTGGCTAGTTTTGCGATTTAAATGACGTTATGCCCCTAAAAAATAGGGTGGTAAGTCTCACGTATAACCCGCAGGCCATACAAATATTGACGAACCGATACATACCAATTGTAGAACATATTTACGCCACTCTTCGCTGAAACTTATATCTATAATAACATTGATATATCCACAGGTCAAATTATTGTTTGTTTGTTGATGTATTAAATATAATCTGTCCCAATCTAATAGAGCTGGCTGTGTAAGTACCGTCATCATTTTTTGTTGCACCAACCACTACTGACTGTCCAACCTCCAAATCACTATAATTTATTTCTGTTGTTTTGCTAATTTGAGTAGTGGAACTGGCAATATAGGCGATCTTGGAACCTCCATCAGATAATTTTATGGTTATGCTTGCATCGTCTTTGCTCATAATTTCACCGGCCAACATCTCACCTCCTTGACCAACTCTAGCTCCCTGACCCATGCCAGTTGCACCACCGCGCGCCTGCATCATATCCTGTCTTTGCTCAGGACTCATATTACGAAAATTCTGGTTATTAGATGTCTGTGCTTGACCTGTTTTTGCTTGACCATTTCCTTTATATATCATGCCTGCATAAAAATTTGCTCCTCCCACGATAACTATAATAATACCAATTACTAAATTCTTCATAAACAAAAAATTAATTAATTTATCTACTATTTTGAGTATAGCGAAGGTATTCCTCTCGTGTAAACACCAAAGGGATCCTCCGCATAAACTCAAAACAATAGAAAAACATTATTCGTATCTTAAAGCATCAATTGGATTTAAACGAGCTGCGCGCATGGCAGGATAATATCCAAACACTATCCCAATGACAGCAGAAACTCCCACAGCTAGCAATACCGGATTTAGAGATATACTAGTGGTTATACCTCCAAATCGGCTAATTAAATTAGAGATTAGCCAACCCAATCCAATACCAATAACTCCACCGATTAAAGTTAAAATAACAGCTTCAGATAAAAATTGTTGTCTAATATCTTGCTTTTTTGCACCTACAGATTTACGCAAGCCAATTTCCTTAGTTCTTTCAGTTACAGAAGTAAGCATCATATTCATGATCCCAATTCCGCCTACCAATAAAGATATACCGGCAATAGCACCTAATAATAAAGTAAAGGTTCCGGTGACAGAAGACATAGCCGAAACTATATCGGCTTGATTCATAATACTGAAATCAGCTGAATTAATATCAGCTATACCGTGTCTCATTAATAACAAGCCGTTAATTTCTTCTTGCACTTGGCTCATCAAATTTTCTTTTTCTACTTGAACATTAATTGTGTTCAAAGTTTTACTGCCTGTTAAATAATGTTGCGCAGTTGTCAAAGGTACATAAACCACATCGTCTGAACTGCCAAACCCGCTTGCTCCTTTGGCTTCGGTAACGCCTATAACAGTAAAATTTATTTTATCTATCCGGATTGTCTGACCAATCGGGTTAAAATCCGGACCGAATAAATTATCACGAGTATCAGGACCTAAAACTGCAACTTTGGACAACATCCCCAAATGTTGATTGGTAATAAAAGAACCTTGCGATAATATGGTGTTTTTAACAATTAAATATTCAGGTACTGCCCCATAGATAATTGTATTAGTATTTTTTCCCTTGTAAATAATCTGTTTGCGTGTTGAAACTTCCGGAGATACTGCTTCAATATATTTAATTTCTTTCATAATCGCATTTGCGTCATCAGTGGTTAATGTCTGGGCAGAACCTCTGCCTTGACTTACTTGAGAACCTACTCCTCTTTGCGATCCTGGCATTATGATCAATAAATTAGAACCGAGCGACTTGATTCTTGATTCAATGTCGCTTTGCGCTCCTTGGCCGATAGAAACCATGGCAATCACAGAGCCAATGCCTATGACAATACCGAGTATGGTTAAAGACGATCTAATTTTATTAGATAACAAGGCGCGACGAGTCTCTTGAATTAGATCTCTTATCATCATAATTTATCGCATAATTCTCATCATACCACCAACATTACTAGACGGATTTGAAGTTGTCCTAGCGTTTCCTGTTGGCGCTGTTGTTGCGCCAGCGCCGTTCGCAGTTATAGTCTGCGTAACCACTTCATCATCAACACTCAACCCACTTATTATCTCTGTTGAAATATCATTGGACAAGCCAACTTCTACTTGTTTGGATTCAACCAAATCGCCTTTTTTAACTGAAACATATTTGCTACCGGCTTGATCTTTAATAGCAGAATTAGGCACTGTTAATACATCACTTTTAGCTTGAATAATAATTGAAACACTTACACTCATGCCAGGTTTTATTCTTTCATCTTGAGCATCAAAAGCGATAGTAACGTTATAATTTACAACACCCTGGCTGACCGTGCCTAACATATCAACTTCAACCACTTTGCCGCTAATGGACAAATCCTCAACGGCATCAAAATTAAGGACTGCCTTTTGGCCTATTTTAATTTTGGCAACCTCTACTTCATTAAGAGCTATCACAGATAATTTCTGATGAGTTATAATAGTGGCAACAACTGAAGCCGAAGAAAGAGTTTCATTCTGCTTTATTTTTGACTCAGCAACTATGCCATCAAAAGGAGCTTTAATAGTATAATCAGCTAATTTTTGATAAGCTTCCCACAATGAATTTTGTCTTTGCCTGACAGAAGTCTCTTGACTTTGAAGATCCAATTCATCAGGCCCGCTTTTAAGCTTTTCCAAGGACGCTTGTTTTTCCTCAAGTGATTGTTCTGAAACTATTAAATCAAATGGCTGGTCTTGCTCCATCTCTATAATATTTTGTTCTGCATCAACCAAGCTGTCTTCGCTGTCTTGAATAGATCTTTGAGCAGACAAAAGATTGGACAAGTGTGAATTTACCTTGCTTATGTATGAAGATAAATTGGATTGATATTTGGCAACTTCGCTAAAACTCTGTTTTTTTTCATTAGTGCGATAATCCACCCAAACATCATACATATTTGTTTGGCTCTTTAATGCTTGGGCCATTGTCTTGGCTGTATCAATAGTTTGATCCAATAACAATTCAATGGTGGAGGTTGCAGAGTAACGGCTAGTGTTTTTATAATCAATATTATTATTATTGTATTCATCGCGGGCAGTTGAATAATCGGCTTTAGCAATTTTTACAAATTTTTCTATCTTGTCTATATGTAAATAAAGATCGTCATTGGACAAAGTATTTTCTAAAACAGTAGCGTTTTCTTGTCCATTTCCTATATTAGCTTCAGAATTACTAATTCCGGTGCCGTATAAATAATCTTCAAGCTGGCTAATTATTGTAGGCATATCCAAAAAGGAATTGGCTATTTTATTAAATGCATCTTCATAAGAGCTTTCTATATCATCTAAAGCTTTTTGCCTTGCCTGCTTGGCTTTAATATAATCGGTCTTTTGTGATAATTTTAATTTTTCTAGATTGTTCTTGGCTTGTTGCACTGAGTTTTCTGATTGCATAATTGACAAAGCATCAGCAGGTTCTTTCAATTTCTTCATGGATAAATTAGCATTGTCCAAGCTGTCTTGAGCATCGCGCACTGATTTTAAAGCTTCGGTAGTATCAATTTGCACCAAAATATCATCTTTTTTCACTGTTTGTCCTTTTTTGACTTTAACCAACATGGCTTCGCCAGATACTTTTGGCTTAACATCAATCTGATTAGAAGCTGTTACTTGTCCGCTTCCGCTTACTGATACGCTCAAGGTCTTCTTTTCAGGCTTGGCAGTAATATACCGTGTAACTTCATCGCTTTTTCCATAAACCAAGCGATAACCAAGAAATGCGCTCACAATCAAAATTGCAACGATGACAAAACTTAGGTATTTTTTCCTCTTAATATAGCCAAAAATCTTTTCCATATTCTTTAATTATTATAAAAACAAACATCCTGTTATTAGTACGCATTAATAGCTTAAATTATTTCATAAATTAGCTATATTATGCAGATATAACATCTCATGAAACAGGCCAAAAGTCAATGATTTGACAATGATTTGACTTATGACGTATAAAAAGCATATAATTAACTAAAATATGACTACAATAACCAATTCCGAACAGCAAACAATGGATTTTGGCAAACAGCTGGCCCACAAACTTCAAGGTGGCGATATTTTATTGTTAAAAGGAGAATTGGGCGCCGGCAAGACCACTTTGGTCAAAGGTTTGGCTCAAGGATTGGGTATTGCTAACGAAATCACTAGCCCGACATTTTCTTTGATGAATGTATATGACCAGTTAATACATATTGATACTTACAGGTTGAAAAATGAAGATGAACTAATGGCCATCGGGATTGAAGATTACTTAGGTGATGAAAAGTATATTTGCGTGATTGAATGGCCAGAAAAAATTAAAAACTTGCTAAAAAATAAAAAAATAATTTCGGTTGAAATTGTGCACTTGGATGAAAATAGAAGAAAAATAGCTGTCATTGTGAGGCAGTAGTTTTATCATTGCGAGCGAGGTGCTATTGTCATTGCGAGCGTAAGCGAAGCAATCTCGTTGGTTTTGTAAAGACGAGATTGCTTCGCTTACGCTCGCAATGACAAAGTTGCTTACACTCGCAATGACAGGAAAGTTAGGTTCACAATCACAAGTTAGAATAAACACACCCGCAGTAATTCTGTCTATAAATACTATTTTCTAAACATTTTTTACGAGCCGTTTCCTGACGACCTTTTTTCTTCCAATCTTCTTGATAAAATTCTACATTGTATTTTTCTCCCATTTCTATACCAAGCGGATTAATAATATCTGCTTTTTTGTTACGTCCGCTAGTTAATGTGGATCCAAAATAATTAAAACCATTTTCAGAAGCATGTTTGGCAGTTTGTTCCAAACGCATGGCAAAACATTTTTTACACCTCTCTCCTCCTTCTGATTCATTTTGATAGTCCTTGGCCCAAGCAAACCAATCTTCAGGTTGATATTTGGCTTCGATAAATTCTATATTTAATTCCTGACAAATCTTCTGGGCTTGGTGTTCGCGTTTTGTATATTCTTCTTGTGGGTGAATATTGGGATTATAATAAAAAACAGTTAAATCAAACTGTCCTGCCAATTCTTGTAATACGGCAACTACACATGGACCGCAACAAACATGTAATAGAAATTTTGATTTCATGATGTTTTCTTCTTTTTTGCCTTTTGCGCTTTCATATATTCGGTCCACCGAGTGGGCGCTTGGGCAAGATAATTTTTGTTTTTTAATTGTTCTGGCAAATAATCCTGTTTAACTTCACCTTCACAATCCGGATTGTACTGATATTTCTTGCCATATCCGATCTCTTTCATAAACTTGGTTGGAGCATTGCGCAAATGCAGAGGAACGCCAAGTTGTGAGGTATTACGCGCATCCATGGCCGCTTCTTCATAAGCTCGATAAAGCAGGTTGGATTTTTTAGACATTGCGCAATATACCACAGCTTGAGCAAGATGTACAGTGCATTCTGGCATGCCGATCTTATGGCAGGCATCATAGGCTGTACTAGCCTGCACCATGGCTTGAGAATTAGCCATGCCAATATCTTCACAAGCAAATCGAAGCACGCGCCGAGCCACATATAATGGGTCGGCTCCGCCTTCTAGCATACGCGCCAACCAATAAATAGAAGCATTGGCATCTGAACCGCGCATGGATTTATGCAAAGCTGAAATTAGATTATAAAATTCTTCTCCTTTTTTATCGAACACTAAATGTGTTCGTTGCAAAGCTTCTTTAATATCTTCAATTGTTATTGTGATCTTATTTTTTTGATCTTTAAATTTAGATCTGACCGCCAGTTCTAATCCATTTAAAGCTGTTCGGGCATCACCGCCAGCTAATTCGGACATGGATTTAATTACATCATCGCCGATATCAATCTTAATTCTACCAAAACCTAGCTCTTGGTCGGCTAAAGCTCTTTTTACAACTTTTATAATATCTTTTTCTGACAGGTATTTAAGGATAAAAACCTGGGAACGAGACAACAAAGCATTGATAATTTCAAAAGAAGGATTTTCCGTGGTAGCACCAATTAAAATAATAATCCCCTTTTCCACATAAGGCAGTAAAGCATCTTGTTGGGCTTTGTTCCAGCGGTGAATTTCATCAATAAATAAAACTGTTTTTTTATTACTATTTAACAAGCTTTGCGCGTCATTTACTATCCGCCTTAAATCAGCTTTACCGCTGTTAACGCCAGACAAAACCATAAATTCAGAATCTGTCTGTTCTGCAATAATATTAGCCAAAGTGGTTTTTCCCACTCCGGGCGGGCCCCAAAAAATAACAGAAGACAGCTGGTTCTTTTCAATCAGCTTGCGCAACAATTTATCTTTGCCCACAATATGTTCTTGCCCGAAAAATTCATCAAAACTTTTAGGGCGCATTTTTTCTGCCAAAGGGGTATTAGACATAATCTTTTAATTGACTGGCCCACCAGCTTTTAAAACGTTTAAACCAGCCCTGTCTTTTAAAATCCAATTCCAACAATGGATCGGCCTGTGATTGCCAACCGCTCAAAATATCATTCAACTCATCAACCATATCTTGATCAGTAAAAGCCACATTGGCTTCATGGTTAATAAAAGAACTGCGTGGCGTAAAATTACTGCTTCCCACCATGCCGATCTTATTATCAACTGAAATAGCTTTGCCGTGATTCATGCGATTAAGAAAATAAAAAGTGGCGCCAGCCTTTTTACTGATGCCATAAAAAGCTCTGGCCATATACTGCATTAGGCGAAGATCGCTTTTGTAAGGCATAATGATATTAACTTTTGCCCCTCTTTTTCTAGCTCTATAAATTAATTCTAAAAATTTAGGATCCGGTGAATAATAAGGAGTAAGCAAAGTAAAACTCTGTTTAGCGATACTAAGGGCATGACGATAAAAACCTCTGAAAGGAGAACGCTGATAGCTATGCAATGGCGAGTGCATTATAAAACGAATACGGTCGCGAAATTCACCGATGCCTTTTGTTAATTTAGGATGCATTAAATGACGCACATTTTTTCTTCTTCCTCCACATCTAATGTATTTTTTGGCAAAATATCTTGATAACGGCCTTGTCACACGACCTGTCAAGCGTAAATGCAAGTCATCCCATTCTTCAGTATGATGCTGGACATTAACCCCGCCCACAAAGGCAATTTCTTCATCAATTATTAAAATTTTGCAGTGGGTACGAAGCCAAATTCTAGACCACCACTTTTTTAAGCTAAAATCCAGCGATAATTTATTAAACACCAATACTTCAACACCTGCGTTTTTCAATCTGCAAATTGCTAACTGTGATAAAGAATAACTGCCAACAGCATCTATAATTATCTTAACATCAACTCCTTGCGTGGCTTTATCACATAGCAGATCAATAAATCTATTGCCGGCTTCATCATCTATAAAAGTATAAATCTCCCAATAAACCGACTTATAAGCACCCAAAACAGCCTGATACATGGCCTGCCAAGCTGTAATTGTAGAACTATAAAATTGATATGAAAATGTATTATCCATACAATTGTAGTATAATCCTACAAAATCAAAAAGGCAACCATGGATTAGTTGCCCAGAAAATGTGCGCAAGTGCTGTGCTTGCGCTTTCGAGCAGCGCGAGTGATCAAAATTGCCACTCGTACTAAGTTGCGTAATTCAATCACTTGCCGGCTCATGCCTCTATTGTATAATTTCTCAGTATCTTTTTCTAGTTTTTTCAATTTATTTAGAGTTTGAAGTAATTTTTGTTCATCTCTGACAATGCCTACCTGCTTCCACATTAATTTTTTAATTTGATTTTTTATTGGTAAAATTTTTGGGTCAACTTTGCCGGCCATTCGAAAAATTCCATTATTTAATTTTGATTTAATTTTTAAATTGGCATTGTCCTTAATAACTGCCTTGGCTGTGCGATAACTAAATACCACGCATTCCAACAAAGAATTAGAAGCCAAGCGATTTCCTCCGTGCACGCCAGTATGAGCCACTTCACCGATAGCATATAATCCTTTAATATTAGTGCGTCCAGACAGATCCGTATGTACGCCTCCACAAGCATAATGAGCGGCAGGCGCCACCGGAATCATGTCTTGATCCATTTTTATACCATACCACCATAGCTTATCATAAATATATGGAAAACGATGCTTAATATACTTGCTTCCCAAATGTTTAATATCTAAATATATAGGACCATCTTTCAATTCTTCAAACACAACTCTACTTACAACATCACGCGGAGCCAAATCTTTATCCGGATGGTATTTTTTCATAAAAGCATGGCCAAGATAATTTTTCAAAATTCCACCTTCACCTCGCAAAGTCTCAGAAATTAAAAATGTTGGTTGGCCGGATTTGTTCAAAGCTGTTGGGTGGAATTGAATAAATTCCATGTCTTTAATTTGAGCTCCGATTCTATCTGCCATGGCCAAACCATCACCAGTAGCGATCTTGGGATTGCAATTTCTAAAATACACCTGACCCAAACCACCGGTGGCTAATACAACAGCTTTGGCAAAAAACACCTCGGTTTTATGATTTTCATCATCTAATACACTTACACCCACACAACGATTTTTATCAACAACCAAATCAACTGCAATATGTGATTCAAAACTACTGATATTTTTATTCTGGCGAATATTGTGAATTAATGCTCTTTCAATCTCCCGCCCTGTGGCATCTTTGGCATGAGCAATACGCGCACGAGAATGTCCGCCTTCTTTGGTTAAAGATATCTGTTCATCATCTCTGTTAAATCCAGCCCCTAAATTAATTAAACGCTGGATAGCTTTAGGCGATTCTTTAACCATGGTTTCCACGGCTTTTTTATCATTTAAATAACAGCCGGCTTTCAAGGTATCTTGAATGTGTTGTTTAAAGCTATCATGCTTGTCCAACACAGCCGCGATTCCACCTTGAGCATAATTAGAGTTACTTTCCATTAATTCTTTTTTGGTAACCACGGCCACATTGCCTTTTTTAGCAACTTCCAAAGCAAAACAAAGCCCGGCAATTCCCGAACCTATTACTATAAAATCATATTGATTTTTAACTTTTTTATTCATTGATATAATACTACCATAAAAAGAACGACCCTGCACGCAGATGTGCAGGGCCATATGGGGAAAAACATTGAGAATCATAGTACTGCTACCAAGCTTGGTAGGTAGCAGTAGTTGTCAGTTCTCACGGTCTTTGTCAGCGAATGGAAGCCCATCTTCCACATGCTCTGGTGAAGGATCAGATACGGCATGTATAGACCTCCATCATTCACATGCTCCAGAAGAGCTCCAGCCAACACGATGGCCATTGTTTGTCCAACCTCTGACCTTGGCAGGTATTTTTGATAATGGAGCATACGAGCTCCATCTCTTAGGCCGAAGTCAGTGGCATTGCTGATGGCCAGCATGCGCACGGTTTGAGCATCGGCCTGGTTGTGACCGATCATCCTATAAAGACTGATGAACTTCAAGCGCTGGGGATCAAACTCCGAGCGCGTCTTGTCCTTGAGCAGGTCAAGGTGGTCAGGCTTCAAACGAGACCACAAGTACTGGTCAAACTCCAGCAACCTACCATTTTCATGGTGATTGGTTTGACTGTCCCCTGCTGTCAATCCTTGTTCTTGCCCCATTTTTCTCCTCCTTTCACTGCGTTAATACAGTTAGTTTTTATACCATACAATAGGCAAGCTGTCAAGGATTGCTAATATATAACCCAATGTCCAAGGCCTTGGTTGAGTGTGTTAAACTACCCAAAGAAATTATATCTACACCAGTATTAATGTAGTCTTGTATATTATTTTGATCAATTCCACCAGAAGCTTCAAAAATTATACCACCATCAATTTGTTGAATAGCTTTTTTAATATCATCCGGAGTAAAATCATCAAACATCATGGCTCCGGGATTTAATTTAGCCATTTGCCTAGCTTGTTCTATACTTTCCACTTCTATTTCCCAAAAACTTTCCGGTGGTTGAAAATCTGAGCTAGCTTTAAGATGATTTTCTTTTATTAAAATAAAATCATATAGACCCAAGCGATGCGTACCACCACCACCCACGGTAACCGCTTTTTTGTCCAACAAACCCCATTGGGTTTTGCGAGTCGGACAAACCAAAACCTTGCCTTTTGTTTCTTTAAACAAATTAGCAGTCTGAGTAGCAATACCAGACATTCTTTGTAATAAATTCAAAATAGTGCGTTCTAATTTTAAAATATCTTTGATAGGAGCTTGTAATTTACATAACACATCACCTTTTTTAACCACGCTTCCATCGTTAACACTTTCTACTACTATTGCTCCACACAACCACTTCACTTCCTCAATTCCAGCCACAACCCCGTCTTCTTTGGCCACAATTTCGGCAGTGGCTTCCATATTATCCTTAATCATTAGATTGCTAGTAATATCCCCTTCTTCACCCAAGTCTTCTTGTAACCAAAAATCAGTCAGAGCCTTAAGTTGACCTAGATATTTTAGATTATCTAAACTTAACTTCTCTTTTTGATTAAAATATTTTTGTATTCTTTCTTGTTTGTTCATAAAATTTTAACACCCCTTAAATAACTGGTCTAATCATTAATTTGTGCATAATATCATCACCTTCATGCGTAGTACCCAACTCTTCTATCTCTAAATTAAGCCCCACCTCTTGGGCGTAGTCAGTTAATTTTGCCTTTATGATTGCATATGAAGTCTGCTCTCTGGCCTGAGTATAGATTGGTATATTTTTACCTTGATCAATATAATGATGTTTATATTGCTTTAAAAAACCTAACATCAAGCTCCTGCCCGTACCCGGAGAATTAAGGTCGGTGGCTATATCAGCTACATATATAACATCTTGCCCATGTCCTTTTCCACTCTCATCTTTTACACCTTGATAAGCTATCATGTATCCATTAATCTTTCCATCATCAGTCCTATGCTTTAAGCTCAAGTTGGGCCTGCCTTCTGCGACATTATTGATATCCTTAGCAATCAAAGTATTTTCTAAATCATTTAAATATTGTACTAGATTTTCATTATCATGATAAGCTTTCCCTTCGATAAATGCAACTGGAATAGTATCAGAATGATCAAGTAGAGACAAGCCGTTCTCGTCAAAAGCTGGACTTTCTGATAAAGCCGGCTTATCCACTTCTCTAATTACTCTTTTAACTTTATCCGCCCTAGCAGGAGTCAATTCATATACTTTATCATGAGTTTTATCACTATACCCAACCGGAGCTTGCGGAGAATATGTATTATCAACTTCTGGTAAGTGAGTTAACGAATCAGAATAACCTTTACCAATAACAATCCGTTCTTTGTCTAAATTATCTTCTGCTGCATATAGTTTGAGATATTCATTAAAAAAATCACGATAAATCATCTCAATATGTTCTTGTATTTTAATGTTCCCCTTAACTTTTGGAGACACCTCAACATTGTCACAGGCCAAGACAGACTCTTCTTCATTTAAAATACCTTCTGGTAGAATCTCACCAATTTTTGGTTTATTTGAAGCATGCAACTGCACTAATACTTCGGCTATATTTTTCTTAATATCTTTATCCTTTGTCAGAACACTTTGGGCTACCGTACGATATTCACCATTGCCAACCTCTTGCTGTAATGTAAAAACGCTACAAACCGGGTTAAAAGTATATACATTGTTTTTACCAGAACCAAATGGCATACAACAAGCAGTATCATTGCCAGCCACCACAGCTTCTGGATCTGACTTAAGATTTATTTTTGCTCGATATCTTAAAACCGGATCACCAGATTCATACCCTGTTTTTTGATTCTGTACCATTTCTTTTAATTGCTCTTCAATACCAGGCTCTAAATTAGCTTTTCCCTGTAAATAAGCATTCAAATTTGTACCATTAGCTTTTAACAAATCGTTTAGCTGCTTAAATAACATTTTAGGGTTTTTGGCTTTACCGGCTACCCCTTCTTTTCTAGACCCCAGTGCCTCTTTGACCAAATCTATAACTGGTTTTTCTGTGGCGTAATCAATCTCTAAAGGCCTAAAAGCCTGCAACTTATCTAGCGCTCCGGTTACTAACGCATCTCGCAATTTTTCGGCTGTCATATCAAGGTTTGGAATCCGAGTATAATTTGATGGTTTTTTACGATTGTGTACCTCGTTGGGCGTATGACTATCACCAATATTTAAAAATCTATCTGGGTCGCGCCAAAACTCTAGTACAGATTGCATTTTAATATTGGGGTGAAAGGCCAATACTTCAATATAATTATACAACTTATCTTTGCCCTGCTGTTTTAACTCAGTTAATTGCCCTAGAATTTCTTTTCTTTTTAATAATTGGCATAGCTCATCATATTTTTTAAGATTTCTCCAAGAAGCGAAAACTTTTTCAGGAGTATCCAAATCTTTAAGTAGACGCTGTAATTTATTAACACCACTAAATTCTCTAGCAGCTTGTATAACCCCGGCAAAATCTAGATTGATATTACTGGCAATATTGTTTAATTTGTGATGAGCTGTACCAATATCATACATTCCACCATCCATTTTAACTTGATCTAAAATTTGATGATAAAACTGTGAAGATGATAGCCCGCTGTTTTCACTTAATTCGATAATACGATCAAAATTATGCAGAGTATCATGGCGACTCAAATTAGGGCGGCCAATATAATTAAACATTTTTTTGTGGCCAAATACCCTGGCTCCGTTTTCAAATGGTCTAGAAATATTTTCTTCATCTTCCCAGCCTAGCTCTTCTTGATCTCTTAGGGCAGTAAATATATTCTTTCTTGCCTTTTCACCATCATTTTTTGATTCTTTTTTCAAATCCACACCTCTTAGCTTCAAAACATGACCTTCTACTGCAAAAAGGTTTAATTTTTCACAAGCAGTAAAATCATCTTTATCTAACAACCAATTGCCACCTTTTTCTCTTAGATAGAGAAAACAGGTTTTATGTTTGGTTTCAAATTTTATCATTTCATCAAAATCATCTATGCCATTTAAGTCACTAGATTCTTTGACCCAAGAATCTGCTTGTTTCCAAGCTAAAAATACCTTTTCTTTGTCGTAATTCAAATTATTATCTTTTAGATAACTGATAGTACTATCTAGATGTCTCGTGTTCCCCTTGGCTAACAGGGCAACCGATCTCTTGACCAAGAACTCTCCTACATCAATAGCTATACCATGTTCATCAGCAAGAGCAACGAGTTTGCTAAAACCCTGTTTCATATAGCTATCCAAATCTTCATATTGTCCTAGCTTTTCATCTTCGGTCAAAACATCTACGACATCTTCAAAGACTGCTTTGACATCTAAATCATATTCATGTTTTTGGGCAATGTCGATCATCGCTTGGATATTTTTTACAACCATACCCATATAAAGACCTTGAAAATGAGGAACGGTATTTTTAGCGCCAGTTACCACCGCTTTTTCAATATCTGGGTGTTGCCAATCTATATCCACATCTTGCTTGTCGGCAAAAGACAATAGGCATTCTATTTCTGACTTCTGAATATTGTTCAATTTTTTTACCATTCCATTATGAAAAATACGATCGTAATCTATGGGTATGGCATTTTTCTTGGCAAAACCAACCACCGCTTCTATTTCGTGATATATATAATGATTATCTACATATCTATCAAACATTTTCTCAATTCTTACACTAAATGGCTTAGCTAATTCAGACAAAGAAATATAGCCTTGTTCTAAGCAATCATCAACGATAACCTGTAAATTATCAAAACTTTCCTCACTAATACGCCTATCACTCGCCCTTGTATTTGGTTCTGGGAATAATTTTTCAACCACATCCATAGCTGTTTTTGCACTAACCTGAAATTCAATATCGTTTTCCGATAAAGTTTTTTCAAGATGACGCAACTGACCTGTTTGGCCTTGCATCAAAAAACTCTTGGCTTCTCCTTGAAAAACAGCGTCAAAACCAGCATCGTCAATACCACGCTCTAGGGCAAAATCCATTATTTTTTTAATCTCTTTAATACCATGCGGATCTTTTTTAGCTTCGGCAACAAAATCTTGACTGGCTCTACTGTATGGGTCACTGTAATAATTCATTTGTTGATGGTAATCAAGATTTGCTTTAGCTGCTTTTGAATGCAAAACCGACCCTACTTCTAATTCGGTTCCGCCCTTTTCAGCAAAATCCATATACATTCCCACATCATGCAGGTATCCATCAACACTATTCTCTCTTTCAAATGGCCATTGATGTAATTGGGGTAGGCCAGTCGAAAGAGCTTGTTTTAATTTGTCAGACCGCCAATCTGGTTCAACCTGTTTTTCTTCGGCTAATTTAATATACTCACCAACGTTATGAATATCACCTCGACCTAAAAATACCTGCAACCCACTGGTTAACATCGAGCATAAATCTAAATCAACACCGTTTTCTTTTGCAAAATCAAAAACCTCTCTTACACCTTCTGACGTAAGACAACTCCCGTTAGTAAATTTTTCAGCTACATCTTCAAAAACTACTTTAAAATCAATTTCAATACCTCGCTCTTTGGCCAAAGCTACTATTTTTCTGGATAAATCAATTTTATTATGTAATTGTCTTTTGATACCCTTTTGAAAAATATCAGACAAATCTACCTCGATTCCTTCTTGTTTGACTAGGTTAAGCAACTTCTCTAATCTTTCAGATCTGTATTCCAAGTCATGTCCGTTTAAAATTGATTGCAAACTTGTTTCTACTGCCCTAGCTACTTCTGGAGTACTATAATCCAAATCCGACTGACAATCTTTTTTAGCAAAACGTTTTAAAAAATCGAAACCATCAGAAGAATATTCCGTTAATCTATGCTCCATTTCTTGGTTAAAAATGCCGGTAAAATCAACATTAATATCATGTTTTTTAAGATACTGAATTAATTCAGAAAGATCTCTTGCATTTGAACTTCTTCTATTATTTTCTAACTCTTTTTTCATTAATTTCTGTATTGAACCCGGCAGGTCTATTTCTATACCCAACTTATCTGTAATGCTTTTAACTTCTCCTAAATAATTTAATCGAGATCTTAAGACGTCGTCTTTAGATAATCTTTTATCTAGTTCTTCGGTAAAAATTTTAGGTAAATACAGATCAATACCTTTTTCTCTAACCAAATCCACTACCTTTTCTATATTACCCAAAAATCCGTAATAACTAGCCCCTTCACCATTAATATATTTTCTCAATCTATATCGAAAAACCTGGGGCAAATCAACCTGAACCCTATTGTCTTGAACAATATCAACTAATTCTTCAAAATCTTCCAAATCAAAATCGCCATTAATTATTAATAATAATTTCTCTTGTATGGGTGTTATAATATCAACCTTAACATCGTTGTGTTGAATAAACTCAACTATTTCTCTAACTGCTTCTAAATCACCGTTGTCTAATTGATCATTTAAATCATTAACTAACCATTCTTTAGTAGCTTTTTGTTCGCCTCTCACCGCTTTACCAATAGAACTTGTATATTCACTATAATTGAGACCATGCTTTTCCTTTAACTCTTGATCAGTTAATTCAAAATCTGCCTCTGACACAATCAGGGGCTCTTGATTTTCTTGCTCTCTTTGCCTATTTACCTGTTCTAGTTGAGAATTTAACTCTTCAGTTGATTTTCTTCTAAGCATAAAAATAATTAATATATATAAATTTTAGCAAAAATAAGCAAAAAGAGCAATTTGACATTTTGTAGATAATTATGTTTTACTATAGTAAATTAGATAAGGAGGGAGACATGCGAGATTTTCTTGAGTACGGCTTTTCGTTTCTGATCTTGACAACATCAGCTGGCATACCTACGTCTGGTATCATGGGGTACAAGATTATGGTCTTGAGCTTTGCCATAGCCTATCTGTTCGTCTTCGTGGTTGCCATCACCGTGGCTAGTTGGATGGTCACCCGACCCTGAAAAGGTGAAAATGGTTAAAAAACCAAAATTGTCTATTCCTGTAATACAGCTCTTTATCAACTGGCCTAGTATACTCATGGTTATTGGCTTCATGACAATACTCACAGCTGCCAGCTTACGAAATCACACACTGATCGCCCTAATCGGTTTAGGGACAATGATTATCGGTGCCATCTGGGCAGGTATCAGAGTATCTCAAAATTCGAGGTGAAACATGAAAGGGTTACTTGAATTCATTGGTTTCATGGTATTTATATGCGCAGTAGCTGGAATAGCACCGGCAGCTACCGCAGGAAACAAGGTTCTAGTATGGATTTTGATCGGGATTGTACTGCTTATCGGTATTATCGCACCCATCGCATACAGCAAGGAATCCAAATGATCTCGCCACATACAAGGAGGTATCCATGACGAGTTCTATGTGAATTTATGAAAATTTACAGAGAACTAATCATAGACAAAGACTTAATTTAAAAAGCTGCCCTAGTGGCGGTTTTTTAAATATTTAACATATTATCTAAAGCCTGCTTAGCTTTTAATCTAACATCTTCGTCGACCTCAACTTGATATTGTTCTTTTTCTAATGCTTCCAAGACTAATTCTAAGGTATTTTTTTTCATTTGTACACATACCCCGCCAATACTGTAAAACTTTTTATCAAAAACCTCTCGCTGCAAACGTTCTATCATACCGATTTCAGTTGCAATTATAAATTCTTCGGACTCGGAATCTCGCGCATAGTCAATCATGCCCGAAGTAGAAGTTATATGATCAGCTTGTTCAATTATATTCATAGGAGACTCTGGATGAACTACGACTTGAGCTTGGGGGTGTTGTATTTTGGCTATAGCTAATTGGTCCGCTAAAATCTTTGAATGTACATAACAAAAACCTGGCCAAGCAATAATCTCTTTTTCTGGGATTTGTGATTGCACATAAGCAGCCAAGTGCTGATCGGGTAAAAATATAATCTGTTTAGCATATAGGCTTTTAACTACTTCAATAGCATTAGCCGATGTACAACAAACATCGCAATGGGCTTTGGTTTCGGCTGTAGTATTTACATAACAAACTGTCTTAGCTTTTGGATACTGTTTTTGCATCTGTTGTAGTCGTTCAATATCAACCATACCAGCCATGGGACAACGCGCTTCTAAAGCTGGTAGCAAAACTTTTTTACTAGGATTCAAAATCTTGGCTGATTCAGCCATAAAATCTACACCACAAAAAAGAATAATCTCAGCATCAGTTGTTTGTGCGGTTCTAGCCAGCTCTAAAGAATCGCCAATAAAATCAGCTATCTGATAAATTTCTGGACGCTGATAATTATGCACCAAAATCACAGCATTTTTTTGTTTTTTTAAATTATTAATTTGATTAACCAATACTTGCATATTTTATGATATTTTTAGGAACAAGTTTTTGCCACTGATTATCACCTATTTTAATCATTTCTCTTATTTTTGTGGCTGTAATATCCAATTTTCTATTAATTAAATTAACCTGATATTTTTTTTCTTCAAATAAACTCTTGACCAGTTCGTTTCCAGTATACACCTCATCAAATTTACCAACAATCTTTTCTGCATGTTCTACCCAGATACTATTATCATGCACATCATCAATAGCTTCAATACGAAATCCTTTATTCAATTCAGGAATTAAAGCTTCAATAATCATTTGTTTTCTTTGTTCAAAGCTAAAAGGGTTGTCTTCGGTACCATAATATTGGGCACTGCCTACGCCGACAATGATCTCATCTACATCATCGCGCTCATCAATTTTTTGCAAAGCCGAAAGATGGCCCAGATGAAAAGGCTGAAATCGTCCAATAAATAATATTTTTCTCATAAATTATCAATTAGCTAAACCACAAATAGGCGGGATCTTTCTCTTATGTTCAGTTTGCTTAAAATACTTTTGCACCAAATTAACTTCCGGCTGATCAAAGCCAGCTAAATTTTGTCTATTCTCAATGGCTTGTAATATTTTATCTAGATTTTCATAACTAATACCCAATTCAGATTCATCGGTCTGCCCAGCCCACAATCCAGCTGTGGGTGGTTGATCAATTATTTTTTTAGGCACACCCAGGTGCTCGGCCAATTCCCTAACTTGAAATTTATACAAATCGCCTATGGGCAATAAATCCACTCCCCCGTCTCCGTATTTTGTAAAATATCCGCATATCAATTCGGTTTTATTACCTGTGCCAACTACTAAGCCATTTAATTCATTTGCCTTGCCATATAACAAGCTCATGCGTACGCGTGCTTTTAAATTTCCCAAAGAATTCTTGTCTTTATACATCTGACTTGCTTTTTTGAAACTATGAATAATTTCATCTATCCCTATAATCTGATTTTGAACATCTAAAAACTCAATTAATTCTTTAACACATTCCATTTCTTGATGAGAATTAGTTTGCGATGGCAAAACCAAACCATGAAGCCGATCTCTAGCCAAAGCCTGAACGCATAAACACGCAACCACAGAAGAATCCAAACCACCGCTTAAACCAAGAACAACCGGCTTATTGCCAGCGTGTTCTTTAATAAATTCAATGATTTTCTCTTTAATTTGCTTAATTTCCATATTAAATACTAGCTTACCAGGTTTGCATAAAAACATCAACAAACCATAATAGGCCTTTTCAAAGCCTCTTTAATGGTGGTAGAATACCTACATATGTTAAATAAACAAAAATATATAATAATCATCATAGCTACCATGCTAATTATAGCTGGTTTTGGCTGTAATGATAAATCACCTAATCCAGACGATCTGGATAGTAGCAAAATCTACAAAATTGATCAAACCGATAAGCATCAAGCTATTATAACAATCCCAGGCTCTTGGCCAGGAACAGATGGCAGTATATCTGTGGGAGCAGACGTGCAGATAATTAGTAAGGGGGCTCACAAAAATCAGGCTGGAGCATTATATGGATTCTTGGCTGAATGGGAAATTGAATATAATTATACAGAACAATGGAAAGAATATACGTTTGATACTGGTAATGTGGCAATGGGCAAATGTACAGTCACTCCTACAACAATAAAATACAAAGCCAAATTGGCCTTCAATTTGGATAAATTTGATAAAGATGGATATTTTAGTGTAATAACTGAACCAATTTCGGCCGAAGTCAAGCCAACATTCATGACCTGTTTGACGACCTTTGGTAGCCAGACCATCCCATTTGAAGGCTTCGTTAAAAAAGATGCACCCCAAATTATCAAAGGACAAATTATGAATATGAATGAAAACGGTGCTGAACTTTCTTTTATAGGAAACTACATTTATGATAGTCAGGGTTATAAAATAATTGACAAACCCGTTATCTTAAAAATCAAGCCAAATAACTAAGAATAATCAACAAAAAACCATTCCAACCTGTTTTGGAGTGGTTTTTTAATACTTGACAAAATGGCTAAAATATGCTATATTCTCTTATTCGATCACAAGCAAGATCGATGTTTTGACAACCTACTACCTCATGGGTCGCAATGAGCCCATCCTAACCAAGGAGAGAAATTATGGTGAAGAGGTATAGTTTCTTATACAACAGTCTGTTGTATAAGAAACTAAATGACGATGCACAATTTCGCAACTGTTTAGGCTTGAGGCAAGCTAGATGGTTCGGACATGCCATGCTGGACATGTTTTCATCTCCTGTACGCCCTACATCCTACATTGGGGTTCGGCGTGATATAAACAAGTGTTTTCAGGATAGGAACAGCGAGTACCTTAGGCTGGAAAAACACTTCAAGACTACGGTTAGGATTCGCGTCATTCTGAATCTCGAAGAGAACGAGCAAGGCTTCCATATCGAGTCAAACATCATGTTCTACAACGATGGACAAAAAAAACCTATTGCCTCGATCAGGGTAAAGTTTGACCCAAAAACCGGCCAAGAAACACTGGCTAGCATCGCACACTGACCATCGACCAAAGGCAGAAAAAATGGAAAATAAAACAAAGAGAAGAGAAGGCCGGAAAAGATCCGGAAAGAAACAAATTAAGCCGAAGCAGTCAAGCTGGAGTATCAGCTTCTTCTCGGCTTTGGTCAGCCTGATCCTGCTGGGTGGCGTGCTCTGGTATCACCAAAACACTACCGGCAAAAAACACGAACAAGTGATCAGGCAGAACAATGCCGATGCCAAACCCATAGTTCAATCAAAAAGCAAGGCGACGAACCGCCGAGCTGAAATGATGGCTGTGAAGGAGCTGGTCTTGAGCCACCCGTCTAAGGAAATCAGCCAAGACCTGGACCGTCGGATCAAGATGGGAAAGGTCATACTCAATTTCCAATCGGACCAACACCGAGGGGCTACGGCTGCGTTCTATATGATGGATATCAGAGGTTATGGATTGAGCAAGATCATGTTTGTGAACCCACACATGATCCTAAAAAAAACTCAAACCAGGGAGTATATACAATTGGTACTCTACCATGAGTATCAACATCTACTCCAACTGGAACGCGGTCAGATCCAACTGCAGGATCTAGCCCGCGCCAAACCTGGTACGCTCAAAAGCCCTGAATTCGTAAGACGATGGTTCAAGATGGAGATGCAGGCATACACGGCCGAATGCCAGCTGGCCCAGAAGTTGGGTTGGCAAAAACATTTCGATGCCTGCTATGTGTGGGAGAAGGACAAAAGGCTCTTCAAAAAACGAATCGCCTTTGCCATGGCCGCTCGGCCTGGCACACACCATCTCACGGCCACACTCCTTCGAGAGTTGGGTTCCAAGCCATAAACCCTATCTTTTCCATCTTTACAGATGGTGCGCGGAAGATAGGTATTCATTAAAACCTGCTCGGCAATACATGCAGAGCAAGGAGGGAGAGGGTCGAAACCGCGTGATAAGGCCCACTCCAATTGTTTATCTTATAAATTAAAATAAACTGAGGATTAAAAAACAGCCATAATAGGTTGTTTTTTAATCTGTGGGGTCTAAGAAATGATTTCGGGACTTTAGATTGAGTTAAGATGGTTAATGAATTTCAGTATTGTATTAGTAGAATTGAACAAATTACGAAAATACCAAACTAAAGATAAATTATTTATCTCTGTAATAATTTTTAAACCTAAGAAAAGAATTTTCTGATATATAGCCCATCAATTCTAATACTGTTTTCAAGATAACAAAAACAATGAATAATAAATAACCTACAGCCAAATTATTTTTTGGAATTACGACCAGTACATCTGCCATCAGAAACAAAACTATAAAAAATACAGAAGCAGCCAAAATTGCAATAACTCTCACAGTCCCTTGCACAAAAAATACCCTGTAACTAGCAACTTTCATTCTTTCATTTTTTATAATGTATTCATATACAAATGTAAAAAGCCTAGATAATATAATAGTCAATAAAGAATATCCTAAAATATCAAATCTGCTAGATAAAATTCTATATACTAAATAAATATCTTCTGTATCATCTATTCTATAAGAAAAAACTAAATTATTTTCAAAAGCAGAAAACATCATAAGGGCAATGCCAATTATAGCATATCCGTAGAAAAAACCACCAAGCAACAATTTAAATCTAGTATTTTTAACATTTTTATAATATTCCTGGTCTGCTTTGTTAAATTTACCAAAACTAATTTTTATGATTGATAATAAAACAACTAGAACAATTTCTACCCAATATATCGCCAGTAAATCATCAATAATAATTTTTCCTAAAAATAAAAAAATTAGTGGAATTATATTAGTTACTAATACGGCCTTGTCGCCAAATTAATATTTGACAAAAAAACAATGTGATTAATCCAACTATGATTGAATATTTAATCCAATCACATCATTTTTTTATCAAATCTTTATCTTTTTTGCGTTTTTAAACGCAATTCACCATTGGCCA
>JBDROJ010000034.1:0-4020 GCA_043810165.1 bacterium
TTCGTAGTCAAAATTATGATTACCAACAGAGACGTCATTCACCCAATCCCTACATTCCTCAAGAGATTCAAAACCAGGTTGAATAACCCAACTAGATTCATCCCCGATATTATCAGCATCAGGATAATAAAAACCCGTCCAATCTTCTTGTGATGAACAACCCATTAAAAAAAGAACGGGTATTATTAGTAAAAAAAGTTTATTCATAGTTATTTACTTACAATTATTTTACAAGGCCTTTCTTTTGTAGACAGTATTTATAATACACATCTCTATCATCCGGTTGATATTTACCATCTAAGTTACTTAGTTTAATTGCCGCTTCTTTGGAAATAAAGCTACATTCCTTGACTATTTGTGAAGGACGGTAGGAATACCAATAAAAGGCAAGGCCTAATAGCATCATAATGATTACGCCCAGAATTATTTTTTTGAAATTTTTCATATTTTATGTTTTTTATCTTCTATCCATTTACTTAACGCAATCACTGCGAATGCTGCTATTGCGCCGTATATCAAAAGATTCAATAAGAACTCTCGTAAAAAATTAAGGGTCCATATTGGCGATGAAGTTTCCATGAAAGCAATGCTCACAATAATGACAAATACCAGTTTATAAACTTCTTTTTGAGAAAATTCTTTCATATGCCTTTCATCTTATATAAGATCAAATATCCGGTCTGATAGCATGTGCTAGCTGTAAATTCTAATTATCACTACTATAGCTACTTCCTACTTTTAAATTTTCACTTGTATCGGTCGGTAATTCTGACACAGACACTTCAATAAAATTGGGAAGGAAAGCTTCTATTGCGCCAATATTTTTTATCATTTCATCCGCATTTGCTGGACGTTCCCAATTTGGATGTTCTGAATTAAGTTCTTTACATATAAGTTGGCAGGCCTTTTTAATATATTGCTTTGGATAAGGCAAAAGTGACACTGGTTTATAGAAACATTTTGCATATTTACCTGAATTTGCCATAACTCCACCATAATCTTGTATAATTTTCTCTGCAAATTTGTCATGCAATGGATCTTTGGTATCAAAACTTTCAGGGAAATATGCGTCCTCACCACTTCTCACCTCTCTATCAAATTGGGAGCTGTTAGGAAAACCAAATCCTTGAGCCATGATTTCACTCTCCCTTTTTAAAAAATCAATCCACAATAACTTTAAATTAATCTTCTGTTTTTCTTGCCAATTTTTTGAAAATTCAGCCTCCTGAAGATCTGTCTTCAGTTTTCTGGCTATCTTTGATAGCATAAATTTTTTCTTAAAGCTTTCAAACATATTTATATTTAATAATTAAATGAATATTTTCGTAAAACGCTCATATCTTTCATCTTAATACGAAATCAAACCTTTAGCCAAATCATGCCGCCCTATTTTTGTTAGCATCTTTTTTTGACTTATCCTATCGAAAGATGCATATTTGTAATTAAGTATGAGTTTTCCTCACTCAAAATTTTATACAAATAACTAAATATGATTTTACAAATAGTTAAAGGCTTTTTACTTATTTCAGGTTTATCTATAATCGATGCCGTATTCTTTATTGGCGTATGCTTACCATTCACACGGATAATTCGAAAAAATAAGAAAGCCGTTTTACTGCCTAGCTTTATCACCGGCCTGTTTACTTTAAATCTATTCACTCTACTAATGTCAAAATTGAACCTCCCTTATTCTTGGTTCGGCTATTTAATGGGTATTTTTATATTACTACTAAATTTGAATGATTTGAAGAGAATAAAACGTGCATCCGCAGATAGCAAAATTCTCGAAAAATTTACTTTAATCGGTTATAATATTGGATTTCTGTTTTTTATTTTACAACTAATATTTATTGGATCTTTATTTTAGTTGCAATCTAAACCACTCTCAGCTTTTTTTTATTCTAGCCTTAAAGCGCTCATCTTTCGTTTTATCATTTGCAACACATTTTTCCTCATGGATCTTGCGTTTCTCATCTGAGCGAAAAGATTGTTCACAATAGATGCACTGATGTAATTTCATATGTTTAAAATTATTCTTTATTAACCAAGGTATTTAATTTTTCTTCTAGAATCTTATATTGACCTGAATCTAATTCAACAGTCTGAGTACTAAATACTGCAATAACTATTGCAACCGCTACCGTGACTACAGTTGTAAAAATAATACCAAACAATGCAATTTTTATGGCTTTTATAGATAATTCATGAGCCCTCTGTGATGCCTTAAGAGCATTTTGTGATGCTTCGCGTGCGTGCTTAAGTTCTAGATAATCTATGTATTTAAATTTAGAATCTAAGTTTATTACGTACCTACAGTTTTCATGGTAGCAATTCGAGCCAGTAGCTTCTGATAATAAAAAAAGGGACTCTAGATTCGGGTGACCTGTAGAAACGGTACTATGAGCATTTCGAAATGCATGACGAAAATATGTTTTTAATATCTCTGTTTCCGTCGGTTTAAGATCGAGCTCTTTATCATTTAAAACAACCTCTGAATTAAAACCATCCGGTTTGTTCAAACCGTATTTTATAACTCTGATTAATAAATCATTCTCGAACTCCATAAACTACGGAATATTTTTTACCTCCATATCTACTATAACGCTGCAGCCATAACTTCAATATTTACTATCTCATCCCTTACATCTATATATAAGCCGCTAGAATTATTGCTACTTAACTGACTAATATACGGATCAACTGTCCAACCTTCAAGTATCAAATAATCCTTGATTTGTTTAGCAAAATTTTCTGCCTCTGGATTACCGGTTGCGTAATATAGCTTAACCCCTTTTGATTTATCTTTTGGTAACATGTTGTCCAATCTTTGTATAAAAATTTCATCTAACGATCTCTGTTTTTGTTGATTAACAATGTTGTTATCACCTATTTGACCGACAGTAGCAATAGAGCCGGGTGAATTCGTATTCTCAATGGCTTGAGTCGGGGTATGACCACTCTCATTGACTTTGGGATATTGCCAATTTAAAAAACCTACCAAAAGTGTAGCAGCGGCTATAATAAGCCCGATAATCATGTACTTTACTGTTTTAGACATAGCCCTAATATTTCTTTAAATATAAAATGGTGATATCTCGCACCTTATAGGATTTTAACAAAACATTCCAATCCGCTCCTCATTCGGACATGGATCCCCGATCAAGCCGAGGATGACAGATAGATCTAACTCCCCCAACCCCCTCTTAAACTAAGAGGGGGATTTGTTTAGATTAAGCCCCAATCGCCAACACCAACCCATAAACCTTTTCAACTCCAGCGGATTTGAGAGCGCGTGCTGCATCAAGCATTGTTGCTCCGCTTGTGAAAACATCATCTACTAACACAACTGCCTTGGGCACTTGAGCCGATCCTTGATCTTTAAAAGAAAAAACTCCGCTAACATTGGCGTTACGAAGTGGTCCGGGTTTTAAGTCTGCCTGTGCTTGAATAGACTGTCTTCGATCTAATAATGAAACAGTTTCAGCCCATGGTAAAAATTCGCTCTTAACTAAATCACGCAAAAGCTCTGCCTGATCAAACCCGCGGGCGCGAATCCTTTTAGGTGAACCAATTACAGCTTGTATAGATAGCTGTGACTCCCCTGCCCATGGCCATGGATCAAGTCTTTGATTTTTATAACGATTCAAAATCTGCCCAACGCTTGGAATGAGGCAAGTGGCATATTTGTATTTAAGACCATGTAACAATCTACGAAGCTGCGGGTTGTGATAAAAAGTCATTGCGACAAGGCCATCCAATCGAGTTACGAGTTCCAAGTTATGAATTACGAATTTACAATCATGTTCGAACTTCAAGCTGCCGCAGCGTGAACAGGGATCTCGGTTTACACATTCAATTGCATCAAGACAGTTTTGACAACACCAAAAACGCTCTTTGCCGCAAACAATACAATTCGGAGGAAAGAGAATATCCAACACTCGGTTTGTGATTCCTCCCAAACCTTTTTTTGATTCTGCCATAAATTTTATAATTCCAGTGGTTTTCGGCTTAGACCGTTTA
>JBDROJ010000035.1:0-36326 GCA_043810165.1 bacterium
CAATCTCACCCTCTTCTATAATTTATTTAGCTAATCTTGGCAAAACTATTTTTTAACATTATTTTGCTTTAGAACCAAAAATATACCTGTAATTAGGTACATTTTGGAAAAAATTATCAATTTTTCATTAATTGGCGGAGAGGGTGGGATTCGAACCCACGGATCTCGTGAAAGATCAACTGTTTTCAAGACAGTCCCATTCGACCACTCTGGCACCTCTCCAAGGATGACCATAAAATAACATAAAAAGCCAAAAAATTCAAGCCCTAACAGACAATCGCTTGACAAAAGCTTGACAAAAGCCATATTTTAGTATACTATCTACGGTTGGACAGACGGGATTTTACTAAACACAGTAAAATCGGTTCCGAAATGGAGGAGGAAGCATGCCTAAATCAGAAGATGGCCACCTAATCTGCATCCTATGTGGCCAAAAACATTCGGCCACGCAGAATCAGGCCACTGTGGTCGGCAGAGACAAGTGGCGATGGCTCGCCTGCGTCAAGCAACTCAACGAGGTCGTGTCGTCCCAAACTTTGAACAACGCTGTGGGTCTCCAGCAGGATATCCGTGGCCAACTCAGGCTGGTCAATCTATACTACCTGGTGACACAGGGCGATTCCGCCTTGGTCAAACGACTGAAAGAGGTAATCCACGACCGGCACCCGGATGCCGACCTCATCCGCCAGCACATGCGCGCCGAGTACTGGAACGCGTGCGGTGTGGACGAGGCCGATGTCGCCTGCGTCAATCTATGGCAGGCTGTCATGGAGGCCAGCGACGACCAGTAACGCACCGAGAGCCATAGTGTGTACCCGTCCACGCTATGGCTCCGGTGCCCCTTCTTAAAACGCTTTGTTCAAGCGCTTTTTATTTTTTTAGTCCATACTAAAAAACCAGCCAACACTAAACTTATACCGCCAACAGCCACGGCCAAGTATTTTTCTGCCTGCTGTTTCGGTTGAATAAAAACAGTACTGGTGTTTGGCTGATTTTGGTTGCTAACCGCGTTTTTTTCTTGCTCTTGTTTTTGTATTTTTATATCCTCAATCGAACGAGGCATCAATCTCAACCCATTGGTGCTAACTTCTAAAATTCCGGCCATCTGAATTATATGCCCTTTTTCAAATATCTTTTTATTAATACCGACGCCTTTTTTTAAATACACTTCAACTTCATCATTTCCATCATCAATATATAGATAACTGGATTTAATTTCCGTAATCATACCAGCAACTTGGACCAAGCTTCCAATATATCTTTCATTTAAATTGTCCATGCTTGAAGAAACGATCTTTATCTTATTGCCTCTTTGCAAAATTTTAATGTCCTGTTTGTCTTTAACTTTTATCCTCTTAACTCCCAAGCTTTTAGAAATTTCTCCACCAACTTGCACTAGATCGCCAAGCGCCAATTCAGGAAAATCCTTTTTATACATATATACTTGGATACCAGAAAAATCATCAGTAATATAAAAATACTGCGCTCCAAAAATTCCAGGTAAAACTGAAACAATGCCACCGGCCTTAAGCTTGTCGCCGACATTTAAATTTCTGGCCTGCCATAAATTTTGGCTGATAAAAACTTTTTCAGACTTGCTGATGCTCTTCTGAATCTCTAGATCTTCTTTTATATCCTCCTCTTTTGCAATTATTTCTTTAGTACTACTGACAGTTTGTTCGCTACTAGTTGTAATCAGCGCCTTAATTGACTCCTCAACCAAAACTTGTGGTGATCGCGGTGAATCAGCTTCCTTTTTAACCGGTGCAGAGCTTGTAGAGAAAATTTTCGGACTATTAACAATTTTAGAACGGCTGTTAATATAACCAACTGTATTACCGTTTTGGTGCTCCTGCCAATTATTAAGAGAATAATTATCAATGAGCCTATCCTTACGCTCCAAAGAATAACTGCGTGCTGGCAGATATGTAAATCTCTCCACAAAATCCCCTTGATTATTTTTCAAACCAATCTCTTCGCCTGTCTCCTTCAGACTGCTCCAACTGGAATCAAATATTGAGCCTGTAAAAACAGGATACGCAGTTCTAAACTTTATATCGTCCTGACAGATTACAGCGTACTCGCCTGGCTCAACCAGGCTGTCGGGCTGACCATCTTTCAATTTATGATCGACTTCAGCTTCCCAAAATTTCCAACCCGTCAAATCCACTGGCTGGTTGCCTACATTCACAATCTCAACCCACTCATACCCACTTTTTTCATAAGCGCCTATTTCATTGATCGCTATGGTTGCCCAAACATCCCGGGCAACAAAAAATCCGCCAAAAAACACGGATATAATAATAAGAACCCTCCTCATATTTCCCCTCCTTTTTTCTCTTTTCCCGGCTTTTTTGGAAAAGAGAAGTTTACAAATTATGTAAATATAGTAACATAGAGAATAATTAAAGCAAATAGTATGGTTGACATGTCAATTTGGGTTGATGAAGACGACAACGTAATCGGATCCAAACCCAATAATCAATTTAAAAACTCTCCATACATCACCCGATCTTCTCATCTGTATCTTTTTAATTCCAAAGGGGAGGTGCTGTTGCAAAAAAGATCTGTGCAAAAATCCCTTTGGCCAGGCCTTTATGATATCTCAGTCTCCGGGACAAACCAAGTTGGTGAAACTTATGAACAGGCCTTGGTTAGAGAAGTAAAAGAAGAAATAGGAATTGATTTGGAAGTATTCGAAGAAATGTATTCATATACTTTTCGCTCTAACATACACAATGCTAATAAAAAAGCCTTTCGCGCTGTGCACGAAGGCCCGTTTACTATTGATAAAAGTGAAGTAGATAGTATTCAGTGGTACAATCTAGAGGAGCTAAGACAACTTGTTGAAAAATTCCCAGAAAAATTTTGCCCGCCATTTCCCAATGCTCTAAAAATGTATTTTGAAAAATTCCCTATTTAATCTCACCCCACCTCTTGCCAGAGTTCACTTCCACCTTAACCGGCACATTCAAAATTACCACTTCTTCCATGGCTTGTTTTAATAATTTACCCGTCTCTTTTTCCAACCCTTTTTTAACTTCTAACACTAATTCATCATGAACCTGAAGAATCATCTTAACATCCTTGCCACATACTTTTTTGTTGACTTCTATCATAGCCATTTTCATTAAATCAGCGGCCGTGCCCTGCACAGGGTGATTGATGGCCATGCGCTCTGCTGAACTGCGCAATTGATAATTGGGAGAATTTAATTCCGGAATATATCGACGACGGCCAAACAAGGTTTCACAATAACCTTGTTTTTTAGTGAATTCCAAAGTTTGATCCATATATTCTTTCACGCCCTTGAATTGTTCAAAATATCTTTCAATAAATTCCTTGGCTTGCCAAACCGGCATACCAACCCGCCAACTCAAACCGTACGAACCCATGCCATAAAGAATACCAAAATTAACAGCCTTAGCAGCTCGACGCATTTCTTTGGTTACTTTGTCCAAAGATACTCCATTAATGGCTGATGCCGTGGCCTGATGTATATCTAAATCCTGCCAAAAAATCTCCATCATTTTTTTGTCTTTGGCCAATGAAGCCACGATACGCAATTCAATTTGAGAGTAATCAGCCACCACCAGACTATTGCCTGGTTCGGCCACAAAAGCTTTGCGAATTTCCCGCCCCAAGTCAGTGCGAATAGGAATATTTTGTAAATTAGGCTCGGAACTAGACAGACGACCAGTAGCTGTAATTGCCTGATTAAACTTCGCATGAATACGCCCGGTTTTTTTATCCACCAACGCAGGTAAAACATCAATGTATGTATTTTGCAATTTAGTTAATTCACGATATAGCTCTATTTTCTCAATGATAGGATGAGCACCTTGCAATTTGCCCAACTGTTCTGAATCAGTGGAATATCCGGTCTTACCTTTTTTAATTCCTTGGGTAGGTAGTTCTAATTTCTCAAATAATACCTCTCGCAACTGTTGTGTTGAAGAAATATTAAATTCTTGTCCAGCTAGTTGGTAAATGGATTTACTAATTTTTTTGTTTTCTTCTTGTACTTGAACAGACATTTTCTTAAGCATTTTCAAATCAATGGCCACACCATTCATTTCAATTTCTGCTAACACCTGTACCAAAGGCATTTCAATTTTTTCTAACAAACCTAAGTTGTTGGCCTTGTCTAGGTCTTTTTTTAATTTTTCAACTATCTGGGTTATTAAAAATAATTCATGAGTGGCTGTTCTTGCGTCAATGCCAAACAAGCTTTCCTGACCAGTGCCAACCGGTAATTCTTTGCCTAAAATTTTTAACACCAAGCTGGCAACATCATGAGCCCGCGTACCCGGATTAAGCAAGTATGAAGCAATCATGATATCAAATAACTGATTTTCTATCAACCCGACTGACTTTACTAATTGTTTTAAATCATGCCCAATCAATTCAATTCCTTTTTCCTCAAATATTTTTTTAAATTTAGATAAAAACTTTTTCTCCAACCAATAGCCTTGGCCGTTTGCCACCAATGCCAAGCCTTTCAATTGGCCGTCCAAAACTTCTTTACAGGCAAAACTTTTTTGTTTTTTAATCAATTTAAACAAGCCCTCAACTTCTACAGCCTCTTTAATATCAATAAACTTAAAATCTTTGGCCTTCTTTTTCTTGGGTTGTTCAATTTTAATATCCTGCATGCCAGGAACTCTTTTCAACAAAGAAACAAATTCATATTCTTGAAATAACCTTAAAATTTTATTTTGATCAAGTCCATCCAGTTTGCAATCTTCTAGGTTAAATTCTAATCCGGGTACGGCACAGTCAATTTGGGCTAATTCCTTGCTCATTTCAGCCTGTTCTTTGCCTTGTTTCAGCTTGTTAAGAACTCCGGGTTTAAAATCTTTTAAATCCTCGAGCCTGTTTTCCAAAGCCTGGTAAATCTTATCAAGGCCACCAATTTTTGTGATTAATTCAGTGGCGGTTTTTTCACCAATACCGGTTATACCGGGTATATTATCTGAACTATCACCACGCAGAGCCTTGTAATCCACGACCATGTCCGGACCGAAACCAAAACGATCCTTCACCTTGTCCTCGTCATAAATCACCACATCACTCATGCCTTTGCGCAAAGTATATACTTTCACGTCATCGTTAACCAATTGCAATGTGTCCATGTCGCCGGTAACTATATATGTTTCCACATCCTTGATACTATCTGTGACAGTGCCGATCACATCATCAGCTTCGTACCCAGATTTTTCGTATATGGAAATATTAAAAGTCTCTACTACTTCATGCACCCAAGGAATCTGGTCATATAGTTCTTGGTCAGCTTTTACGCGCGTGGCTTTATAGTCTTCAAATTTTTCATGCCTAAAAGTAGGCCCCGGCATATCAAAAGTAACAGCCAAATGAGTGGGTTGAAGTTGCTTCCATACTTTTAACAACATGGAGGTAAAACCATAAACAGCATTAACAATCCGACCATCTTTGGTGGTCAGTGGCGGTATGGCATGATAAGCTCTGTGTATGATGGCATTGCCGTCGATTATAATGAATTTCTTTTTCATGTTTAGTATTGTACAGTTAAACCTTGGTTGAAGCAAGATATAAAAAAGAGCTCTTAGCTCTTTTTTGAGGTACCGACCGGATTCGAACCGGTGAATAACGGTTTTGCAAACCGCTGCCTTACCGCTTGGCTACGGTACCATTTTGTATAATCAAAATATATCACCAATTGGACTTTTTTTCAAGTCAGCTATATACTTATATTAATCACACAATATTATTCAAATATGAATCTTGGTTTCATTTGGTTTGGAAAATTAATAATGCTGGCATCAAAAATCCTCCATCTAGGTTCAGGCGGAACTTGGCCTGGCCACATGATTTTAAAATTGAACAAAGACTTCCTGCGCTATTGGGAAGAAAAACTTGCTCGTGGTTCCATAGTAATTTCCGGCACAAATGGCAAGACAACTACCGCTCTTTTAGTAAGTTCAATCTTGCGTGAAGCCGGATACAATGTACTACATAATACAAGTGGCGCCAATCTTTTGAATGGCGTTGCTTCCAGTTTTATACGCAATATTAGTCTATTTGGAAAACTACGAGCTGATATTGCTGTATTTGAAGTGGATGAAGCCAATCTGCCAAAAGTATTAAGTTCTTTCAAGCCTGAAATCACTTTGCTACTTAATCTTTCCCGTGATCAACTGGATAGATATGGAGAAGTAGAAATTATGATGGAAAAATGGTCTGAATGTTTAAAACTTCTACCCATCAATTCAGAATTAATTTTAAATCAAGAAGACAAAAGACTGCCTGGACTAGCCAGTGATTTTAAAGGCCATGTAAAATATTTCAGCCTTGAACAAGAAAGTAATTTAACATCACCTCTGTTAGGAAAATTCAATAAAAAAAATACACTAGCTGCCATTGAAGTAGCCAAAACCATGGAAGTGCCCGAAGAAACTATTAAAAAAGCTTTAAATAATTTTAAACCAGCTTTTGGTCGTGGTGAAGAATTTGTTATAAACAAAAGAAACATAAAAATATTCTTAGCAAAAAATCCAGCCAGCTTTAACGCCAACTTAGAAATGGTTAATCAAGAATTAAGTCAAGCAAAAGCCCTAATGTTTGTTTTAAACGACCACATACCAGATGGACGCGATATTTCATGGGTCTATGATATTGATCCACAACCTCTAAAAGATGCCTGTAGAAACAAAAAAGTGTTTGTTTCAGGCACCAGACACCACGATATGACTTTAAGATTAAAATATGCCGGAATTGATTGCCAAGAAATATGGCATTCCGAAGACCTGGAAAAAATGATAAAAACTATGATCAAACAATGTGAAAAAAATGACCTATGTTTAATCCTGCCCACTTATTCAGCCATGCTGGAGAGTAGGAAGGTATTGTGTGGCAGAAAAATATTATGAAATTAATAATCGGATATCTTTATCCTAACTTGCTTAATCTATACGGCGATCGAGGTAATATTGAATGTATTGTCCAGCGCTGTGCTTGGCGTGATATTGAGGTTGAAGTAAAACCAATTAGTATAGACACCCAGCTAACTGATGAGTTGGTCAACCAAATTTCTTTAATTTTTATGGGCGGAGGCGAGGATCATTCGCAAAAACAACTTTACAATGATTTTGTGAATGTAAAAGGCAAACTAATACGACGATACATTGAAGACAACGGCGTGGGATTGTTTATCTGTGGTGGTTATCAATTGTTGGGCAGTTATTACCAACCTTATAAAGGAGAAAAAATAAAAGGCCTAAATATTTTAGATATTGATACCAGACATTTTGGCCGTGATAAAAAAAGATGCGTTGGAAATGTTAATTGCAAAATTATAGGAATACAATATCTGAAAAATAAGAATCTGGTTGGATTTGAAAATCATGGTGGACGAACTTATCTGCAAACTGAAACGCAAGCGTTGGGGACAACCATTACCGGAAATGGCAATAATGATCAAGACAAAACAGAAGGAGTGTTTTACAAAAATACTATTGGAACTTATCTGCATGGTCCTTTATTACCAAAAAACCCGCACTTGGCCGACTATCTAATTAAAATTGCATTAGAAAAAAAATACAAGCAGGATATAGAATTAAAAACTTTGGATGACGAATTAGAATGGAAAGCGCACAAACATGCAATTGAATTGGAAAAATAATCTGAATCTTAAATACAAAAACAGCCCCGTAATGATAAAATCATTTCTATAGGCTGTTTTTTAATCTACTAATTTTTACTTCACATATCCAAGAGGATTGGCTCTCCAACCGTTTATTATAATTTCAAAATGAAGATGCACGCCGGTTGGCCCATAAACTCGTCCAGTATTACCCATCAAAGAAATTGTCTGCCCGGTACTAACATAATCACCAACATTAACAAGTAATTTAGAATTATGACCGTATAAAGTCTTATAACCTCCCCCGTGGTTGATGATAATATAACACCCATAACCCATATTCCAGCCACATTGAGACACCTCAACCGTACCTGCCTTTGATGCGTAGATGGCCGAACCCATGGCTTGACCTATGGGCCCGCTGACATCCAAAGCACTGTGGCCCCACCAATAATATTGAGTAATTATACGCATAGCACAAGGCCAAACAAAACCTGAAGCTGACGGCCGACTCTGCGAAGAAGCTGGCGTTGGAACATCGCCATAAATTGGGGTTGTGCGCACAGCCACTGATTGTGTAGGTTGATAGAGCTTTACTCCATCCGGTATCATTATTTTCTCTCCTATTCGCAAATCTGAACCGTCTTTTTTTAATTTATTAAACTTTATAATTTCCTCCATAGTGCTTCCATAAAGATTTGCAATCTTTATTAATGTATCACCACTAACTATTTTATGCGTCAACCCATTAGCCGGTAAAATATTTAGTTTATCACCGGGAAGTATCAACGACCAATCGCTTAAATTATTTTCCCATAAAATTGTGGCCACGCTCACGCCATAGCGAAAAGCTATAGCGCTTACCGTCTCTCCTAGCTGTACTTCATGTTCAATCATATCAGACCTCTTGGCCCCTCCGATAATAGTGCCGGGGAAAACAATCGGCTTGGTAATGGCTACTCCGCCCATGGCGACATTATAAGCAAGCTCTTGATCATGCTGAAGATAATCAGTCGCAGTATAATCTCCACTGCTAATTGACCCTTGCCTCCACTGCATGCCTTGGCTTTCAATATAATCAGAATTATTGGCTATCACTTCTTCCAACTCACCAAAATTTTCCTTGTTGCCAACTAAAGAATAAGCGATAGTATTCTGACCTGGCAAAATTTTATCTGTCTTGCCATACAATTTGGTCTGCGGAATAGCTAAAAAAAATAAAAATAATAAAACTAAAATTTGTAAATTATCTCTTTTAAAAATCTTGCTATTCAGCCCATTGCGCGTGCCAACCTTTTTGCCGACGAGGTATTCAAAGCGATAAAAAAAATATCCAAAAAATTTGACTATTGGATCAATACTTTTATTGGAAATTTCAGCTATTTTTCGTCCACTCCACCAGATAGACCTCTTTATATATATCAATCCTGTCAGCAATCTTAACAATAAAATATATTTCATATCAAAATATAATATCTTGACTAAAAAGCCATATTAACTTATCATAAGATTGCAATATTAGCAATATTAAATATTAATTATTAGTTATGACTACAATACTATTATTTGCCATTCTGCCAGCTGTATTGGCCATCGTATTTGGGGGGATCTTAATTGCTTGGGTTAACAAGCAACCAACAGGCGATGAAAAAATGAAATCCATTGCCAAAGCCATCCAGTCCGGCGCCAAAGCATATTTGGGACGCCAGTATAAAACTATTACTTATGTAGCAGTGGTTGTTTTCATCATCTTGGGAATTGCAGTTGATTGGATGACTGCATTAGGTTTTATCATCGGGGCCGTATTATCCGGACTAACCGGTTTTATTGGAATGCACATATCAGTGCGCGCTAATATTCGCACTAGTGAAGCTGCTAAAAAAGGGTTGAAGCAAGCCTTGAATGTGGCTGTGCGTGGCGGAGCAATTACTGGACTACTAGTCGTTGGCTTGGCTCTATTGGGAGTAGCAGGTTTCTATATGATAAGCAATGATGTTAATACTCTGATCGGCTTGGGTTTTGGAGGAAGCTTGATTTCAGTGTTTGCTAGAATCGGCGGTGGTATTTTTACCAAAGCCGCAGACGTGGGCGCTGATCTGGTTGGTAAAGTAGAAAAGGGCATACCAGAAGACGATCCTCGCAATCCAGCGGTTATTGCTGATAATGTGGGCGATAATGTCGGCGACTGCGCAGGCATGGCCGCTGACCTATTTGAAACTTATGCGGTTACAGCCATCGCCACCATGGTGTTGGGATATCTAACTTTTACCGGCAATGAAAAAGCCGTGATTTATCCTTTGGTTTTGGGCGGAATTTCCATCATTGCTTCTATCCTAGGAATATGGTTTATTCGCTTAGGTAAAAAAGAAAATATAATGAACGCTTTATACAAAGGATTGCTGGCTTCAGGTATTCTAGCCCTAATTGGTTTTTATCCGGTTACACAATGGCTGATGAAAGATTTAAGCGGATATAATGTAAACAATATTTATCTATCTTCTGTGGTTGGCTTAGTGTTAGCGGGCTTAATGGTTCTAATAACCGAATATTATACTTCAACAAAATACAAACCTGTCAGGCAAATTGCCAAAGCCAGTGAAACCGGCCATGCTACAAATATAATTTCCGGATTGGCAATTTCAATGAAATCAACTGCCTTGCCATTATTTTGTATCGCCACTGCCATACTAGTTTCTTATTCACTGGCCGGGCTTTATGGCATTGCCATCGCGGCCATGAGCATGCTCTCCCTAACCGGTATTATTGTGGCCATTGATGCTTATGGGCCAATTACTGACAATGCTGGCGGTATCGCAGAAATGAGCGAGCTTCCAGAAGATGTAAGAACCATAACCGATAAATTAGACGCTGTCGGCAACACAACCAAAGCCGTAACAAAAGGTTATGCCATTGCTAGTGCAGCCTTGGCCGCATTGGTACTATTTGCAGATTATACTCATCAACTTCCATCTGATATTAAATTTTTAATTAATGACCCAAAAGTATTAGTTGGATTATTAATAGGCGGACTGCTTCCTTATCTATTTGCCGCTTATTTAATGGAGTCGGTTGGAAAAGTAGCTGGAAAAGTAGTGGTGGAAGTACGCAGACAATTCAAAGAAATAGCCGGCATTATGGAAGGACATGCCAAACCTGATTATAGCAAAGCAGTTGATATTGTAACCAAAGGTGCTATAGGACAAATGACTTTACCGGCTTTAATCCCCATAGTAGCTCCGATCTTAGTTGGATTTCTGCTAGGAGTTGAGGCTTTGGGAGGAATGTTGCTTGGAACAATTGTTACTGGATTATTTGTGGCCATTTCCATGACAACCGGCGGTGGCGCATGGGATAATGCTAAGAAATATATTGAAGAAGGAAATTACGGCGGTAAAGGTTCTTTTGCTCATCAAGCGGCAATTACCGGAGATACGGTTGGAGATCCATACAAAGACACAGCCGGTCCGGCCATCAATCCAATGATTAAAGTAGTGAATATTGTTGCTTTGTTGATTGTGGGGTTGTTGCTGAAATAATTGAGATTTAAAATATTAAAAACCTCGGTCAAAACGGCAGAGGTTTTTTAAATCTTGACAAAAACCTAAAAACATATTATTCTATTAGCGATAAAGACAGGTTATTCCTGTCATTTTAAATAAAAGGTATTTACCCCAGCACTAAGCCCTGGATCCACGCTCGCTACACTCGCGCAAGGATCGCGGCAAGCCACGAGGTATTTATCTGCGCTTGCTCGGTAAATAAAAATACAAGTATTTTTCTTTACCCTCGCTTCGTTTGAAAATAAAAACAATATGAAATATATAAGCAAACAATTACCCAAATCACAAGTAGAATTAGTTATTACTGTTGAACCAGCCGATTACAAAAAAGATCTTGAAAAAGCAGCTATACGCATTTCTGAACGAGCGGCCATCAAAGGATTTCGTAGCGGCAAAGCTCCTTATGATATTGTTAAACAAGAGGTGGGAGCAATAAAAATAATGGAAGAAGCCATGCAAACCATTGTTCAGAGCAATTTTACACAGGCAATCAAGCAAGAAAAGCTGGAAACTATCGGTATGCCGGAAATAACCATTGAAAAAATCGCCCCGGAAAATGATTTTGTATTCAAAGCAATTGTGGCTTTGTTGCCTAAAATTAAATTGGGAGACATCAACAAAATTAAGGTAACAAAAAAAGAAGCCAATGTTGAGGATGGCAAAGTTGATGAAATTTTAACAAACTTAAAAAAAATGCAAGCCAAAGAAGTAATTACCGACAGAAAAGCAGAAGAAAAAGACAAGGCAGTCATTGATATGGAAATGTTTATTAATAAGGTGCCGGTGGAAGGCGGGCAGGCCAAGGGCCATGCCGTGTATTTAAATGAACAGCATTATATTCCAGGCCTAAATGAAGAATTGGTAGGATTGGGAAAAGATGATACCAAGGAATTTACCTTAAAATTTCCCAAAGAACACTACCAAAAACATTTGGCCGGAAAAAATGTTGATTTCCAAATTAAAGTCAGTGACATCTTTGAATTACAATATCCGGAATTAAATGATGAATTTGCCAAGACTTTGGGAATGGAAAATATGGATAAATTAAAATCAACTTTGCAAACAAATCTGCAAAAAGAACAAGAGACCAAAGAAGACCAGCGAATGGAAATTGAAATTTTTGACAAATTAATTGAATCAAGTGAATTTGGCGAAATTCCGGAGATATTAGTTGATTCGGAAAAACATAAAATGTTCCATGAATTAAAAAGCCAACTAAGCCAGCAAGGCATAGAATTGGAAAAATACCTTAAGGATTTGAAAAAGACTGAAAAAGAAATACACGACGATTTTGCAGGACAAGCAGACAAACGCGTGAAATCAGCCTTGGTATCCCGTCAAATCGCCATGGATAATAATATAAAAGCTGAAAAAGAAGATATTAAAGAAGAGATTGAACTGATTAAAAAAACTTATCCTAACGATAAAACCGTGGAAGAAAATTTGCAAAAACAAGAAGTGCTGGACACGCTTGCCGTGGCCGTGCAGAATAGGAAAGTGATTAAGTGGCTGAAAGAGCGGGTTATGGAGGATAAAAAATAACAAAGATGCTCAAACAAAAAACCGGCCTTTTACAGGTCGGATTTTGATTTTATTTTTACTTTGCTCTATACTAGATAAGTAAAAAAACAATTAATTCTTCATTATGTCTTACACCTACAATCCAGTATATTCTCATTTTAAAGGCAATGGTATCTCTAGAGTTGAGTTGATAGAACGAACTGTAGCAGAAACTATTATCAATAGCAAAATACCAGATGAAAAACGGTCCTGGGGTAAAGTTTTTGAATTAAAGCACAGCTCAAGTGTTATACAAATCGGACGTGTCTTGGCAGAGAAACGAAATTTGAATCTTGAGTTAGCTGTTGTAATGTCTGCTATGCACGATATTTACGTTAATATAACAGGTCTCATTACTGGCCACGCTCACAAAGGCGTTCCGATCGCAGAAAAAATATTACGCAAAACTAAAAAATTTAAGGATGACGAAATAAAATTGATTTTAAAAGCCATTAGAAATCATAGTGACAAACACATTATTTCAAAAGATCCATATGTAGAATTTATGAAAGATGCCGATGTTCTAGACTGCTCGTTATATGAAGGGGTACACGATGCCTATCTTTATGAAAAATCATCTGAAATAGTAAAGGCATATTTTGCTCGTATAAAAAAAATAAGGAAAGAGCTGGGTCTTCCAAAAAATCCGCAATGGGATAATTTTGAAATGATTAAAAAAATATGAATTTGATAAACATCTTTACAAGAGAATACAGCGTTCAATATACCGAAGTATCAATACGGTCATTGGGTTATGAGGTAAAAAAATATATACCTAAATTGGTGTTATCACAAGCATACATACCTGAAAGAGATAATAACCAAGGTTGTTACGCCGACAAAAACGAATGGAAAATTTTTTTAGGCTCATTAAATAAAAAATACTCAGACAAGAATAGATTGTCTAATTTCCTTTTAGAATTCCACAAATATGGAGATGGATATGTTGACACAGCCAAAAAAACTTACGATAATAATTTAGGAGTAATCGACAACGATGGACTGAAAAAATATTATATAGAATACCAAAAAAAGCTTATTATTTATACAGTGTTTCTTTGGGTGGGGTTTTTATTAAATAATATATATTCAGATAAGATCAAGACGCTTTTAGAAAAAAAAGGGGCTGGTAATCTGGTTGGATCAATTCTAACTCCAACAAAATTAAGTGGCATACTAAAATTACAAGATAAACTTGTTAAAATCAAAAAAAATGGTAATTTAGAAGGCAAAGAATTATCAAAATTACTAAAAAAATATGCTTGGATGTCCTGTTTAGACGTTCACAATGATCCTTGGACGGAAAAAGATTTAATTGATTTCTATAATAATTTAAAATCGCCAGAGCAGGCTTCGAACTTTACTGATTTAATTGAAAAAATCAAGTTAGATGAAGAAGAATTAAAATTAATAAGACTAGCGAGAGAGTTAGTTTATGTTAAAGACATGAGAGATGAATACCGCAGACAAGGTGTATACTATTCCATCCCACTGTTTACAGAGATAGCCAAGAGGCTTGGCGTGAGTCGCAAAGAATTAGCCTATTTCACTCAAAATGAAATAATCAAAGCTTTAAAAAATGACAAACCACTAAATAAAAAAATCTCAGTCGATAGACAAAACGGTTTTTTAATATATTGGAACGATAAGAAAATTTATATAACTAGTAAAAGTCAAGAAATAGCCGAATTTGTAAAAAAGAATACTTACAAACAAGATGGTACTACCAAATCTTTAAAAGGCACAGTAGCTTCTGCGGGTTTGGCAAACGGGAAGGTTAGAATAATATCTGGGATCAAAGATTTAAACAAAGTTAAGAAAGGAGACATCATGGTAGCTATTACAACCCACCCCGACTATGTACCAGCCATGCATCGAGCTAACGCTATAATAACTGACGAAGGTGGGCTTACATCTCATGCAGCCATAGTATCTCGCGAATTAAAAATACCATGTATTGTAGGAACAAAAATGGCCACCCGTATTCTAAAAGACGGCGACATAGTTGAAGTTGATGCAAACGTGGGTTTGATACTTTTGATGAAATAAAAAAATTCCAAAAAACGTATGATCAATGACATTATTTTTCTAACACCCATTTTAACACCGTTGCTTTTTTCCACAAAATCCTCTACAATATCTCCATGTCTGACTTGCAACAAATAGTAAAACTCACCAAAAAAGTAAATACGCTCCTCCTAAAACGCTTTCGCCCCACTGGTAGCGATACTTTGCGCATGAAAAAAGATGAAGAAATTGTTACTCAAGCTGATATGGATGCCAATAAAATAATTACCAAATTTTTATTAAAGAACTTCCCCAATGATGATATTATCAGCGAAGAAGCTCCTAAAATAAACAGCCCTGGCAAAAAAACTTGGTATGTGGATCCTCTGGATGGCACAACCAATTTTGCTTATGGATACCGCGCTTTTGCCACCTGCCTGGCCAGAATAGATGAAAAAGGAGAAATAGAATTGGGCATAATCGGACTGCCGGCTTACAAAGAAATATTTTGGGCCAAAAAAGATGGCACGGCTTGGATGAATAACAAACGTATCAATGTTTCCAAAAATAATAATCATCGTAAAAGAGAAATGTTTTTGTTCTGTGGTGGACATTCAGATCAAGGACAAAAAAAATTCACCAGTATAATGAGGCAAATCAACCCGACCACCATTCGCTTCCGCTCTTTGGCTTCGGCCGGCATTGAATTTTCCTCAGTGGCTTGTGGGAGAGCTGATGGCTGTGCTTTGGTGGAAGTCCAGCCATGGGATGTATTGGCCGGCATCTTAATTGTGCGCGCAGCCGGCGGAAAAGTGACTAATTTTGAGGGAAAAGAGTGGGCAATCAACGACCAAACCATTTTAGCCAGTAATGGACATGCCCACGACAAGTTATTAGAATTAGTAAATTAAGGCAAATCAACTCCGCCTTTGTTCCAAGGATTACAGCGTAAAACCCGCCAAGATCCTTTAAACAAGCCCTTAATAAGACCTGTTTTTTTTATTATTTGATAGCCATATTCGCTACAAGAAGGATGAAAACGGCAATACCCATGAGGAAAAAGAAACTGCAACAAGCCGTGATCAGGAGACAAAGTCTTTTGATACAGCTTAATTAAGCCTAAAATTGGCAACCTGGGTAAAAAAAATGCGACTTCAATAATTTTTTTAAACATAAATTCTGGCTTTGCGCAGTAAGCATTGAATTTCTTGCTCAATTTCAGTATACTCTCTGTCCAAAGCCGATTTTTTAGCCAAAATCATTAAATAGCAACCTTGTTTCAATGCAGAATCTTTGATCAATAATCTAACGACCTCGCGCATCTGTCGTTTAAGACGATTGCGTCTGACTGCTGATTTGGATATTTTAACCCCAACAACAAAAGCAACCTTCAATTGTTGAACAAATTCGGTCGGATCTGACTTTTTGGGGAAAAATTCCTTATTTTTAACTAACTCCACATATTTGAGATCCAAAAAATCCGCATTAACCCAACGGCCATGCTTTATTACTAAATTAAAATCACGTACTTTTTTTAATCTATTCTCTGGTTTTAACATAAACTACTACGATCCTCGCAATGACAAATATATCACTTAATAGATCAATTATATCAAAAAACCGCCTCAAATACTAGCTTGGCGGTTTTTCAGCTTTAATTTAACGTGTTTTTCTGGTTCTTTTACCTTTTTTCTCGTCTGATACAGTTAATTTTTTCCTTCCCTTGGTTCTGCGTCTTTTCAAAACCGCACGCCCAGTTTTGCTTTCCATCCTGGATCTAAAACCATGGCATTTAGCTCTTTTACGCTTTTTAGGTTGATATGTTCTCTTTGGCATATTAATAACTTAGCCTTTCTTAGCTTGTCTGCCGAACTGGCAGGTACACGAATTATATAGTAAGATTGGTTGTTTGTCAATACTATATTTTAAAGCTGTTGAAAAATAACTAAAAAAACGACTATGATCAAAAATGTCTGCATATCAACTTTTTTCAACCACCTTTTATTTTCAAGCGAAGCGAGGGTAAAGAAAAATACTTATATTTTTTCTTTACCGAGCAAGCGCAGATAAATACCTCGTGGCTTGCCATGATCCTTGCGCGAGTGTAGCGAGCGTGGATCCAGGGCTTAGCGCTGGAGTAAATACCTTTTATTTTATCCACAGTATGTTGGATTTATCCACAACCTATCCACTTTTTAAATTTTTAAAGTTTTGTTTTTTGGCTAAGCTGTGCTAAAATTCACTTATTAATAATATTTACATCTAAACCCGGTTAAACTATGAATAATTACGACATTTGGCAGGCTGTTCTAGCTGAACTTGAGCTTTCCCCAAACATTTCCAAGGCAAACTTTAATACATGGTTCAAAAGCACTGGCATCTTAGATTATACTAACGGAGAAGTGGTTGTGTGTGCGCCAAGCACATTTAACCAAGCTTGGCTAGAAAAAAAATACCACCAAATGATCGTAAATTCTTTGGAGAGGGTAACTGGCAAACCAATCAAAAAATTAGGATATAAGATAGGGAGTGTTAAAAACTTGGCGCAAGAAACCGCTGAAATGGACCAGGATGTACAAAATTCACAATCTATCACCACCACAGCCCTAAATCCGCCACCAAAGCCAATGGGTGGGGTGGACAGATTTGGCTTGAACTCTAAATATGTATTTGAGAGATACGTAGTAGGAAGCGGGAGCGAATTGGCTTCGGCCGCTTCTCAAGCAGTGGTAAACAAACCAGGGGAAGCATATAATCCATTATTTATATATGGCGGGGTAGGTTTGGGAAAAACACATCTTTTGCAATCCATAGGCAATGAATTATTAAAAAAGAGCCCTGACACCAAGATAATGTATGTAAGCGCTGAAAAATTCTCCAATGATTTTATTACTTCAATAAAAGAAGGCAATGCTAAAAATTTTCAGGACCGCTACCGTAACGTCGATCTGCTTTTGATTGACGACATTCAATTTATTTCGGGCAAAGACCGCACCCAAGAGTCATTTTTTCACACATTTAACGAGCTTCATCAACAAAACAAACAGGTTGTTATGACCTCTGATCGTCCGCCAAAAGCCATCCCTGCTTTGGAAGACCGCTTAAAATCACGCTTTGAATGGGGAATGATAGTGGATATCGCCCCACCAGACCTGGAAACCAGAATAGCTGTTTTACAAAAAAAATGCGCTGAACAAAATTTTACGCTTGGACAAGACGTTTTACAAACCACAGCCACTATGGTACAAAAGAATATACGAGAATTAGAGGGTGCCTTAAACAAAATAATCGCATTTCATCAACTTAAAAACATCAAGCCAACAGCTGATTCGGTCAAGTCTCTGTTATCCAGCGTAGAAATGCAGTCCATGCAAAAATCTACCACCCCCCAAAATATTATTGAAGCGGTCTGTCAGTTTTATGGAGTCTCAATTAGCGATATCTTGGGGCAGAGCAGAGAAAAAAGATATTCCATGCCTCGCCAAATAGTTATGTATTTAATGAGAGAAGAATTAGGGACATCTTACCCAACCATAGGTAATGAGCTAGGCGGAAGAGACCACACCACAGCAATGCACGCATCTAATAAAATAGCTGTCAAAATAGAAAACGATTTGAAGTTAAAACAAGAAATAGAACTGATAAAACAAAAATTATATATTAATAACATATAACAAACTGTTGATAAGTTATTCACAATCGGTGTACAAGATGTTCAAAAATATATTTTTTTATACACATAGCAAACAGGTTTATCAACAATACAAAAAATGGGTTAGAATTATACACACTGTTTCCAAGTTCTACTTACACTTTTTATTAACAACCGAAAACAATGTCTTTGGCCTAAAACAAAGATAAAAAATTGACTTATACCTGTTATCCACCCCCTTATTATTACTATTATATATTTATATATATACTAAGATAACCATTATGAAAATAATATGCACAAAGGAAAATCTGGTAAATGCTTTGACATCTATTAGTGGAGTAGCTAATAAAAGTATTAATTTACCAATCCTAAACAATGTATTAATTAGAGCCGAAGAACAAAAGGTTGTGCTTGTGGCCACTAATTTAGAATTGGCTGTCACTTGTCAATTAAGAGCAAAGGTTGAGAAGGCAGGATCCTTTACTGTGCCAGCAAAGACTTTGGGAGATTATGTAAATCTTTTGCCAGAAGAAACAGTTGAGATGGAACTGAAGGAAAACGAATTAGTAATTATGTGTGGAAAGTCAGCTACAAAAATAAAAGGCACGCCAGCCGAGGAATTTCCTGTTGTGCCAAGCGTTAATGAGGGTATGGGTTATTTGCTTGATAGTGAAAATCTAAAAAAGAGCTTGGACCAAGTAAACCAATCAGCCGCTAAAAACGATATTAGACCAGAATTAGCTGGTATTTCTTTTAATTTTAATGGAATAAAGCCGGGTACTCTTGTGATGGTAGCCACAGACAGCTATCGTTTGGCTGAGAAAAAGATAGATATTAAACAAGGGGAAGAACAAATACGGGTGATTGTTCCTATTAGGACGGCTCAAGAAATAAACCGTATTTTGATTTTAAATAAAAATATCGGATCAACAGAAAAAGATATTAGATTGATTTTAAGCGATAATCAAATAGTTCTACGCAACAATGATATAGAGTTGGTATCTAGGTTGGTGGAAGGGCAGTATCCAGATTATACTCAAATTATTCCCAAGGACTTTAAAACCACCTGCAGTCTTTCAGTTAATCAAATAACCAAAGAAGTTAAAGCGGCTAGTTTGTTTACCACAGTGGGCGTCAATGCGGTTAATTTTAACTTTAAACCAGATCAAGGCAGTCTATCAGTTGCGTCTTCGTCTGCTCAAGCCGGAGAGTATTTGTCAGAAGTAGAAGCTGAAATAACAGGAGAGCAGAACTCCATATTATTAAACCATCGCTACATACTAGATGGGTTAAATAATCTTGAGAAGGATGTTTGTGAGATAAGGATAGTTAATAGTGATAGTCCGTGTGTTTTTTCTGCCAAGGGCGATGACAGTTACCTATATATCGTAATGCCTATTAGGCAATAATGCATTTAATAAATTAAAAAAAGAGGTGCTGTGCGCCTCTTTTTAGCTTAATTTTATTTGACATGTATGTTAATTTTTCTTTCCGCCCAACTACCGAACTTGTCCACTATTATTCCTTTTAACATATAGTCCCCCGTTCCAGGATATTTATTCCATATAAACATAAGCTTGTTGCCGGTTATTTTTTCTGTTTTATCAAAAGTGTAGATAAGACTTTCTTTGTTATTTGAAATTAAGTATATTTTAATATTGTCCGTATCTTCCCATCGATAAGTGTTTATAAATAACACACGTGGAAAATCTTCTTTTTTTAGAGATAGTGTTGAATTATCCAACCATTCAAAACCTGGTGGATCAAAGTCGGCTTGTAAATTTATTTTAATTTCTTCTATCGCCATATTTCCCTGATCATCTTCGGCTATGACTTTGATTGTGTGCCATCCTTTTTCTAAGATTTTGGCATTGTATTTGGTTGTAAAAGGATGTTCTCTGCTTGAAGCAACTTTTATTTCATCTACATAATAATCAACTTCGGCTACCCCCCTTGGCGACGAGGCTTTGACTTGAAAATTAATTTTTCTATCAACTATTGTTGAGCTTGCTGTTGGTGAAATTATTTCTAGACTGGGTATCAAGGCCAAGTTTTGCGGATCATCATATTCTGTTGGTGGATCTTGTAAACTTACATGGTCACCCAAGTTTTTTTGTTTGCCGATCCATACCTGAAGGGCTTTTTCCCAGATTTCATATTGAGGATCATTGATTGAGTTGCTATCCGGTTTGGTGGGATCGTCTTTGTCAAGGTAGTGCAAAATAGTATGAGGAAGCAGGAATTTTTTTTCAGCCACCAATTCTTTGGGTGTGGTGGATACAGCTATTTTCCCGGTTTTTCTATTTATTCCAAGAGTTATGCCACCGCTCTGCCCCCGTAGAATTGGGTTTTTAATTTCCTTTTTTTCAGGCAATTCTGGAAATTGTTCAACCGGTATGTCCTGTAACGATTCTCTCATGAATTGGTTCCAAATTGGCGCAGCCAGGTCGCTTCCCCCGCCTTTCATGGGCGATGGTTTTGTATTGCCAACCCATACACCGGCAACCAAAGAAGGAATATATCCCATTGTCCAGGCATCTTTGGTATCATCGGTTGTGCCGGTTTTAGCGGCCACAGGTCTGCCTGGCAGAGTTAGCTTGCTGTTGGCTCCAAAAATATATGAGCGAGCTTGATCATCTGATAGTACATTGGAAAGAATAGATACCAAATCTTTGTCTATGGCTTCGTCGCCTTTGCTTTCTTTGGCCTTGTAAATTTCCTGTCCTTCATAATTTTCAACTTTAAGAATAGTAATCGGCTTATGGTATATGCCCTGATTGGCCAGTGTTGCATAAGCGGCTGTATGTTCCAACAAGGTTATTTCCGCTCCACCCAACACTAGGCTTAATCCATAGTCGCCGGTTAAAGCCGTGTACCCAAGTTTCTCTGTTGCAAATTTAATCATTTCTTGCACGCCCACAAGATACAACGTTTTTACAGCCGCGATATTTAAAGATCCTTGCAAGGCTTGGCGCAATGTTACAAGGCCATACTCTTTGCCTGTGTAGTTCTTCGGAATGTATTCTTTTTCGCTTTTGTTTTTTTCAAAATCTGTTTCAACATCATAAAGAACTGTTTCCGGGGTATATCCTTTTTCAAATGCTTTTAGATAAATAAAAGGTTTGAATGACGACCCCGGTTGGCGTTTGCCAAGGACGGCTACATTGTATTTGCCATCAATTTTTTCATCTTCAAAATCACGAGATCCCACCATTGCCAACACCTCTCCTGTTTTTGGATCCATAGCCACCAAGGCCGCATTGTTAGCATCTTTTTCTTTGTTATTAATATCCCCTATTTCTTTAACAGCTTTCTCGGCAATTTTTTGTTTGTCATAATCAAGTGTTGTAATAACTTTTAACCCGCCTTCGTCAACGGTTTTTTCTCCAAAACTATCAGCCAATAATTGTTTTACATACAAAATAAAATGAGGAGCTTCCAAGGCATTGGTTTTTTGATATATGCTCACAGGAGTATTTTGAGCAGTATTTTTTTCTTGTTCTGTAATATATCCCTGATTATACATCAGTTCCAATACAACGTCACGGCGTTCAGTTAAAGCACTTATATCGTTTAGATACCTGGTTGAGGCTTGGGGCAAGGCTGCCAAGGTGGCGGATTCGGACAGATTTAAATCCTTGGCGCTTTTTTTGAAATAGCTTTGGCTTGCAGCCTCAATACCGTAGTTGGTTGATCCATAAGGTATCTCGTTTAAGTACATTTTTAGAATTTGGTTTTTGTCATATTTTCTTTCCAGCCGTATAGCCATTATGGCCTCTTTGATTTTTCTAAAAATGGTTCTCTCATCGCCCACCACTGCGTTCTTAATCAGTTGCTGGGTTAGTGTGGAAGCTCCGCCACCGCCGACTCTTCGTCCGATTAAGTTATTGAAAGCCGCCCTGGCAATGCTTTGTAGTCTTATGCCTTTGTGAGTGTAAAAATTTTTATCTTCCACAGCCACAGTGGCCTGTTGGGCATATTCCGCAATTTGATTCAACTCCACAAGTGTTCGTTTTTGATTTTGATATATTTCATATAGTAGATGCTCTCCGGTACGATCATATATTTTTGTGCTTTGAGCTATTGTGCGCTCTGTAAGCTTGTCCGGGCTGGGCAGGTCTTTGGTAATCATGGCCACTGTTATAGTTCCGGCAATTAATCCCAAACATCCAATTAATATAAAAAACATGACCAAGTTTTTCAGCCAGCTAGTTTTTTTCATTTTAATTTTTTTGGTTTTTTTTCTAACCGACCGAGTCTGGGCATGTGTATCGTGAGATACCAGTCCGTACTGTCGTTTTTCTCGCCTCTTTAATTGGGATATGGGCATAATTGAGATTTATACACATATTATACACTGTAAACCCAAGGTTGACAAAAGTTCATTTTTGTGCTATAATAATAAATGTAAGATAATAAAACGCAGAGGAATAAAAAAAGGATATGCATAGTATGGTATCTTTTTTTAATTTTATCATTATGTGTTTGAAAAAGGCTAAGAAAAGCCAAAAATACAAAGAGAATACCCAGAAATTGGCTAAAAAAAGTCTAAGTTCAGTTATTTTGGTGTTGTTTTTAGCCGTGTCAGCCGTTCCTTTGACCATGAATTCAAATAGTGGTCATGTGTCTGCCAAGTATTCAGAGGAGAAATTGGCTAAAAATACACAAAAATTAGGTCCGGTATTTGATCACCCGATTGTTTCAGAGGATAAAGAGCCACAAGATGATCAAGATCGTGGTATTTTATCTGGCATCAAAGCTTCTGTGGTGGTAAAAACCGCTGAAATTAGCAAGAAATCAGCTAGAAGTCAAGAAACAATGCTTAGCCAGGCCAGAGATGTGGCTCCAAAATTAGAAGTTGATCCAGGCATAGAAAAACCTGACAAAGTTGTTAGGTCAGTTATAACTGCCTATACTAGCACTCCTGATCAAACTGATGATTCTCCTTTTATTGCGGCTTCGGGCAAGCATGTGTATGACGGCATGGTTGCTGCTAATTGGCTGCCATTTGGCACTAAATTGAAAATACCTGAATTATATGGTGAAAAGATATTTACTGTTGATGATCGCATGAATTCACGCTATGGGCACGGCCGAATGGACATCTGGATGGATGCTCCTCGCGCCGAAGCCATACAGTTTGGCGTAAAAACGGTGGATGTAGAGGTGTATTATCAGACAGCGAAATTGGCTTTGAATAAATAATAAAATTTTTAATCCCTCCAGAGAAGTTCGGAGGGATTTTTATTTTTTGTATTTTCTGTTATTATATATCTTATATTTAATCCTAATATAAATTTAGTTATATGAACTACAAAAAAACCAGCTTGATGGCAGTACTTGCCACTGTGGCAGGCATAGGTTTACTATTATTGTTTGTTTCAAGCGTCCATCTTTATTTAATGTCAAAATCACCTGTGTCCACAAGTTCAGTTAAACCAACTGTTAATACTGGTCAAGAATCAGTTGTAATTGATACCAATACAGGAATTACTGCGGTTGGTTCCAGAAAAACCACAGGAATTAATAGCCTTGACCTGATAGAACAAGACTACAAAAACGGCAACATGGATTTGGAGACATCATTGCTGGCCAAAGCGCAATTTGTTTTTGAAGATGAAAATCTGGATAAAAAATACGCAGGCGGAGATGTATTATTTGAGCCCGGGGCTGTGTTTTATGATATCAAGAAGAACCATGGTCAATTATCAGAAACAGCCAAGAAGCATTTGGAGCAATACTTGAAGCGCCCGGATGATCCAGATAGTTATCTAAGCAAAATATATACAGAACAAGCTAGTCAAAGCCAGGCCGGATTTAAACTCATAGATACGGCTCAAGCTGATGACCGGCCCAGTGCGTATGGTAAATTTTTAGTAACAGCTGATAAAAAAATTAAAGTTTGGTATCCGGAAATAACAGTTCAACAAGGGAAGACTTCTAACAAGGTAAGTTTATACGAAGAACAAGCCAAACAGATTGTAAAGGATCTTGATGCCAGCAAAGCTTATACTTTATTCAATCTTTTATTTAAGCTTGACCCTCCAACAGACGGTAAAAATGGAGGAGATGATAAGGTTGATATTTATTTAGTTAATAGCAGTAATAAAAATTTGAAAATCCCAGGTGGCTTTAAAGCTCTGGGTGTCAACATGCCGGATTTAGCAGGTGATAGCAGTTATATATTAATTAATGCCAGCTTATCAGATAACTTGCTCAAAGCCACGGTGGCGCATGAGTTATTTCATGTGTTCCAGCATATTTACCCGTTTGATTATCAAGAAGCCGGAGATTTGTGGTGGCTAGAGGCCACGGCTGTTTGGGCAGAAGAATACGCATATCCAAGCTTGAATACCGAGCATGAATATGTTGAGAGCTTTATTAAATCACCTGAACAAAAATTGATCAAAGTAGGTGGAGAACATGAATACGGCGCTTATCTTTTTCCCTTTTATCTGACTGAAATCTATAGTGATGATGTTATTGAAAAAATATTTAAGGGAATGGATGTATATAGCTCGGCCTTATTATCAATAAACGCTAATATTTCCGGCGGTTTAAAGAAAAATTGGAAAGAATTTACTTTGTGGAACTATAACAAAACTCCGGTTAATTATTATGAACAAAAAGATGGGAGTGGTAAATTTCCTGGTTTTTCTTCTGGTGATGATGTTTCGTGGGAGTTGATTAAAGATGCCAATCCAATGCAGATTAGCATCAAGCAGATGAAGGCGTTGTCATCTCAAGTTATAGACGTGCAAAATAATATTACTAATAAAAAAATTAAAAGAATAGATTTTACTGGCTTAAATGATTTTAATGATCAATCATACTCCGGAGTTAAAGCCATTATTTATACTGGAAAAGGACAATCTTATGTTGAAGATTGGAGCGATAAGAACATAAGATCATTTTGTTTGGAAAAACCCGGGCAAGATATCTTAAATGTTGTATTGATTTTTAATAATGCTTTGACTGACGATTCTTTAAAAGTGGGCGGGGTTAAATTTAAAATAGAGCCCAAAGAAGAATGCGAAGAAGAGGAAGAGGAAGAAAAAAAGCAGGAGCAAGTAAAAACAGTCGAATTCTATATTCAACAAACCGATCAAACCACAGCTCCATATGTAAATGGCAAGATCATGAATATAACTGTTGTGTCAGATGGTAAGATGACAGCAAAGGGGAGTAATAATCAATATCAATACATTGGCAAATGGAGAATTGACTATGATTACAAAGAAGTGCACCCAGAAATATGCACCAATATGACCGCGGGTTGCAAGTCTTCATTTGAGTTTGATTTGTCTGAAGCATATAGTCAGGCTCTTAGTAATGGGCGAGGCAGTTTTACGGCCGAGTCCGGAAGTCACCAATATTATGACAACCCTTCGGCCGAGACTTGTTGTACTGTTGAAGGGGCCGTGTTGTGTGAAAACCATCCCGGTTCTGGAATGTGTGATTCAGGCTATAAAGTAACAAAGGGCGAATTATACGATGTGACCGAGGATGGCGCTAAAATAATTATGACCGGATCGTATATTTATGATCGCAACGATTTGAACAAATCCATAGTGTTGCAGTTGAAGAAAAAGTAAAGTAGATTTATGTGAAATAAAAAAGAAGCGCCATTGAGCGTTTCTTTTTTATTTCACATTCCAGGATTTTTACTCCTTGTAATCTTGTTATAAAGAATAATTGAGGCCTGGAATGTGAATGAGAAGGATAGTGGGCAGGCCTCTTGGGATAGGGTGTCGCTTTTTTACCTCCCGTGTTACCTGGGTCGCGGGATGCCACAGCCGTTACAGTTTTTGGCGGTGCCTGGGTTGTGGTAGTTGCAGATCTTTTTGCTCCAGCGGTGGTCGCCACCCTGTACAATCTTTGTACAGATCCATGGAAGTTTCACCTCAACACCCAGCTGTTCTCGTCGCTTCTGCGCCTTCTTGCGCCGGTTGTGTTTGCGCATGCCTTTGGACGGCTTGCACCAGGATTTTCCCTGTTCCTGGTGCTCGTTCAATTGTCGGCTCCAGCTCATAATATTTCCTCCTTGCTTGTTCTATGTTGGCGTGGTTGAATTTTGTGTCAATTTAACTACAAATTAGTGGAAAAGTCAAGCGTTTATCTCGTTTGATTTTATTAGATATATTATTCATCTGTCCTTGACAGAAAGACATTTTTGTTATATATTGCTTTATTGTATTATAATTATATTACAATGATTTAATATAGTAAGTTATCGGCTATAGTAATTTGCTAGTAATAAAAAAACCGTTTAAAATTGATGGTTTTTTTATTCCTCCTTAGCCCTAAATTGCAAAGCCTCGGCAATATGGCCGGAGCTGATATTTTCTGATTCAGTTAAATCCGCAATAGTGCGCGCTAATTTGATGGTTCGGTTGTAAGCGCGAGCAGACAAGTGCATCTGGCTGACAGCCGAACGTAGTATTTCAATTGACTTTTTATCCAACTGACAAAACTTTTTAATTTCCGCGTTTCTCATCTCACTGTTGGTGTAGATAGGAATGCCTTTAAAACGTGCGTACTGCCGTTCTCGCGCGTTTTCCACCCGTTCGCGAATATTGGCCGAGGGTTCGGCTAATTGCTCTGAAATCAGCTTGTCTATGTTTACACGCGGTACTTGCACAAACAGATCAATTCTATCCAACAAAGGACCGCTAATCTTTTTGCGATAATGCATTATTTGTGAAGGCGAACAAGAGCATGTTTTTTCAGGATCATCATTGTATCCGCAGGCACAAGGATTTTGACTGGCCACTAAAATGAAGCAAGCCGGAAAAGTATGGGATCCGCGAGCGCGAGAAATTGTAATCACTCCGTCTTCCAAAGGCTGGCGCAAGTTTTCCAAGGCAGAGCGCGGAAATTCGGGAAATTCATCTAAAAACAAAACCCCGCGATGAGCCAAAGATATTTCTCCTGGTTGCGGATTTTTGCCTCCGCCTACCAGGGCTACTCCAGAAGCAGTGTGGTGCGGAGTGCGAAAAGGCCTTTGCTTTATAAAGCCACTATGCAACAAGCCGGCAATTGAATATATTTTGGTTATTTCCAAAGCTTCATCCAAAGTCAGTCTGGGTAAGATTGAAGGCATGGATCTGGCCAACAGGGTTTTGCCTGATCCGGGCGGACCGCACATGGCAATATTATGCGCGCCACTGGCTGATATTTCCAAGGCTCGCTTAACAAATTCTTGACCTTTAACCATGGACATGTCCAATTCATATTCGGGCCGGCTGAAATCATTCCACCCTTTGGGCCGGCGGTATTGTTCTATTGGGTTTTCCAAAGTCAAATGGTTAATTAATTGTTTGAGATTTTTTACCGGATAAATTTCCAGATCGCGCACAAGACCGGCTTCCGGCGCATCCACTTCCGGAACAAATATTTTTCGTATTTTATTCTCTTTAGCAAACAAAGCTAAAGGCAGGATGCCGTTGGTATGGCGTAAACGACCGTCAAGGGCCAATTCACCCACAAACAATGAATCGTCTGGCTTAAGACCTAAATTATTGCTTAGCGATATGATACCCACAGCCATTGGCAGATCATAAGCAGGTCCTTCTTTATGCAAATCAGCAGGCGCCAAATTAACCAATATGCGGAAATTAAAAGGATAAAAAAAATCAGAATTTTTTAATGCTGAATAAATGCGAGATCGGGCCTCTTGAATAGAAGTATCAGTCAGCCCAACTATATTAAAATTGGTCTGGCCTTTGTGCAGGTCAACTTCCACATCCACAGGCAAACAATTAAGTCCGACCGTGGCCGCTGATTTAAGTTTGATAAACATAATCCCCCCTTAGAAATTAATTAGATATTTCTTTTGCAAGTATTTTTGAAAAGATAAATTAACAATCCAATCACAATTAGAACATCAGCTAAATTTATTATGCCGGTTACAAAAGCAAAATAATCAATTACATGTTCATAAAAAATACGGTCAAACAAATTTGAGATTGCGCCGGTCAAAAGCAAAACCCATGCAGTTAGTTGCCAAGCGTTTTGGTATTGTTGGCTTATTAAGAATCCGATCACCACCACTACCGGTATGGTCAATAGGACAATCAGCCAGCTGGGCAAGGGCAAGCCGAAAGCCGCGCCTTGATTGAGAAAAGGTTGCCAGCCAAAATAATTATGCAATAATTTGGCTTGTATCCATGAATGAGTTGCCTGCCATTTTAAAAATTGATCAAGCAATAAAAAAAACCCGCTAAGACAAAATATCATACCACGGATTTTTTTGTTATTATTCATAATTGTTTCCCTCCTCTTGTTTTTATAATTCCTGCTTGATAGTTTTTTTGCATTCCATGCATGCGCTGGAGTGAGGACGGGCTAGCAAGCGTTTTTCTTCAATTGATTTTTTACAATATTTGCAAATACCATAAACTCCTTTGTCCAATCTTTCTAAAGCTTGCTTGATATCGCGCAGAGCTTTTTCCATGTTGTCTTCTATGGATATATTGACAACATAATCAGCCACCTCGGCTGCGTTTTCGTCATCCTTGTCGCCATAGTTTGGGAAGGTACTAGAATAACCGCCAGGTGCTTGTGGAGTTTTCTTAGCAAATTTATCCAAATCATTCTCTAGCTTCTCTTTTTCGGCCATCATGGTTTTCTTAACCTGTTCCAAAAATTTTTTGGTGAATTTAGTCATATGTTTCTAGTATTATCTTAATAATATTGTAGTATATATTTCACAAAAGGACAAGTGCAAAAAGCCGATATAGTATATCATGAGCTCGAGCAATGTTCAATAGTAAAAATTAAACAATAAAAAAAGGCGGGGCTATACCCCTAACAAAGTTATTATGTGGGTGCCTCGCCTAAAACTACCTTGAACGAGATACACCCCACCATTAGTGGAATACTACTACCGTTCTGGTAGTTGACTATACCTCAACCACTGGTGGGCATGGCCCCAGGCCGAACGCTTTTGAGGCGTTAAGCAAATTTAGGGTTACCCGAGAAGAAGTTGAGATTGTTATTACTTACGTTTGTAATAATAAGCCCATTTCTTCAAAGTAGTCGAGTTGACTTTCAAAGGAGCGTCATAACTATCTGAATTAACAGGGACAAACTTGTTATATTCTACAACATATATTATAGCATATATTTAAAGTTTTGTCAAGGGGTGAGTTTTGGCTAATTTTAGCTAAAATGGCCAAAACAGCCAAAATTTTTGTATACAACAGCCTATACAAATAGAAAAAATGTGTATTTTAGCCAAATTTTGATTAAAAAATATAAAGTTTATCCCCAGATTTTAGGTTTTATACCCAGACTTATCCACAGTTTGTATAGACAAGCCTATACAAATTTTAATTTTCTGTCATTGCGAGCGGAGCGAAGCAATCTCGTTTCTCTAGAACCAACGAGATTGCTTCGCCCTGTGGGCTCGCAATAACAAAGTTGTCTAACCAACGATAAAGTAGTACAATATGTATACTTAATTAAATATCGCATGATCATATACATCCACGGCCAAGATAGTTATAGAAGCCAGCAGTATTTAAATCAAACTATTGAGCAGTTTAAGAAAAAGAGAGATCCGCAAGCATATAATGTGGTAATTTTGGATGATGAGCAAGACCATGTCAAAATATTGGGGGAGATAAGGACCACCCCATTTTTAGCAGAAAAGCGCTTGATTGTGATAAATAATATATTGTCCGGCAAAGACAAAGATCTGTTGGCGCAGTTGGTTGAAATTGTGAAGAATGATCAGGTTCCGGAAACCAATATAATAGTTTTTTATCAATCACAAGCTCTTGGTAAAGTAAAAGAAGTCAAAGAATTGGAAGTGGTGCTTAAGAAATTAAAATATGCTCAAGAGTTTAAATCGCTTGATCATGTCAAGCTATTGGCTTGGATAAGGCAAGAAATAGGCAAAAATCAGGCGAAGATCAGTGAACCTGCTTTAAGTTATCTGGCGCAAAATGCTGGTGCAGATATGTGGTTTTTAAGTTCTTTGATTCATCAGTTGTCAGCTTACAAGCAAGATCAGGAAATAGGGTTGGTTGATGCGCAATTGTTTTTGGATGAGAAATTAGATGATAATATTTTTAATATGGTTGGGGCCATTGTTTCTGGGCATCGCAAACAGGCCTTTAAACTTTTACAAGAACAGCGCCGTTTGGGTGAAGATGAATTCAAAATATTTAGCTTAATTACTTGGCAATTTAGAATTTTGTTGGAAATGAGAGATCTTTTTGATAGGAAGGACAATTTGTCCAGTGATCAAATAGCCAAAGAGTTGGGCATTCATCCATTTGTGGCCAAAAAGAATATAATCTTAGTGAAACGATATCCTCTCTTTAAATTAAAACAAATACACGAGCAATTATTGGATATTGATTATAAAACAAAGACTGGTCAGGCTGACCAGTCAGTATTGATTGATTTGTTTGTTGGCAGGACTTAAGCTGTTGCGTTAACTCTTTTTGTCAGTCTGGACAGCTTGCGAGAAGCTGTATTTTTTTTGATAACACCTTTTTTAACGGCTTTGTCCAAAGCTTTTTGCGCTACTTTGACCAATTCTAACTTTTTTTCCTTGCTTTCTGTTTTTGCGATCTTTTTAATGGCTTTTTTAAAAGCATTTTTACGCTCAGTATTCAATACTTCACGTTTTTTAGATTGGCGTAAGGCTTTTTTTGCGTTTGGTTTGTTTGGCATAACTTTTAAGTATTTTGATTAAATATGTGAGAGTGCGGTTATAATAGCGGATTTAAAAGGAAAAGTCAAGACTCAATTTTAGGCTTATCTAATTGCAGGGGTTCAATGGTTGGATCGCCTTCAGTAATTCTAACCACATCCTTGTCAATTTTATTTAATTCTTTATAAGCAGAATTGTAATGGTTAACAGTAGTGCCCATGCTGGTGCCTAATTTTTTCATAAAATCTTCATATGACCGCATGTGTTTACCCAGCTTTTCCACATTTTTTCGGATGCTTTTAGCACTTTCTTCAATTTTAAAGGCGCGCAAGCCTTGCAAAACAGTTTGTAAATAGGCAGCAAAAGTGGTTGGTGAAACAATTATTACCTTGCGTTCATTAAAAGCATAATCAATCAAACTCCTGGTATTTACTTTAACGGCTCCAACTTCATTTACCAGAAGATCATAATATATGGCTTCGGCCGGAATGAACATGAAAGCAAAATCCATGGTATTTAGCTTGGGTTTGATGTATTTGGCTGTCTCATCTATGCGTTTTTTCAGGTCATTTTTAAATTCTTTTTCTAATTCAGATTTTTTGTTTTTATCTTTTTCCTCTAAAATACGGGTATAATTAGTCAAAGAGAATTTAGAATCCACAGGAATTAGTCCGTCCTTGGTTTTAACAACTGCATCCACTATATCTCCATCTTCAAATTGGTATTGTAATTCATAGGCGCCAGGAGGCAGAATATTTTCCAATACTAGCTGTAAGCCAGCTTCTCCCAAGTTGCCCCGGTTTTTTTGGCTAGTTAAAACCTTTTCTAGGTTGTTGAGCTGTTCGGAAAAGCCGATTACTTGCTGATTTGTCTTGTCCAAACTGGTTAGTTTCTCAGTTATGTCAACGATCATCTTGTGGCTCTGGCCGGTAATGCCTTGGATAACCCTTGAACTGGCATTAAATTGTTCTTGAATTGTTTTATTTATATTTGTCTGCGTGTCAGATAGGGTCTTGTTAATTTCCTGCATTTGGTTTTGCAACATCATAAAAGCACCATCTTTTTCATCTGTTTTATCTGGTTTTGACAGTTTTTTATGTACTAAATACAGAGCAAATAGAGTTGCTACCAGTAACATAGATACAATTGTTAATAAAAATACCTGCATAAATTATTCATCATCTATTTTTTTTCTTTTTATTTTTAATCCTGACATTTCGTTTATATCAATTCCTTGTTTATGGAGTGAATCAGCCATGTTTTGCCTGGCTGAATTTACTCTTGATCGCACAGTGCCTACATGTAGTTTCAAAATTGAGGATATTTCCCCCTCGGTAAAACCTTGCATCTTCAATCCAAGAGTTAATTTTTGTTTCCCGCTTAATTCTCGCCAAGCTTGCTCTAATTTTTTCTGTAGAAAAAGATCTGGCAGAGCATTTTTTTGTTTTTCTTGGCCTGTTACAATCTGTGTATTCTGGAAGTTCAGATTCTTTCTATGTATTCCCATTTCTTTTACAGCTAGATTTCTCATTTTGTTTACAGCTATACCGCATAGCCATGATGTAACATTTTCATCCTGATTTCGGCGTTTATGCCTTATCTGATCGGCTGTAATTATAGTTTCGGTTAATATATCTTCGGCTGTAATAACTTGTTGTTTATTTAAGATGTCAAAGCGCCGATCATTGGCTAATAAACTCTTGATATAGGCAAAAACAGCCTGTCTAGGATTGGTTTCATTTGTAATTATCTCTTGCATGTTTGGCCCTGGGCCGGTTTCTTTATTCATGATTAGTATATTCTAGCTTTAAAATCAAGAAAATGCAAATGTAGATTTATGGTTTATAGTTTACTATTAATTATAAATCATGCGATAACATAAATAGGGTCTGTCGCCAAATACGCTTTTGAACTGACTTTTTCACTTTTTTGAGTCAGAATTGTTAAATAAATTTTGAGGCCTAACCTAAGTTAATCCAAAAAATTTTGAAACGATTCTGACCAAAGAATGGATAAATCAGACAAAATGGTATTTGGCGACAGACCCATTATAATTTACAAATTTATTATAGAGGCTAGTAAGTTAGTTAATGAGCTCTTTTATTATAGTTGACAAGTTTACGGTTTTATGGTATAGTTAAGCCATATATGGAAGAAATAAAAAATAAAGTCCTTAATTTTATTAATAAGAAAAAGAGGGTCGGCATTAAAAGCTTGGTTGATAAGTTTGGTTTTAGTCGCGCTTACTTAAACAGAGTTCTTAATTCGCTCATAAAAGACAAAAAAATTATTAGAATAGGCCAGACCAATCAAGTTAGATATTTGCCATTTGAAGAAGAGATTTTGTTACAGAATAAGCTTTTTTACAAAAAAAAGCTTAAAAACAAGGAATTATACGAAGATCTAGTATTTAGGGAAGTTGTTAGAGAAACGAATATTTTTATTTGCTTGGAGAAAAATGTGTTTAATATTTTGGAGTATGCTTTTTTAGAAATGCTTAATAATGCGATCGATCATTCTGAAAGCGAATTTGTTGAAGTGAGTCTTATCCGCGAAACAAAACATATAGAATTTACAGTTGTGGACAAAGGTGTCGGTATATTCAGTAATATAATGCGTAAAAAGGCTTTAAATGACCAATATGAGGCCATTCAGGACCTGTTAAAAGGCAAACAAACCACAGCGCCGGAATTTCATTCTGGTGAGGGTATATTTTTTACTTCAAAATTAGCTGATTTTTTTTCAATCAGGAGCGGTGACAAAGAATTGGTATTTGAAAATCAAATCAAAGATATTTTTGTAAGTTCAAAGCACAGGTTGACTGGAACTAAAATATGCTTTAAGATAGTGGCCGACAGTCAAAGAGAAATGGTTAGTATTTTTGATAAGTTTACTACTGATTATGAATTTGACGCCACTGAGATTAAGGTAAAGATGTATCAAATTGATAATAACTTTGTGTCGCGCTCGCAAGCTCGTCGTTTATTGGTTGGGTTAGAGGGTTTTACCAGAATAGTATTGGATTTTCACCAAGTTGTTAATGTAGGGCAGAGTTTTGCGGATGAAATTTTTAGAGTTTACCAAAAACACCATCCTGATAAGCAAATTCAGTATATTAATGCGGATTCAAACGCCGAATTTATGATAAAAAGGGCTTTAAATACAGAATTATAACTAAAAAATGACCCTGTAGTTAAATGGATATAACAAGAACCTCCTAAGTTCTAGTTCCAGGTTCGATTCCTGGTGGGGTCACAATATGTTGGGCTTATAGTTAAATGGTATAACAGGGCGTTCGCAATGCTCAGTTCCGGGTTCGACTCCCGGTAAGTCCACCAATTAGGCAACTCTTTAGACTTTTTATAAGCAGGCTCTTGATAGTAAGCTTTGTTTTTGTTATAAAAAGTGTGGCTACTCATGGAAAGGTATGTTTTGTGCGATAAGCTAAGCAGAATCTCCCGGCGTGAGATGAAGAGTGAACCACAGCTGTAGTATTGCTGTGGGTCTATACCTCTATCTTCCGTAGGGTGCCCCCGAGCGGATATGAAAATGTCAATGGATGCCAAATCGCTCTTAAGTCCGCGCACAACGGCCATTAAGGCTATGGGCGCGTTCGCTGGTCGCAAGGCTTGGATCACTGGAAACAGCTTTCATGAGTAGCCGTTTCCTAACTTTATGGGTTTTTAAATATTTCACGTTACATAAAAACAGTTCCTTGAAAGGCTCTGTTTTGTTTTTGTAAAAACAAGTTTGTATCTTAGACTGTAAAATTAAAGTTGATACTTGTGGATAAAACTGTGTATAAGAAATTGGTAAAGGGGATAATTGTATAGGCTTGTCTATACAAAAATTTGAATTTCAGTCAAAATACTTGGATAATTTTAATTCTCATCCATTAATTTCATATGGAATTAATAACTTATATTCTATCAAGCAGATCCCATGCCAAATTAAAGAACTGTGTAAACATCTCGGTTATCACAGGTGAATCTATAATGATTGAAGTCAATTCTTTGTTTTTAAGAGAGAATATGGCAATTTTATTATCATAAATATTTACAGTGCCATCATATTGGTATTTGGCGGGCAAATAACGTACTTGGCGCAAATCATTTTTATTATCACTAAAATACTTATTTGTTTTGGCGTCAGATCTTAAAAGAATTTTGGCTTGCACTCCTAGTTTTTTCCTTTCTTGTACCCATATGGGAAAAAATTTGGGAAATACATCAAAATCAGATGGCGAAGAAATGGCCAGTATTTGTTTTATTTTTTTACATTTAAAAGTTTCCAGCATCTGTTTTCTTACTTTTATATATCCGTTACGGCCTTTATATAGATTAATCACTGGTAAAATGCTAGCACTATCAATCAGATCAGCCATATCAGGCAAAATATCAGATATGATTTTTTGTTTTTTTTCCAAGGCTGATAAGAATGATTTTGGGTTTTCCGGAGTATAATGCAAAACCCCATTTTTTCTGATAGAATTGATAAAACCTTTCTTTTTCAAGCGTTCTAAAGAGGTATAAGTGCTAGTGCGAGGTATGCCTGTGCGTTGTGAAAGTAAATAAACCGGCGCCTCAATCAACTTAAGGAGCTCAATATATATTTTAGCCTGGCGCTCTGTAAGGCCGTATTTTTTTAGCGAGCTAATTACTTTGTTCATACTGTCTGGATTTTGGACAACAAATTAGTACTTGTTATTACTTTAATTTTAGCATAGATTTTGATATTGTCAAATTATGTCTTCTTGTTTTAGGACGGAAAGCATTAAAAGTATTATTATTAAGGTAAACAAAACAATTTCAGGAGAGAGAAAATGGAACGGCTATGGCGTGCTCTGAAAAAGATAGTTATACATTTGACCGGAGGGACATCGGTAAGTGTCCCTAAAGAAAAAAAAGGTTTGGGCCCTATGCGTGCGGTTGAAATATACCACGACAAGGAGGATCATAGTTTCATTAATGGTGAGTAAGATACATTGTTTTGGGGGAGGGTAATTTACCCCGGCTCGTTTTTTTCCGATCCGGGGTGTTTCTTTATAAAAACGAACTCATAGGTATTGAATTCGACTATGCAACACTTAGCCTGTACTACTTAGCCTTGACAGAATAGCCAATCTATGCTATAAATTAAGGCCAACTAAGTTAAAAGATAAAAAATATTTATCCTATTTTCCCTATTATTTCAACAATTTGAATTAATATGGAAGACTGGGAATAATTTCTAGTCAAACAATTTAAACTCACAGGA
>JBDROJ010000036.1:0-10837 GCA_043810165.1 bacterium
TGAAAATACTGGTTGGATTGATTTTGCTGGCGTAACTATCGGCAGTGATGGGTATTTTAGTGGTTATGCTTCTGGAACTGTAACCGGTCAGATTAACATGAATTGTTCAAACACTGCTTCATGTGTTTCTTCAGATTTTAAACTTAGAACAGACTGGAGGCCATCAGCATCCAGGGCAGCTTGTAACAACAGTTCTGATGATGATGGAGATGGATTGTCTGATTATCCTGATGATCCGGGTTGTTCTTCTTTAACTGATACAGATGAAACAGATCCTACATCTGCTGTCGCGATTTTGCCACCAGTAGTTTACAACAAACCCATCCCACCTAAACAAGGTTTTTCAATATTAATTGATGGTGGAGCTAAACAGACTAATGGTCAGCAAGTAAATTTGGTTTTGAACGCTGGCTTAGATACGACTAAAATGGCTATTTCAAATAGTGTAGCTTTTAATCTTTCTTCTCAAGAACCATATTCAAAAACAAGGAAATGGAATCTTTGTGATGACCCATTGAATTGTAAAGAAGGGAAGTATGATGTTTATGTTAAGTTCTATACTCAATATGGTCAGGCATCTAGCATAGTTTCTGCTAATATTGAATACAAAAAAGATAGTAGTAATACAATTGTAGATTCAACACAGGGTACTGTTCCCACATTTCCTCCTACCCTCACCACGCCACCAACCAGTGAGTGTACACGACATACTTTCACAAAGAGTCTCCAGATTGGTTCTAAAAATAGTGAAGTAAAGGAATTACAAAAATATCTCAATAACAATGGTTTTGTTATATCAAATTCAGGTCCTGGTTCCAAAAACCATGAAACTGATTTTTTTGGTGACCTTACAAGGCAAACATTGATTAAATTTCAAGATTATCATGCAGATAAAATTCTAAAGCCAGCCGGTTTAAGCAAGGGAACAGGGTATTTTGGTCTGTCTACTATCAAGTTTATTAATACTAACAAAGACTGTCAGAAAGAAGTTTTGACATTACCAGAGGAACCTACCAAGCAAACTGTAAAGCTTGTACCGGTTTCTAAATATGTTTTCACGAGGTATTTATATATCGATGATAGCGGTGAAGAAGTTAAACAATTACAATTAAAACTGAAAGAATTAGGTTATTTTACTTATCCAACTGCTACTGGATATTTTGGATTAGTAACCAAAGAAGCAGTAATCAAATTTCAAAAAGCTAAGAATTTAGTCCCTTATCCTGGTTGGGTTGGACCACAGACTAGGAAAGCTTTGAATGCAGACTAGTAAAAAATAATATAAAAAATCGTCAAAACTGACGGCTTTTTTATTTGTGAACTTGATCGGGATAAGTGGAAAACTTTTTTGGTGAGGTTGGTTGGGGAGTGTTGCTAATTAGCTAAATTGAATTATACAACAGTACTTTACTTGACGATTAAAAACTTGACAAGGTTTGATGCATTGTATATACTAATGTATATACTAAATAAATTTAAATTATATGTTACAAACACTTAAATTATTACAAAATGAAGGAGTGGTCAATATTAAGGAATTACAAAAAAGCCCTTCACGTTATCTTAAAGGTCTTACTCGTATATTACGCGGTAAAGAAACTCTTGGTTATTTTATTACAGGTGCAGTATTTGATGATTTAATTGAAGATATGGAAGCCATGTCTAGTCCTAATTATTTAAAGAGTATTATACGAGCTAGACAAAGCAAAAAATTAACTTCTTTATCTGATGTAGCCAAAAAATATGGCGCATAATATTGTTTTTACCAATGAATCGTTGGAAGATTTAGACAGGCTGGATAAAAAGGTTATAAACAGAATTATTAAAAAATTAAAGTGGTTTGTTAAACAGAGCGAACCTATTAATTTTGCCAAACGTTTAAAATATGACGCTATTGGTCAATACCGTTTTAGAATTGGAGATTATCGGGTTATTTTTGATAATGAAAAGGATAAGATTAAAATCTTAAGAATTGGTCATCGGTCAAGTATTTATAAATAGAGTATTTAACTTCATTTTAGTTTCTAGCTGACATAAATAATTAACCTTGTAAATATTACGAGGTTTTTTATTTAGCTCGAATCCCATCCGCTCTTACCCCAAAACCACCCACACCGCTTGGAACTGGCAAACTTAATTTGATTCTATGTTGAGATCAATAGTGATCCGGCTGGGATTCGAACCCAGGACCTTATCCTTAAAAGGGATCTGCTCTACCAGCTGAGCTACCGGACCGCAATGTATTGAAAAATACGAGTACTATGATATACTAAACTCATAAAAAATGCAAGGTTTTTAATCTTGATTAAGTGGATAAAAATATGATGGACAAAAAACACCTAGGCCTGGTAAGAGGCCAAGTTTTAGAATATATTAAAAAAAGAAGAGGTATAATCAGCTCTTCAAGCGATATACAGCATTGGGCCAAAAAGGCCATTTTTGCTTTACAAAGAGATGATGCCAAATTGGCTGATGAATTGTTGGTCAAAGCCAAACAAGCGATTTTGGAGTTAAATAAGAAGTACAAGTCCGATCAAAAGATATTTTGCGAAGGATCATACAAGGCCGGCTTGGAAGAATATGCAGAAGCTGTACTTTTTCGCCAATTTATTGCCGGAAAATCAATTGGTAAAATAATTGGAGTAGATATTGATGCGAATCTTTATGTAAGCGGATTGTGCGATGTCCCCGGAGAATTATTGCGCTATGCAATTAAATCAGCTACTGAAAGAAATTTTGAAGAAGTAAAAAGATGTTATCAGGCGGCTGAGGAAATTATAGGCCAAACAATGGATATGAATTTGACCGGGTATAACCGCACCAAATTTGATCAGTCCAAATCTGCTTTGAATAAATTACAACACATTGTTTATGAGGCTAGTACCAGAGAATAAATAGATATGGATAAATTTAAAAAAATATATCATTTTTTAATTGCTTGGTTCGCCTACTGGTATTATGGGCGTGTATCCAAAAAATTAATAGTAATCGGCGTAACAGGAACAAAAGGTAAATCAACTGCTTGTCGTTTTATTGCTTCTGTTTTACAGGCTGGCGGATACAAGGTTGGTTTGCTGTCCACAGTTGATATCCAGATCGGTGATCGCCGTGTGCTGAACAAGGATAAGATGACCATGCTTGGCCGTGGTAAAATACACAAATTGCTTAAACAAATGCTAAACGCAGGCTGTCAGTATGCTGTTATAGAGACTTCGTCGCAAGGCATCCTTCAATACAGGCACCTGGGCTTGAATTATGATGTAGCGGTTTTTACTAATCTTTATCCTGAACATGTGGAAGCGCATGGAGGTTTTGAAAATCTAAAAAAAGATAAAGCAAAAATTTTTGCCTGTTTAAATAAAAATAAAAAAATTATTAATGGCCGACAGATCAAGAAAATAATTATTGTGAATGGAGATGACCAAAATGCTGATTATTATTTAAATTTTACGGCGGATGAAAAATATCAGTATGGCAAAAAATTAGAAAATGGTCCGTATAGTTTTTTGGCAGAGGAGGTAATATCAGATCAAGCAGGTTCTAAATTTAAAGTACAAGGCAAGGATTTTCAGATTAATCTGGTCGGGGATTTTAATGTATACAATGCTTTATCGGCCGTGGTTGTGGGCCATTCGCAGGGAATTGATCGTAATAAGATCGCTCAAGGCTTGAAAGATGTAAAACAGGTGGAAGGCCGAATGCAGTTTATTGATCAAGGACAGGATTTTAAAGTAGTTGTGGATTATGCGCATGAGCCGGTTAGTTTAACAGAATTGTTTATGGCTTTACGCAATATATTGAAAGATACGCAGGGCAGGCTAATAGCTGTGGTTGGTTCGGATGGAGGTGGTCGTGATAAGGGGAAGCGGGAAAAGATGGGAGAAGTTGCCGGCAGAATGACTGATATAGTAATAATTACTGATGTTAATTGTTATGATGAAGATCCTTGCCAGATTGCTAATATGCTGGCAGTAGGAGCTCGCCGAGCCGGTAAACGAGAAAACATTGATTTATTTGTTCAAATAGATAGAAAAAAGGCCATCAATAAGGCGATTACCATGGCAAGGATAGGAGATGTGGTTGTAATTACGGCCAAGGGTACTGAACCATGCATGGCAGTTGCAGGAGGCAAAAAAATTCCTTGGGATGACCGAGAACAGGCCAGGCAGGCCATTGCTCCTTTATAAATATCATTTTTTTTGCTATAATTAGATTAAGGGAATTTTGCCCGATGTTTAGCGTAGATAAAAGGTATTAAACCTATTTTATTATAATCGCTTCGCTTGAAGATAAAATTAGAATTCAAATATATGTCTTTGACAAAAAAGGTTAATTTGCGCGAAGGTGAAAAAATCATCACCATAATTAGGCGATATGGTCTGGTGTCTTGGTGGAAGCATCTGTTAGGATTGTTGTTTTTAGGAACAACTTCTTTCTTTATGTTTCAAATTTTTGCTTATGGATTATGGGGTTATGTTGTTTATGGCGCCGGTATATTTATGGGCGTGTTTTTGGTATTTCGCACTTGGTTTTTTGATCATTTTAATGCTTTTGTGGTTACCACTGAAAGGGTTATAGATATTCATCGTCTAGGCTGGTTTGATCAGATTGTATCGGCAGTTGGCCATAAAGAAGTAAAAGACGTGTCTGTGCGCAAGAAAGGCGTGTTAGCAAATATGTTTAATTATGGAAGCGTTGTTATCCAAAGTAAGGGCCAGCAATTTTATATTGAAGTCGCAAAAGTGTATGATCCGCAAAAATTACAAACTGTTTTATTGGAAGTGGGTGAGCAATACCAAAGAGATCGAAAGCTCCTAGATGCACAAGCGGTTTATCGTAATTTTCTTAAAATTATTCCTGAATTATCTGATGAGCAACTTCAAACTGCCAGTCAATTGATAATGGATCAGTTTGAAGAAGTTGAGGAAGAGGTTGAAGAAGACGTTGAAAAATAATAAGTTTTAAATTTATGCCCCGCCAACAGCAGGGTTTGCTAAAAAAGGTTTTTAGTTCCTATTTGTTTTTATTTGTTTCTATCATTATTGCTGTAATGGTTGTTTTTTCCTATATACGCACTTATTATCAAGATTATCAGGTAAAGCAGGATATTGAACGACTCCAGCAGGATGCCCGTGATTTGGAAACAAAGAAGAGCGAAATAATAGAAGTTTTGAATTATGCCAAATCCGCGAATTTTGTGGAAGACAAGGCTCGCGCTGAATTAAATATGGTTAAAAAAGGAGAGAAGCTCGTGGTGATTAATGGCTCAACCACGGCTTTTTCAGGCGATAGACAAATACAAAGCACTGTGCTACAATTAGATAGCATCTCAAATTATATCAAATGGTGGCGTCTATTTATGGAGGGAAAATAGCTTTAATTTATTTAATGTAAAATTATGATCGAGCAGGACAAGTTAAACTTAAAGGAGGAAAAACAGCCCGATTCTGATTCTTTAGAGCCTGGGCAAGACAAGGAGGAAGTCCAAGACGAGAACCAAGAAGAAAAAAAGCCAGAGCCTATTAAGGAATATAAAGAAGAAGAAAAAGTGGCGCAAGATGTACAAGAGGAAAAAATAGAACCGGTTAAGGAATGCTGTAGAACTGATAAGGAAAAAGAAACCATGCGTATGTTTGTTTATGGTTTTGTAGGTATGATCGGCCTAGTGGCTGTAGTTGTTTCTCTAGTTGGCGTGTATAGAGTATATTCCAAAACAGCAACTGACAATTTTACAGTTACAGTGGCCAAAGTACTCCGTTTGCCGGCTTTTAAATTAGCTGATCAAAAAGTTCTATATACTGAATATGTTGAAGATTTAAATGCCCTGAAGAAATTGCAGGAATATGATAAAACTCAAGGCGGTCTGGTTGGCCAGTACGCCGAATTAACTGATGAAGAAATTTCTGAACAAGCTTTGTTTAGGCTTATTGATAATGCTTTGGTTAGTAAAGTGGCCAAAGTTTATAATGTCCAGCTTGCTCAAGACGATGTTGATACTGCCAAGAGCGCAATATTGCAGAATTTTGCTGATACAGCTGCCGCTGAAAAAGAAATTAAAGTGCGCTTTGGATGGGATATGGATACATATGTCCGCAAGGTAGTTCACCCGTATATTTTAAAAGAAAAATTAAATGAAGAAATTAGTAAAGATGATGAAGTACAAAAAGAAATTAAAGAAAAAGCCGAAAAAGTTTTGAAAGAAATTATTGACGGGGCTGATTTGGCAGAAAAAATTAAGCAATATGATGTTGATGGCACTGGAAGATTTGCTGGAGATTTGGGTTGGTTTGGTAAAGGTGCCATGGTCAAGCCTTTTGAAGATGCGGTTTTTGCCCTAAATAAGGGTGAATTGAATAAGGAGTTAGTTAAAACTGATTATGGCTATCATATAGTTAAACTAACTGATAAGAAAACTGAAAAAGTTAAAGACGCCGACGGCAACGAGACTGATCAGGAAAGCGTACAAGCAACCCATATTTTATTTCCGTATTTAAATATTAATGACTATCTTGACGAGTTAGTAAGAGAAGTAAAAGTAAGCTTTTATTTAAAAGTTACTAATCCATTGGACGAGATTTTAAACGCGACTAGCACTACAAGTACGGACGAATAGATATCTTAAGAGCATTATTTCAAGCAGGGGCGAGTCAGGCTCGCTCCTGCTTTATTAAGCGGGTGTCGTATAACGGCCATTACACCAGCTTCCCCTGCCAGACTCGCCTGAGCGAGTGAAATTAGTATAGTGGTAGTACGCCTGCTTCCCAAGCAGGAGGCGCGAGTTCGATTCTCGTATTTCGCTCAGTCGAGCGATAACGGGCGGGCAAGCTTGATAAGAGGGTTCAATTCCCTTCATCCGCTCTTATGTTAAAAGAATCCGAATATATAATGATTAGAGTATCTGTTCCAACAGAAAGCGCAGACAAGGTGCGTCGGGCTCTTGGTGATGCAGGAGCTGGGGTGCAAGGTAATTACAAATGTTGTAGTGCTTCATATCAGCAGGTTGGACGTTTTTTGCCCATGACCGGAGCGCATCCAGCCATTGGCGAGGTGGGAAAACTGGAAGAGGTGCCTGAAGAGATGATTGAGACTATCTGCCATAGAGATATTGTGGAAGAAGTTATAACAGAACTGAAAAGAGTTCATCCTTATGAAACGCCAGCTATTGATATTGTTCCTAGATTGGAAGTTTAAGACCGTGCCCACGTAGCTCAATTGGTAGAGCAATCCCTTCGTAAGGGATAGGTTACCAGTTCAATTCTGGTCGTGGGCTCAGGCGTTGGCAGGCGGGGCAATCCCTTCGTAATGGATAGATTGTGGTTTCAAATCCCGAAATCGGCTCAGTATTTTTTTATTTATACAAATGTGATATAATACTCCCAAGCTTATGATAAAAGTTAGCGGAGTAACAAAAATTTATTCTTCTGATTCATCTCCGGCTTTACGCAATATTAATTTGCACGTACGAGCAGGTGATTTTGTTTCCATTGTGGGTCAGAGCGGGACTGGCAAGACTACCTTGATCAGGCTTTTGATTGCTGAAGAAAAACCAACCAGGGGAAAAGTGGAAATCGGTGGATGGAATATTACTAATATAAGTCCGGGAGCCGTGCCTTATCTTCGTCGTCAGATTGGAGTGGTTTTTCAGGATTTTAAATTATTACCCAAAAAGACTGTGTATGAAAATATATCTTTTGCCTTGGAAGTATCAGGCTGTCCGCGAAAGAGAATTCATAAAGTCGTTCCTCAAGTGTTGGACATAGTTGGCTTGGTCGATAAATCTAGGAGTTATCCACACCAATTGTCAGGTGGAGAACAACAACGTACAGCCATTGCTCGTTCTTTAGCGCATGCTCCTAAGATTATTGTCGCAGATGAGCCAACCGGCAATTTAGATTCTATAAATACCGGAGAGGTTATAGAAATTTTAAAGAAAATAAATGAATTTGGCACAACAATTTTATTAGTAACTCATAATCGAGAGGTGGTTAATCAATTGCGTAGAAGGGTAATTACTTTGCATGATGGTGAGATAGTCAATGATGAAGAAAATGGGAAATATAAATTATAATCTATGCTTTCATTTTTTCGCATATTAAAATTCGCTTTTCAAGATATTGGACGCAATATGAGTTTGTCTTTTATGACTGTATTTATTTTGGTGCTTATGTTGTTGTCAGTTAATGTTTTATGGTCTTTGGATGTTATAACTAAGGAATCAGTTAATAGCGTGAAAAAACAGGTTGATGTTAGTTTTTATTTTTCCACCAAGGCGCTTGAAAAAGATATAAAAGACATACAAGATTTTGTTAAATCTTTTCCTGAAGTTACTGAAGTGAAAATAATTTCCAGCGACCAGGTGTTGAAAGAATTTAAAGAAAGGCATGATGATCAAAAGGAAACAATGGAAGCTCTGAATGAATTGGGAGAAAATCCTTTTGGGAATACCATGGTTGTAAAGACTAATGAACCAAAGGATTATAATAAAATAATCACGGCTTTGGACGTGCCAGAATATCAAAAAATCATTGAGTCCAGAAGTTTTGACGAGCACGGTAAAGCCATTGAAAGACTGCAGGACATTACCAGCCGTATTGAAAAGGTTGGTTTTGGCCTTACAGCTTTGTTCGCGATTATCGCATTTTTAATTATTTTTAATACTGTACGGTCGGCGATAAACACACAGTGGATAGAAATTAGCATCAAACGATTAGTCGGAGCCAGTAATTGGTTTATACGCGGGCCTTATTTGGTGGAGTCTTTATTGTTTACGATAATAAGTATGATTTTTACCATTGTTGTAGTGTTTTTTGCCTTAGGTTGGCTAGACCCGTACCTGTCAGCAGTTTTACCAGATGGATTTGCCTTGACAAATTATTATAAATCTAATATATTCCTCTTATTCGGCGTTCAATTCATAGCAGTTCTATTTTTGACCATATTTTCTAGTGGTTTGGCCATGCGCCGACAATTAAAGGTTTAACATTGTCATTGCGAGCGTAGTGTCTCTGTCATTGCGAGCGTAAGCGAAGCAAACTCGTCTTTACAGAACCAACGAGATTGCTTCGCTTACGCTCGCAATGACAAAATAGCACCTCGCTCGCAATGACATTATTCGCGGGTCGTCTAATGGTAGGACTCCAGGTTTTGGTCCTGGGTATCGGGGTTCGAATCCCTGCCCGCGAGCTCAGAAAAAACAAGGTTATAAAAAAGCCTTGTTTTTAGATAAAAAAATCGGTTCGAAAATCTGGTTTTTTTAATTTCTTTTGTTTTAGAAAAAATTATTTTGCTAAAGTTAGGCAAACTATTTTTTATATATTCTAGGATTTGAACTTTTCATATTTCAAAAAAGCTGATATAGTATTCATACAATTTACCAAGAAAAACAACCTTTCACAGGAGAAGATAAATGGACAAGGAGTTAGCCAGGGGAATTTCCCCAGAATACCTGGCAATACTGCTTGGTGTAGCCGGAAAGTACTTGGGATCCGCAGGTTTGGGGGATGCTTTGAGAAGAGGAGCGACCAATTTGATGGCCACCTACTCTGAAGAGGCACTCCAGATGAGAATGGGGACCCGCCAGGAATGGGGGTTCGCGCCTGAGGGCTATGTGGTGTCTGTCACCAATGGCTGTAACCTGGATTGCAAGTATTGCTACTACAGTGTTGGCTCCGGTGGTCAGCCAACTTACATCGATATGGATAAGCTCCATATCATTCTGGAGGAGATGAAGCAGAAGTTCGGTATCAGGTTTGTCACGCTTACCGGAGGCGAGACTACCCTGTGCCTGCACGAGATCGCTCGTCGGAACCCGGATATCACGTTCTATGCCTACACCAACGGCATTAAGCTTACGGCGGAGTACTGCCAAGAGCTGGAAAGTCTGGGCAACGTCATCATCGCCTTGACCGTCATCGGCGACAAGATCGTTCACGACAGTATCAGAGGTGATGGTAACTACAACAAGGTGATGAGGGCGGTGGAGAACCTGCGTCGTTCCCAGTTGATCTGGGGATTCTCTCTGACCGAGAGCCGGGCCAACTACCATCAGATCGTTGACGGTAGACTTCTGGATGAGTTGATGGCTTTCGAGCCCTACTACTTCAGAATGATTCCGTTTATGCCCGCGGGTCGAGAAGGAGATTGTCTCGCTTTGACGTGGGACGAGTTCGATAGGATTGCAGAGGTGATTCGGGAGAAGAAGACTGCTGGGGCGTTGATTCACGATTACATCAACGATCCGACTTCTGGCCTACCTTGTCTGGCTGGAGAAAGCAAAAGTTTTCTAATCACCGAGGAGTTCAGGCTTTGTCCGTGCGTGTTTATGGACACGTTCACTGATCCGCTTCAGTTCGTGGACGGACAGTCCAACCTCACTGACGTCCTGAGGACTCACCGCTATTTCCAGAACGCTCGTGAACAGGCCGACCAACATCCGCGTTGCATCATACTCGACAACCCGCATTGGCGTCGAGATATCACTGCATCTCGGTAACCAAGGAGGTACACAAAATGTACTACAACCGAGTTCCGCCATAGACGGTGGGTGGGTTGTGCTAGAGAACTCCGTTCGCACACCTACTTTTTTTCTAAGTATTATTGGAAATTGAGTAGGGAGTAATCGCGAACGGTGTTTTTATTTCTTTTAAATTAGCCAAAACAGTTCGTAAATCGTTCCACCTGGGGAGCAAACAGGGATGAGCAGGCTGTGAAAAGCCTGTTTTTCCTTTTATTTTAGCCAAGAATTAATGGTTCGGAAGTGATTTTTTAAGGCGAAAATTGGTTAAAAATTTGGCTTAAATTAGGAAAGAAAATATTGCCTAAAAAACAGGGGGACGGG
>JBDROJ010000037.1:0-5135 GCA_043810165.1 bacterium
CTCGGTTTAATTGTTTTTAAAAGCTCTTTTTTACCCATATTAGTCATATGTTTTTACCATAATTAATGAATAATTACGGTAATATATTATATGACTCAACCGATATGTCTATGGTAAGAAATTAGATGACTCAATTCGATACTTTGACGGTTTTGTCAAGTGGTGGTAGAATTGAGGTATATGGCAGACACCCAAACAATCAAGGATCGTATAGATATTGTTCAACTAATCTCCGAGTATATCCAGCTAAAAAAGGCTGGAATTAACTGGAAAGCTTGTTGCCCCTTTCACCAGGAAAAGAGCCCATCTTTTATGGTAAATGCAGAAAAACAGTTTTGGCATTGTTTTGGATGCGGAAAATCAGGGGACATATTCAGTTTTATTCAAGAAATAGAAGGAGTGGAATTTCCTGAAGCCTTACGGTTGCTAGCTGATCGAGCCGGAGTAAAAATTGATACTTTTAGAAGCGAAATTAACAAGAGTCAGAAGAATCGTATTTTGGAAATTAATGAAAAATCCGCTTTTTTCTTTAATAAATTTTTATTAGAAATGGATGTATCTCGTAATGCTCGCAGTTATCTGGCTGAACGCGGTTTGAGCCAAGACACAATCAAAAAATGGCTAGTAGGCTACATACCTGATCAGTGGGAATTATTAACTCAATATCTACTAAAAAATGGTTTTGGCATTGAGGATATTGTATCAGCCGGTTTGGCTATTAAAAAAGACAACGCCAATATGTCCACAGGCCGTGGATATTATGATCGTTTTCGCGGGCGGATAATGTTTCCTATTTGTGATGTGCATAATAATATAATCGGTTTTACCGGACGTATTTTAGTGGAAACAGAAAAAACAGGCGGTAAATATGTTAATACCCCGCAAACACCAGTATTTGACAAGTCTCGCGCCATTTATGGTTTGAACAATGCCAAGATGGAAATTAAAAATCAAGATTTGACTGTGTTGGTAGAAGGTCAGATGGATGTGGTTGCCTGCCACCAAGCTGGCATGAAAAATGTGGTGGCCGCTTCTGGCACGGCTTTGACATTTGAGCAAGTTAAGTTGTTAAAAAGATATTCCAATAATTTGGCCATGGCTTTTGATATGGATGAAGCTGGTATCAAGGCAGCTAAGCGCGGTATTGACATGGCCTTGGAACAAGGCATGAATATAAAAGTTATTCAGATCCCGCCAGGTTGTGGAGATGACCCTGATGAATGCATTAGAAAAGACAAGCAAGTTTGGTTTAAAGCTGTGGAGCATGCCAAAGAAGTAATGGAATGGTATTTTTCCATTAATTTGAAGGATTTAGACTTGTCCAATCCAAAGGCAAAACAACAAGCCGCTGGCAGTATCCTGGCAGAAATTATTCGTTTGCCTTATTCAATTGAGCGCGAGCATTGGATTAAAGAATTATCTAACAAGACTGGTGTGGAAATAGACGCCCTGAAAGAAGAGGCTAAGCGTATAAAAGACCAACCACAAAAAAAGATCGGCCAGAATGTCCAACAGCACAAAGATGCTCCAGATCTTCAAGTAATTGTACAAGTTAAAGGCCGACATATATTAGACTTAGAGAGTTTATTTGGTTTAATACTTTCATTTCCAGAGTTATTTGCAAAGTATGAACCGCGTTTGCAGTTGAATTTTTTTGTTGGCACTTGGCTCAAAGACCTTTACGAAATTGTTTTAGAGCAGTATAATACTAATGATGAAATTAAGATTGATCTCATAGAACAGTTTTTATCAGCCGACCTTAGGGAGCAGGTAAGTCTTTTGCTGTTAAAGTCCAGTGAATATTATCAAGGGTTTTCAGAAAAAGAAGCAGAAAGGGAGATGGAAAAGGTGCTGAAAAGGGTTGAACTTGGTTATGACAAAAATGAGATGAAAAAACAAGCTGAAAAAGGTAGTTTGAAATAGTAGAAAAATACCTCGTGGCTTGTCGCGATCCTTACGCGAGTGTAGCGAGCGTGGGTCCAGTGCTTGTCCTGGGGTAAATACATTTTATTTATCTTTTAATTATTTTATTTTATCTTTATCCTATGTCTCCACGAGCAAAAAAAACTACTGCCAAACGTGGCCAGACAATCAAAAAGAAAGACGCTTCCTCACGGGTCAAAAAGACGCGTGGGAAAAAAAGTGCAAATAAAAGGGTGGTTAAGAAGGTAGTTAAGAAAGCGGTCAAGAAAAAGGCTGTTAAAAAAGTTGTTAAGAAGAAGTCTGTTGTTAAGAAACAGAAAGCAAAAAAGAATATTGTTAAAAAGACAAATACAAAAAAGGCGGTTCGAAAAAAACCTTTAGACAAAAAGTCAAATAAAAAACCAGTTGTTGAATTTAAATTTGAAGAGCCAAGCTTGAAAAAAATTTGGTTTTTGATAAGAAAAGGGCGTAATCGTGGATTTTTAACACAATTGGAAATTAGTACTATTATGCCAAATCCGGAGTTTTATTTGGATTTGTATGAAGGACTTTTAGATCTTTTGGATAGGAATGGCATAAGCTTGGTAGAAACACCAACCAATCTATTGGGTACAAATATTGGTAATGGCGAAATTTTAAAATCATTTCAAGGAGAACAACCAGACATGGACAAACCATTTGATCTTGGTCAAATTTCTTCAGATTCTATACAGATGTATCTTAGAGAAATAGGCAAAATACCTTTGCTGACCGCTGAACAAGAGGTGTCTTTGGCCAAGCGCAAGGAATTGGGAGATAAAGAGGCAGATAGAAAATTAATTGAGTCTAATCTTCGCCTGGTTGTTTCCATAGCCAAAAAATTCGTTGGAAAGCCGTTGTCTTTATTGGATTTAATTCAAGAAGGAAATATTGGCTTATTCAGGGCAGTGAAGAAATTTGATTATCGCAAAGGCTATAAATTTTCCACGTATGCTACTTGGTGGATCAGGCAGGCTATTACAAGGGCATTGGCTGATCAATCTCGTACTATTCGCATCCCTGTGCATATGGTGGAGACAATTAATCGATTTCAGCAGGTTCAGCGTCGATTATTGCAAGATCTTGGCCGTGACCCCACTCCGGAAGAATTGGCATCAGAATTGGGAGAAGAAATTGTAAAGATCAACCATATCATGAAAATATCTCAAGATACGGTCTCTCTGGAAATGTCAGTGGGAGATGATGACGATGATGATTATTCTCTTAAAGATTTTGTAGAAGATGTTAAAAATGCTTCGCCGGATCGAGTGGCCGGGTTGGAAATTCTGCGCGATTATGTGAGAGAAGCTATCAAAGATCTTTCTCCGCGCGAACAAAAAATATTAGAAATGCGTTTTGGCTTGGAAGACGGAGTCACTCATACTTTGGAAGAGGTTGGGCGAGAATTTAGCGTTACGCGCGAGCGTATTCGCCAGATAGAAGCCAAAGCTTTGGAGAAAATTCAGCAAATGGATATAATTGGCAAGCTAAGAGATTATTAATGAACTCGTATTAAGTTTTAAATTAGTCTGTCATTGCGAGCGAAGCGAAGCGATCTCGTCTTTACAGAACCAACGAGATTGCTTCGCTTCGCTCGCAATGACAGACTAATTTACTCTCACTCATTCGTTTATATGAAGATTTTGTTATCCGGTGGCGGAACTTTGGGGCCGGTATCTCCGTTGTTGGCCATTTACGAAATTTATCATCGCCATAATTCAACATGTAAATTTATCTGGGTTGGAACCAGTACAGGACCGGAAAGAGACATTGTTGAATTATATGGATTGCATTTTTATACCATCTCTTCGGGCAAATTGCGTCGTTATTTTTCTCTTTGGAATTTAATTGATGTATTTAAGGTGCTTATTGCTTTTTTTCAATCTTTGGTATTATTGGTTCAGGAAAAGCCATCACTTTTGGTTTCAGCAGGAGGTTTTGTGAGCGTACCTTTGCATTGGGCCGCTTTTGTCTTAGGTATACCAACTTGGATCCACCAACAGGATACACGAGTTGGGTTGGCCAATAAATTAATGGCTGGCGTTGCTAAAAAAATTACCACGGCTTTAAATGGTAGTGTCAAATTTTTTAATAAGAACAAAACTGAATGGGCAGGTAACCCTGTGCGCGATTTGTCGGTCAAAAGCAAAGCAGATAGTTTGCGCCAATTGTCGTTGCCAGATCAATGCCCGATAATATTTGCTTTTGGTGGCGGTACCGGTTCGGATAAAATTAATTCTTTGATAATAGAATCATTACAGCACTTGCCTTCAGATTGGCAAATTGTGCATCTCACAGGCAAAGATAGATCCGGCAAGCACGCAAAAGAAATTAAAAAGTCATTTCCAAATTATCATCCGTATGTTTTTTTTGGCAACGAGATGAAGCATGCTTATGCTGTGGCCGATGTGGTGGTGGGCAGAGGTGGATTTGTCACCATGAGCGAATTAGCTTCTTTGTCCAAGCCGGCAATATTGATACCAATGTCTGATACTCACCAAGAAGAGAATGTAAAGACGCTGGCCAAAAATGAATCTGCCATTATTTTAGATGAAAAAAAAGCCAATGGATTGAATATCGCTTATGCGGTTAAAGAGTTAATTAATAAGCCGGATCTGGCCAAACATTTAGGCAGTAATTTACATAGTGTTTTGCCACCAGCTAAAAAAGAGAAGATAGTGGAGATTATTGAGGAAATGTGCAAGGATTAGATTAATTTAAATATGGAAATAATAATCAAAAGTTTGGTTTCAGCCATTGCTACGGCAATTATATTATTGATAGCGAAAATTGCAGGTCCAAAAATAGCCGGAGCCATAGGTGGAATACCAATCGTTTTTGCAGTATCTTATATATTACTAACCATGGAGAATAAAAACATATCCCGTGATTTTTTGATTGGCGGAATTTATGGATCTTTGGCAGCTGTATTTTTTAGTGTTATTTTGATTTTCTTCAATTTTTATTTTCTAAAGACTCACTGGATTAATTTTGTTGTGGCTTATATTTTAACTTTTCTTTTGGTTTTTATTCTTATTCATCTTACTGGTAAATAGTTTGATTTTCAATTTTTATTTTTTTTATTTCATTTTTTAGATTCTCATCCGATTCAAATTTAATTTTAAAATATTCAGGAGTATAGCCTATCCAGCTTGCTCCTGTTTTATTTTCAAACAGCACATTTCTAATTTTTT
>JBDROJ010000038.1:0-6380 GCA_043810165.1 bacterium
CAGACCAATTTGTGCCATTGTAATATAAAATTTTTCCTTTTTTACCTGCTATCCAGCCTTGATTCGCGCTAAGCATGGAAATACCTCTTAGTTCTTCACTTGTGGGTGAAGTCGTTGCTGACCAGCTGATGCCATTGTAATGCCAGATACTCCCACTCTGACCCACAGCCCACACATTATTTGAATCAACCGCCGATATGCCATTTACTTGATTAGCTGATGGAACTGTAGTTTCTACCCAATTCACTCCATTATATTTAATAATTCTGCCGTTCTTGCCTCCTGCCCATATATCATTAGTTGATATTGCTGTAATAGCCAACATATCCCTTGATGTAGCATCACCACTATCTGGATGCTCGCTCCATACACCACTACCTGTTTGGCTCAAAATAATACTAGCGTCATCGCCTGTGCCATCAACAACGGCACCAGTGGATGAACCTGCTCCAAAATTAATATCAGAAGTATCTGTAAATTCGGATCCAGAGTTCAAAACCCATTGGCCATGTTCTGTTCCACTGCCAAGCATAATCTGACCTGGTGTTGTGATTGCATCCAGATTGTCATCATCACTTTCATATTTGGTTTGATCAGACCAGATATTTTGGCCACTGCCACCAGACCAATCAGTTTGTATCCAATCAAGAGAATCCCAATTAGTTAAATAAAAACTGCGGGTAGATGTATTGCTCACCCCAGGCCTGACTGACCAGTTAACTTGCACCTGCAACTCTTTGGTATGAGGATCTGTATAAGCAGACGGGCAGTTAACAATATCTCCGTTTACATCTCTACAAACATTATTAAAACCTATTGTCCTTGTGTATTGATCTATAATATCACTAGTACCTTCCCCTTTTAAAATCCATTGGCCAGAACTAGTAGTTACTCCGCTTTGTAAATATTTTAAATCATTCCAAGCCATGTCGCGAACTGCGCGCACTGCTTCAATTCCTTGCTGTGATATGGCTTGGGCTTGGGTATGTTCTTTGCCACGTTCCAAAGCTGTATTACCACCTACAACCATACTTGCCATGGTAGCTCCAATCAATGAAAAAACTGCCATTGCAACAATGACTTCTAATAATGATTGACCTTTGTCATTTAAATTAAACATAAATATCTGTTGTCTTTCATTGAGAGAAACCTGATAATTTTGTCATTGCGAGCGTAAGTGTTTGTGTCATTGCGAGGAGCGAAGCGACGAAGCAATGACAAACATTCTACCAGCTCGCAATGACAATAATAATCATTCGCTAACCATTCCCAGATCATTTATACTTATCTGTCTATTTCCATCAACGCTATGAATTAAATTAATGGTGCCCGTGGCACTAGGCAGTCCTGAACTTAAAGAAAAAACCACTTCATCTACACCTCCGGTCAAGCTTAATAATAAACTTAAAGACTCGGCCAAATCTATTCCGCGATCATAAGCACTCTGTCGGAGAGCATAGCTATCACCTTGAAATAAAATGTATCCTTGACTTTGTAGTTTTACACCATGCGCAGAATTACCATAACCGGACAAGCTCCGTTGTTGGGCAGTGCGTAAAGTCTGGCTCAATTGCGCACTGGTTTCATTTAATTGCGCGCGGACTTGAAGACCTCCATAAATAGGCGTGGCCACAATTGCCAATACTATACTAATACCAACCACCACCAAAAGTTCAATTAAAGTAAATCCCCTCATAAATATTATTTATTAATCCCTGAAGTAATATTGTAAATCGGAGTAATGATGGACAAAGCCAAAAAACCAACAAGTAATCCAATAAAGATTAACAAAGCTGGCTCAATTATGGTTGACAAAGATTTAGTGGCCGTATCAACTTCGGCCTCATAAAAATCAGATAAATATAATAAAGTCTCTTCTAAATTACCAGACTGCTCCCCAACTTTAATCATATTTATAACCATAACTGGATATAAATCTTGAAAATATAATAAATTATCAGATAAGGTCCTGCCCTTGTCCACGCTCAAGCTGACCTTTTCCAAACTTTTTTGATAATAATAATTGATCATGGTCTGGCGTGTAACCAATAAAGCCTCATCAATATTAAGCCCGCCTTTTAATAACATGCCCAAAGTACGACAAAATCGAGCTAAATTAGCATTTAAAGAAACACTTCTAACAACAGGTGTATGTAAAAACAGCCAATGTGTAACCGGATAAACAATTTTTTTTCTTAAAAACCAAATCAAAAATACCACTGATATGATTATGGATACAAATAATACTACGCCATGATCTTGTATAAAATGTGAGAACCAGATCAAGCCTCTAGTTGTAAAAGGAATATCCATTTTTAATCCTTCAAACAATGGAGTAATTTTAGGCAAGATTAAAAAAGAAACTGCCATCCCTAAAACAAATGCCGCAATCAGTACCACAATAGGATAAAGCATGGCGCCTTTTATTTTACTGGCCAGGTCTTTTTCTTTTTCCAACTGGTCAGCCAGGTGTTTCATATTTTCGTCCAAAGTACCGGATGTCTCACCCGCATGCGTGGAAGCCACAAAAGGACCGCTAAATACCTGAGAATAACGACCTAAAGATTCAGATAATGTATTACCACTCTTAATTGACTTTAAAACTCCATATAGAACCTTTTTTAATTTGCCGGATGAGGATTGAATGGCCACATCCACAGCTTCTACCACGGTCAGACCGGAACGCAACATCAAAGACATATGCTTTGCAAATAAAGCTTTTTCAGTTAAACTTACACGCCCGATGCTTATGTTAAAAGCTAACAAGCTTTTTTTTGCACTAGTTTGTTTTTTTGGCATAAATTATATTTGCTATTATTTATTTACTGTTTACAAATATCTATTCTCTGCTAACTCTTAAAACTTCAGCAAAACTTGTTACTCCGCTAAGAGCTTTGTCAACTCCATCCTCAAACATAGTGCTCATTCCCTGCTTGCGCGCTTCAACCTGAATTTGATCACTGGAAGCATGATTTAAAATTAAAGATTTAATTGGTTCGCTCATCTCTAAAACCTCAAATATTCCAATTCGCCCTGAATAACCAGTCTGTGCGCAAAGACGACAACCTTCTCCCCTGTATAAACGCAGGCCTTTTAAACTCTTATACCCTTTGTTTTTAAAAACTTGTTTTATATTTACACTTTCTTCAATGACCTTCAATTCATCAGAACTTAATTCATGAGAACTTCGACATTTTGGACAAATCTTACGCACCAATCTTTGAGCGATTACAACATTAATAGTAGAAGCTACCAAAAATGGTTCAACATCCATATCCAATAATCTGGGCAAGGTTGTAGCCGCATCATTAGTATGCAAAGTGGATAAAACAAGATGTCCGGTTAAAGCTGAATTAACGGCAATACCGGCGGTTTCTTCATCCCTGATTTCTCCAACCATAATTATATCCGGATCTTGGCGCACTATGGCGCGAAGTCCTTTGGCAAAAGTCAAATTAGTTTTTGTATTGACTTGAATTTGACTGATAGATTCAATATCATACTCCACTGGGTCTTCAATTGTGGCGATATTTACATTTCTTTTATTTAAAACTTTAAGCATAGCGTAAAGGCTGGTGGTTTTTCCTGAACCCGTAGGTCCTGTCACCAAAATCATTCCATGGGGATGTTTAATAGAATCTTTAACTTTTTTTAAATCAGAAGCAGACATGCCCAAATCACTTAAACTAAAGCGCCGATTGCGAGCTGATAGCAGGCGCATAACCACATTTTCTCCCTGCGTTACCGGAACCACTGATACTCTGACATCCATATTTTCTGATCCAACTTTAAAGCGAATCTTGCCGTCTTGGGCAGATCGATGTTCATCCGTTCGCATGCGAGATAATATCTTCACGCGGGTCAAGATCAATTCAGACAGGTCTTTTGGCACTTTCAAGGCATCGTGCATCATGCCGTCAACACGAAAACGAACCAGAACCTCGTTTTCATAAGGCTCAATATGTATATCAGAAGCCTTGCTCTGATAACCATACTGCAGAAGCATATCTACAATTTCTACAATGCTTTGATCCCGTTTTTCTCTGCTTAATTCTTGATTTTCTAGCTGTTTTAAAATCCCACCAAAATTATTTTGCAAGCTTTCTCTGTATACTGCCAGCAAATCCTGCATATCGTGTTCGGTTGTGTAATAAATGATAACATTTTCTCCAAGCTTTTTAGCCACAAAATCCTTAATTTCAATTTCACCTGGGTCGGTCATAGCAACTTTTACTCCTTTTTCTGTGCGAGAAAAAGCCACCACACCCTGGCTACGAGCCACTGATTCAGGAATTAACTTAACAATTTCTTCGTCAATTTTTTCCCGGCTTAAATCCAAATAACGCACTTGATAATATTCGGCAATAGCTTGCCCCAAAAGATCTTTGCTGATAATACCTTCGGCTAGTAAATAATCAATCAATGGCTCTTGTCCATGTTTAACAAAATATTCTTCAGCATCTTTTAAATCTTGCTCGGAAATATATGTTTCAGACAAAAGAATTTCTTTGATTTTTTGATCATTGAGTTGAGACATATATAATCTGATTTAAAAAATTAATTATTTTGTTACGCTAATTATTTCTCCTCCTTCAGCCGAGCAAGCTTTTGCATCTATTTGGCCAGAAGACTGCCTGCGTATGGCATAATAAGTTTTAGCTGTTGAGCCATCTGAAGGGTCTTTTGGAATAACCCGCAGTTGATTGCTCAAAATTGACGAAAGATCTAGACAAGAAGATTGTAAAGCTTGGCCGTTACCGCCAGTATTATAATTTGCTGTGACATCATTAATTTCAGGTGTATAAGCGGTTTTATCAGTTTCAAAATTAGCTTGATATTGAAAATATCTATTAGCACTCAAATTAGTCAAACTTAATGAGGGCAAACCCAAAGTACTGTTGGACAATTCCGTATAATATGTACTGGCAGTACCATCTGGCCCTTGCCACATCTCGCCGGAACAAGAACTATCATCACAAGAACGCACTCTGTATTTTAAACGAATTGCACCACGTTTATAAATATCAGCTATTTCAGTTGGAGTAAGTGTACGATTATATATGGCTAATTCATCTATTATTCCATTTGTATAATAAAGATCAGAACTACCATACCTGCCTATGCGAGTACACATACCAGTTAAATTACCAGTAACATTTTGTTGATTTGTTTGAACACCATCGATAAAAGATCTCAAATATGTTCCATCATAGGTCATAGCAACTTGGTGCCAATTTCCATTTGTTAAACCCGAACCACTATTATAAACTTGACGCCCCATAATATTTGTTGTTACCCCTGTCCTTATCTGACCGGAAGAAGGAATACTTATTTCCACATCTGCCGGACCAACTATGATGTGATAACCCCCTTTTGGCGCTCCTAAAGACTTAAACCATGCGGTCACGGCAACTGCTGTGGCTGGATTGCTAGGACTAATATCTATGTAATCATCAACACTATCAAAAACAAAACCGCCATTTAATTTGCCACTACTACTATAAGTTGGACAAGCATCACCTGAACAAGAACCATTATTGCTATTACCCGAACTGTCAGAAAAAGAAGTGACACCAACACCATCGTTGAAATGAAAAAGTAAAATATTACCTGTCATATTAACATTACCAGATCCGTAAACTGATTCAACGCCCATACTATTTGGTAATTCTTTATAAGAAGGTCTTTGTGGTGTCCAAGCAAGACTTGTCCAAATTGTACTTGCCGATCCTGAATCTTTAATACTTGAAATATAATTGCCAGTACTAGCTCCGGTGGTCAGTTCCACCCAAGTATTTGTACCATCCCATTGAGTGCTAGAATAAGTTCCACTATCAAACTCTGTCTGTATATCATCAACAAAAGAAACACTGCTACCCGTACCACAACTTACATCGCAACCTGAACTATCTGTTCCAAGCATGCGCCAACTTGAATCCAAACCGCTTGGTGTTTGTCCATTATTACTTACTTGATAAAGTCTAACCGCATCAGCCACCGCTGTCACTTCTTTCCATCTTTGCGCGTTTCTTGATTCGCGAAAACGAGCCAATGGATTAAGAGCCACAAAAACTACTGCTGTCACGATTGCTATTATAGCTATGACTATTAGCAGTTCTATAAGTGTAAATCCATTCAATTTTTTTATAATTTTATTTATATACAAAAAATGAATAAATTAAAATTATCTGTTTATATTATACCATGAATCAGTATATTAAGACAACGATTTTCCTTTTAATGTCAACGGGAAGTTAAAATGTCATACTTTCAGGGATTTTAAAATGTCATACTTGGCTGTTTTTGTTTTACTGCCATCATAACGAAAGATCTTTGCTTCCAAGGATGGTTGTCTGCTGGTTTATGAGCCTTTGACTGAT
>JBDROJ010000039.1:0-8049 GCA_043810165.1 bacterium
ACTTCTTTAACATTGGTTGCATCAACTACAAGATAATTCTTGGTGCCATCAGTAATCAACATACCTGCCAAAGGCAAGTCAGCTAATTTGATAACGCCAGTTTCTAGTGTAAAGTTTACCCAGTAGCCAGGATTGGCTGAGCGGAAGGTTTCTGCACCAGTCAAAGCTTTGGCAGCATCGGCTTCAATCATTTTAGCCTTGTAATTATCAGTCACCAGGTATAGGTCATTGGTAGAAGGGCGATAAAACACAGAATCTTTGGTAACACCAGGTCTTACTGACCATGCGATAGGCAAAGTATTCTTTTGTGTATATTTTTTGAAGCATTCCTCACTGACATCCATATAATGATATTCATTATCAGAATACCAAGTTTTGTGTTGCCAACCTTCTTCTACAAAAACCCACTCCATATCGGCATCTAGAACATAAATAGCAGGGCCTGCATCCGATTTTACAACGTCGCCAACTTGTAAAGTTACGCATTTACTTTCATCAGCAGCGTTAACTACGCCTGCTACCATCAAGCTAGCGCCCATTGACCAAAGAATGGTGGTTACCACCACGCCTACTGTAAATATTCTCTTAGTCTTTTTTAATAGGTCATTCATATTAATTAATATTTTACCTATCCAACTGCGCTTCATTATAGGAAGTCAGTTGAAATAGGCTATTTCCCGATCTTGTCCTCTCTTGGATTTAATCGGGACTACAATGGCTTTGCAAGTCCTTATGGACCTTCGACCTTTGTGCTTTAAGCCTTTTTTAACTATTTTTCTCTCCTCCGTTATCTAAACACAAATTTTTATGTTTAAACAACGAAATGACAAAAATTACTCTTCCGTAATAACAGCCTGATCTTCTTCAAATTGATTTACCTGCTCTTCACTGCTAGTACTATTTTTTATACCCTCTACCACAACTGTTGAAGAACCAACTACTTGTCCTGCCACATCAACCAAAGCATTGGCCACCACTGTTGGAGCAACTTGTTCTAAAACCTTAATGGTTTCTTTGGCCACTTTGCCGGCTTCTTTGTTGGCATCACTGGCTTCGCGTACAACTTTTACAGCTCCTGCAAAATCGTCCATTGACAACAATACTTCGGTACGACTAACTTTTTGCCCGATTTCTTGATTAACTTCTTTGGCCTTGTCCACTGCTTGCTTTGTTTTGTCAGTCACTTCTTTTATTTTTACTACTTCTGTACTGCTTGCTGTTTGACATTGTTCATCCAATGTTGCATCAAGAGTAGAAGATGTAGAAACCGAGCCATCATTTATATTGCCTTCTGAAACCTTTTTGGTCTGTTCTTCAACTTTTTCCATAACTTTTTTCTGCTCATCAGCTTCGTCAACCACTGACTTGACTTGTTCATTAATAGCCTCTTTGACCTCTTCCTTGCTGACAGTTATGTCGCCTTGCAAATGCTTGCCCACCAAAACTTCAACTGCCTTGACTGAGGCTTCTTTGGTCATATCCTGCGCCTTTGTTATTTCTGTGGTAAGGTCTGTTGAAATTTTCTTTTCTTCTATACTAGAGGTAGATGAAGCAGTTAAAACCGAAACCGCCAAATCAATTTTAGCCTCTTTTAATATTTTTTTAATTTCCTCTGTTTCTTTGCCTAGGTCTTTTACAACTTCGGCTGAAACTTTTTCACCTATGTTTTTTTCTTTTGCAAACTCATCAAGATCTCGGTCAACCTTTTTAATTTCATCTTTTAAATTGCTTACCACATTTGGCACCTCTTTCATTTTTTCCGGATCTTTGCTCTTAATTAACTCGTTGGTTTCTTGAGCTCTTTTCTTGGCCAATCCCACTCTCATTTTGGTTTCAGCCTCTTTAGCGCCAACAGCTGTAACCACAGCCATCTGGGTTTTTTCCGTAGCTCTTTTGGCAGGATATAGCCACTCGCCCGGCAGAGAATCTTGCGAAGCCGCTACCGTTGCTATCCAACCGCCTCCGCCCAATGAAAAAATCAAAAGCAAAGCCATGGATGGCCTGACCACATTAAAAACAAATTTTCTAGGCAATAAAATTGACAATGACAACCAAAGCTTTTCTCTGGAAAAAGCTCTTTTATTCTGCTCTGGTGAAGATGTATTTTTGATTTGAGCAACCAACAACTCCCGACTGCTTTTAATCCAAGCCGGATTTGGGTTAATATCTTGCTCTTTGATTTTTCTAAGTTGATCTATAATTTCCATATTTGTTTCCCCTATTTTTAAGCCTGATCTTCACTAATTTGTTTTAATTTTTTAATTGCTCTATGCAAGGTAACACGGACATTTACTTTCCCCTTGCCCATTATCTCGGCTATCTCACCTATTTTTAATTCATCTATATAGCGCAGAGTGATGACTTCTTGGTATTCCTGTTTTAGTCGTTTAAGGCTTTGCCTAATTTTTTGTATTTCCATTTTCTGCCCCAGCTGATTAGGCGTATCCATATCTCGGTCTTCTGCCATATCCATGCCTTGCTCCAAGCTTATTTCTATGTGCCTAGATTTATTTCGGTATAAATCCACTATTTGATTGCGCGCCAATCTGTATAACAATCCGGTAAAACTTTCTATTTTATTGCCTGCACTAATATAGTGCCAGGCTTTTAAAAATACTTCACTGGTTATATCCTCGGCTTCTTCGTGCCTCGATACTTTGAAAAAAACAAACCTATATATTTGTTTTACATAATGATCGTACAATTCAGTAAAAGCATCCGGATCTTTCTTGGTCTGCAGACGATAGAGTAGGATTTTTTGGTTGATCTTTTTTGTCATTGGTTTGACATTATAGATGACGTAGAAAAGGTAAAAATGTTACAGTTTTGAATTTATTACAAGAGCCATAATAATAACAAGAAATGTGGTAAAAGTAAAGAGCTGATATTTTTGTCATTGCGAGGAGCGAAGCCGACCAAGCAATCCCGTGTTTCTATAGTGACGAGATTGCGGAGTTTATCCTGAGCATAGCGAAGGACCTCTCGCAATGACAGTGAACCTCTCGCAATGACAGGAACGCCATACTCCTCGCAATCACAGGTTTGCATAGGCTATCCTATACAAAAACTATAATTATAGGCCAAAAACCATAATTATAAACCATTTAATGGTTTTTTTACAGAATTTATATAAAAAATACTTATTTTTGTATAGACAAGCCTATACAAAAATTATAAAAGAAGGCTTATTTACCCTAAAACAGCCACGCACTTGACAAAAACATAAAAATATGTTATTTTGTATAGGCTAACCTATACAAACTTATGGAAAATCCTCCAACAAGTCAACCCGTAATTGATGATAAAAAAAATAAAAAAATGATCAGGGTCTCTGTTTCTGAAGCTGCCCGACTATTTGGTGTAACATCACAGACAGTTAGACGAGCTTTATCATCTGGTGAAATAACATATATTATAGTGGCTGGACGATATAAAATAAACTTTGAAAGCCTGGTAAAATGGTCACAAAGAAAGACTACTGTCAAAAACAAACTAGCCAAACAAGGTATAGGCCAATATGTGGGCAAGTGGAAAATAACCAATCCACTTTACTCACCAAATCCAAAGTCGGTTGACTCTAATAATCAATCAAAATCATAACCCCTCCCACATTCTGATAGAGGGGTTTTTAGTTTGCTGATTTTATCCACAATTGGTATAATACGATTATGTTCAAAAAGACTTTCAAATTATTTCATGGACATTATCGTCTTAAATACAAAGGCGTATATCGTCATGCCAAAAAACTGTTCTTCTTTGATTTGGGATTATTAGCCTTGGCATTAAGCATGCTTGGCCTTAGCTTGTTCTTATTCTTTTGGAAACCTGGTATTACTGATCTAATCGACTTAAATATCTCTTTGGGCACTGATAGAATCAAAAGTGGACAAAATGTGCATTTAACGATTGATTATCTTAATCGCAGTGAACATATATTAAAAGATGTAGTGCTAAGCCTTGATACGCCGGAAGGTTTTGTGATTGACAGATCTAGTGTTGAAAAAACTGATTTTGCTGATGATTCAACTTTTCCGAGCATAAAAGAAATCAAGCCAGGCGCAAAAGGACAGCTTGAATTATATGGATGGTTATGGTCTGAACCAAATGTGGAAGATAAGATTATAGCCAGGCTTACTTATCAGCCATCAGAAACCGATAGACAAGAACAAAAGATCAGCCACTATCTTGTCCGTTTATCAGACAGCTTATTACATGGACAACTAAATATTGCCCAAGCTTCTTTTATTAACAACCCGCTTGAGTTTACTTACACCATAACTAATCATTCAACCCAAGTCCTGGATGGCATTACTCTGGCACACAATTGGACAAAAGATATTTTCATTGAACAATTTGAAAAAATATCGCTCCAGCCAGAACAAAGCAAAACCATAAGAGGAAAGTTATCCACACCCACACAAACTGGCAATTTTGACTTGCAAATAACCCCTAAAATTTTAATTAACAACCACCCGATACCACAAAAAACCGATAAACAAAATATTGAAGCAGTGGCTCCAAGCATTAGCTCGGCTGTCAAATTCATGGATAATACTAAATATGTTGAAGCAGGTGCAGTGGTTCCCATACAATTAAGCTGGAAAAATCAAAGCGGTTATCGGCTTGATAATATGCAAATGCAGGTGCAGGCCAATTATTCCAATATGATTAATTGGCAAAAAACCGCCACTGAAAGTCATATAAAATATGATAAAGATAAATTGATTATTGACAACCAAGCAAGAACCAAACTTAGCGACGGACAAGCCGGCAGTAGTGATGAATTCACCATTAATCTATATCTTAATTCTTACTATAACTTGCCTGCTCAAAAAAACCTATACCTTCAAATTACTCCGATCATGCAGGCTGGATTGGAAAAAGTGGCTGAACAAAAATATACAGAAACCGGCCATGGCGCCGAGATTCCAATTGCCACTCAGGTTGGCCTTAATGCTCAAGCCCGATATTACACAGATGACGGCGATCAAATCGGGCGTGATTATCTGCCTCCGCGTGTGGGTAAAAGCACAAAATATTATATTATTATACAAATATCCAATGGCACAAATCCAATCAAGGGAGCTGAATTTTCCGCAATACTTCCAAACGGGGTTGAATTAACAGGCCGAGACAGCGTGACCATTGGAAAAAATATTAATTATGATAAGGCCAAGCGCCAAATCAGCTGGCAATACAAAAATGAACTACCGGCCAATAGCACAACCGGAATTAATTTTGAAGTCCAAGTAATCCCGACTGAAAATCAAATTGGCCAAAAATTACCATTGTTAAAAAACATCAACCTAAGCGCCACTGATAATTTTGTAAACAAAAAAATCAGCTTGCAAAATACAGCTGGCATAGATAACATACTGCCGACCCAAGATTTGGGAAGTAAGAAGGGATATCAGGTTAATTATTAAATTAAAAAGACAATATCATTATGATTTTTGTATTGCAAAAATATAATAATACCGTCTTTTTTCTTTTTTATTGGCAAGCAGTTTTTAGCTGTTCAACCTTGTCAGTCTTTTCCCAAGGAAATTCGGGACGGCCAAAATGCCCATAAGCGGCAGTGGCTCTATAAATAGGACGCTTTAAATCTAATTCCCTGATTAATCCTGAAGGAGTTAAATCAAAAACTTTGCGTACAGCTGATACTAATTTGTCATTTTCAACTTTTCCAGTATCAAAAACATTTACTAGCACACTAACCGGCTCTGGATAGCCAATGGCATAAGCCAGCTGAACCTCGCATTTGTCAGCCAAACCCGAGGCTACAATATTTTTGGCCACATAACGGGCCATGTATGCGCCAGATCGATCTTGCTTATTAGGAACTTTGCCTGAAAAACAACCGCCTCCATGATGCCCCATACCACCATAAGTATCCACAATAATTTTACGACCGGTTACGCCTGTATCGCCTTGAGGACCGCCAGTTACAAAACGACCGGTCTCATTAATATAATATTTAGTATTTTCATCCAGATGATCACCGCAAATTGGCTTTATTACTTCACGTAATAAATCCTCACGCAAATCAGCCAACTCTATTTCAGGACCATGTTGGGCCGCCAATACCACAGCATCCACTCTTTTGGGTTGTCCATCAACATACTCAACAGTCACTTGGCTTTTACCATCAGGACGCAAATATTTTAGAGTCCCATCTTTTCGCACTTTGGCCAATTGTCTGGCCAACCCATGGGCTAACATAATTGGCAGAGGCATTAATTCCGGAGTTTCCTTGCAAGCAAAACCAAACATTATGCCTTGGTCGCCTGCTCCTTGAGCTTTGTGCAAACTTTTGTCAGCCGCTTCTCCTTGAGAGATATCGCTACTCTGCTCATCCACGGCCACCATCACTCCGCAACTTTTATAATCAATGCCGTAATCAGCGTTGGTATAGCCGATTTCTTTTAGAGTTTGTCTAACTATGTTGGGAATATCAACATAGGTCTTGGTGGTAATTTCCCCGCCAACTACCACCAAGCCGGTAGTAGTAAAAACTTCACAACAACAAGCGCCGTCAGGATCGTCTTTTAAAACCGCGTCCAAAACTGCGTCAGAAATTTGATCGCAAATTTTATCAGGATGACCTTCGGTTACTGATTCTGAACTAAATAGATATTTTTCCATATACAAAAAAGCTAATAATTAAATAGTTTTAGAAGATAGACGCTCCGAAACACTTCGGAAAACGGACGTTGTTGACAAGTAATAGCTTGATCGACTTTCAGGCCATAAGACCAACCAACAACGAACACCATCTTCTTAAAACCTTTGATATTATAATCAAAAATAATAAAACAGTCAACTAGAATAATTTTAACACACTATACATTGCCCCTACTGCCAAAGCAAATATCAATAATATAGCTAATAACAAAGTGTGATGCAATTTATATTTACCAGGATCTAAATCACCTTTTTGCTTGGCTTTCCAATAAATCAAAATGATTAACAGCATCTCCAAACTAATAAATATACCTCCAACTATATTAATGGCCATTATAAACTGACGTAAACCCAATAAAAATACCACCAAAGGCACCATGCAAGTTACCAGAGCTGATACTTGCGTCGGTATCTTGTAATCCCAAGTTAAGGAATCACGAGTGGACAAGCCAATTGTTAGAAAACTAGTAGCCATTGCCATAACAGCGAATACATTTCCAAAAATCAACATATAACTGCCAACTTGATTGCCCAATCCTATTGTGGCGATCTCTGTTGTGTGTACTCCGCTAACACCCAAAACAACAAAAGCAAACAAAGAATAAGTTATTATGGATATTATTCCGGCAATTATAATAGTATATTTAAAAGTTTTATTACGATTAGCCAAAATTGTATGCGCTTCTATAACGGCCGAACCACCATGATAGGCAAATAATATGACACCGTAAGGCAATAATAATCTGGCAAAATTAACATACTGGTAATTGGCCAAATGCAGATGTGGAGCACTAAAGCCGGCTATTAAAACTACTACAAACAAAATTCCAAGACTTAAGACAAAGTCAATTACTCTTATGCTTTTTAAACCAACATAGATTAAGCACGAACCAGTCAAGAAAAATATTAAGGACCAAGCATAAGCTGAACCGCCAAATAGAGCTGACAAAGTCTGGCCCTCTCCGATAATATATATAACCATTACTCCGGCCACGGCAGTAAATTTAATTGTGGTCATTATAACTTCGCCCCAATTGCCCAAGTATTTTTTAGACAAGCCTGATAATTGTAAATTACCTTTTGTTCGCACGGCTATTTCCCCAACCATCAAATTTAAACCGATCATTAAAATTCCCAAACCAACAATATACCCCAGACCAATTAGCAACCCCACTTTAGCAACTGCATAAGGAATGCCAAGCACGCCAGCACCAATTGTCAAACCAACAATCAAAGCCACACCTTGAAACATATTTATTTGTTTTCGAAAAAACCCATGATATTTTATCAAAGGTAATTCTTTGTCTAATCTTTTTGGTCTTTTGGTAATCCCGAACATATTATATAAATTATATCATAAAAATA
>JBDROJ010000040.1:0-4277 GCA_043810165.1 bacterium
CAACAATCAAAGCCACACCTTGAAACATATTTATTTGTTTTCGAAAAAACCCATGATATTTTATCAAAGGTAATTCTTTGTCTAATCTTTTTGGTCTTTTGGTAATCCCGAACATATTATATAAATTATATCATAAAAATACAAAAAAATAAATTAAAAAAACAATCCTACTTGAAAAGCAAGACCTGTTTTTTCTGATTATATGTGCGCGCCAAGGGAGTCGAACCCCTGACCTCCTCGGTGTAAACGAGGCGCTCTAACCAGCTGAGCTAGGCGCGCATATTTGCAACCAACTGCCTGCCTCGCCCAAGTCCCAAAGGGACAAAGGCGTGATCTAGACACGCTTTGATTGATACATTCTATAATATTTTAAAATTTACGTCAATATCTATTGCTTCTCAATGGTTTTAATATAATTCACAAAACTTTTATCGCCTTTTTTATTTTCCATCCAATACCACCATTCAGCTCCCCATAAATATGCCCTTGGCATACCTGTACGACTAGAATATTCAATATTTTTCTTTAATCTTTTAATACCCATTGATTTAAATTGCTCTTCCAATGGAGTATCCTGCACTGATATGCCGGGTATCCAAGGTTCGGCCTGTAATTCCATGATATAAGCTGTGGACAAATCACGACCTGTTAATTTTAACTTGGAACGATAAAACACGGCTGGCAACCAATCATAATTAAAATAACCAATCCATTTATTCCAAACCACCCTATACATTGTGGTGCCAAAATAATCAGCTTGCTTGGCAGTTTTTCGCCAGGTGCTTAATTCACCACTATCTGTCACCATGGTCTTATGCTGTTGATCAATCTTTTTTACAAATCCAACTTCTTCTCGCAGGTCTTGGCGTGGCATAACTTTACACAGTCCAAAAGGCAAAAACGGTTCATTTTCCACCTGCCACATTTCCAAGGCCTTATGATTCTTATATCTATTAACAACTGCTTCAATATATTCCAATAAATCTTGACGATAATCTTCATATTCTTTCTTCTTAGCCCAATCAGGCAAGTGGCACTCGGGCCATCGCGGGGTCTTGCGTCCCACAGCCAAAACCACTTTTGCCTCTCTTTTGGCTGATTCATCCATCATCCAATCCAAATCTGTAAAATCATAAATACCTTCTTTCTTTTCTATCTTATCCCATTGAGCTGATAAACGAATATATTTAAATTGCCAGTCATCTAAAATTGCTGTATATACTTGCCTGTAATCTAAATCAAGATATTCAGTATAATAAGGGCTGAAACTTACGCCATAAATCATATTGGAAGTTTTTTTACTGTTATAAAACATGCCTAAGCTAATTAAAAGAATCGCCAGTCCCATTAAAATCAATAATCCAATTTTAATATGTTTTTTCATGATTATAATATAACTAGCACTAAACCAACTGCTATCACCAATACTGATACTAATTCCCAAATTAATTCTCCTCTGACAAAATTTTCTTTAAATAACCTAGGCGCAAATTTTGACAGCAAGGCGATAATTATTATTAAAACCGCGAACTGCACGCCAGCCAAGGCATTGACAATAGTCACACTGCCGACAGCGATAGAATATTGAATCAAAATCACTGCCAAGATGGCTAAACTACGGCTAGAAAATACCAAGACTAACTGTTTCAAATTTGAATTATTAGTTTTCTTTGGCCGACCGGTAAAAATTTTTCTAACTTGGGGAGAAAATAATAACAAAGCTCCAAATACGCCCATAAAACCGCGCGTCCACACTAAACCTGTAAAGAATTCATACACATCATAAATATATTTAGAAGCCACATGCGAAATCGCAAAGCACAAACCTGCCAATAAAATCCAAAGCATCCCCATGTGCAATCCATTATGTTTTTTGCTATGTTCAAAGGAAATTAACAAACAGCCAAATATCAAAATCAATATACCAATTATTTGATAAGCTGACAAAACTTCTTTTAAAAATATCTGGCCTAAAATTAAAACAAATACAGCAGTGCCTGCCCCAAGCAAAGGACCTGCATGACTGACTTCGCTCTGTTGAAAACCAATATACATGGCCCATAAAGCCAGTACAAAAAACAAACCGGCAATCATAGCCATAATCCAATCAAAACTGCCGGATAAAAAACCTGCCCCAAAAGGCACTAGTAATAAAATTGGCAAAACCAAAGCAGTTGAATAAAAAACAAATACAGACGGTTTTGGCACAGCCTTGGTTAAAATAAATTTGTCAAATATATTTACTATGGCTAGCGCGATATATCCTACAACGGCGATTGACAAGTATAGCATAAAAAATACTTTTACAAGTGTAGATATCTTACCATTTTTTACTATTATATTCAATTACTCAAAAAACAGAAGGTCGGCTAAAAAGCCGACCGTCTTTCTCGAGTAGTGTTCACCTGAACGGCAAACACAAACCACGAGCTATCTCATACCCCATAAAGGGGTGGATAGTTGGACCGGATCCAAATGACTTCTTTGGTTGTTCCAGGGAAAAACCCCTTTTCGTTTTGGTGAACCACCAAAAGTTACCACCAGATCCGGTGAGGGCCTTGCGCTTCCTCCGAAAAGGACGGTTACCAGCAAGGTGGGCCCATTTTGTTGCGCCTTGCCTTTGCCTTAGCACTCCCTCAATTATGTATTATACTTAAATTTGCATTTTTTGCAACCCCAAAATACCAAAGCCTAAACTTATGGTTGTAAAGTTTGTATGACCCCCTACCTTGGCATTAAGCCTGGTAGGGGGCCATGGAATCATGCCCGATTACGCGATAGGTCAAACCATGTCGCAAAATTGATGGTCTGAATTCGACCGCAAACCTGGCACTTGGCCTGGCAGATATCAGACAGGACCGTGAAGGTCCTGTGATTCTGGCAGTCCAAGCAGACTGCATTCACAGTTGGCCGAGAATCTACCGAGGCTCTTTCCATCTGATGGACCTTGGTCCAATCAACATTCATCACAGATCCCTCCTGTCTAGTTTTTTTCTGTCACAAATTCATTTCATGACACCATTGGAAAATACAATTTATTGTATTCTTTAATGGATTGGTCGCCCCGAATAAATTCGGGGCGACCAATTCCTCGCAGTGACCTGTGGTGAAACCTACCGGGGTCTGTATTCGATCCCGGGGTTGGTGTCAACCATCTGGAGCCATACTTGGAAACTACGATCACGATCGTCGTCCACGCTGGGCTCCTTGCCGGTGGTGCTCGTGCCCGACTTCTGGTCTTCACTCGTAGTGGTGGTATTCGAGTTTGAGCTGTCGCTGGTCTTCATTGAGGACTTCCTCCTAGGTTTGCTCGGGATAATGCCCGAAAATTGATAGAAAACTGCTTTTTGTCATTGCGAGCGTAAGCGAAGCAATCTTGTGGCTACTGCAATTACGAGATTGCTTCGCTTACGCTCGCAATGACATAAAAAAATAATCACCTGTGTAGGGTGATTCTGTTTTTTTGATTTTATATTATATAAAATCTATTCAAATACACAATCACCCGACAAAATAAACCATACGTAACGAGTACGCTTAGTAATTGTTGGACAAATTGTATGTGAATTTAATTTCATACTTAATTTACAATATCATACTGTATTAATACGGTCAAACAAACTTATCCACAAACCTTCGCCCTTACTGAACTATGACCTGCAAAGTAATCAAAAAACAGCTTGGGTTAAGCTGGTATCCCCCGCACCACTTGGCAGAACCGCTCAAAGAGCAATCGCTGGCAATGTGGTGCGGGGGGGGGTAGTCAGGACGATAAAAGATGTCTCTTGATGACATCTCTGAGCGTCCAGTTGGCCTCTTCTATGTGAGCCGAGACACAGTCTGTGTCATGAACCACAGCCATGTTGCTGTACCGGTCGGCCCGGTCATGGTAGACGTCTGAATGACCTACATAACCGATTCCGGTCTTTTTCTGCCCCAGAACTCTGTGTCGCCCGCTCTGGCGACCTTTCTTCGCGCTGACCAATTTTGCCTCCTCAAGTGTGAGTTTTGGCTAATACAACGCCGATAGATATCTTTATACAACAAAAAAATGAATTTGTCAACTTGAATAACTGATAAAAAAGCCAAAATAAGCCAGTTAAATGGCAAACCCATAATTCACCATAGTTCGCCCCCCGCATTTAGTCATCAAATAATCTTACTCAAATAGTATTGGTTGGGTCATATAACATCTTACTATACTATTTAGCTAATTTTTTAATAATTTTAATCTTTTTATTAATTTGTTTTTTAAGCATCACTGGGTCTAAAGATAA
>JBDROJ010000041.1:0-2808 GCA_043810165.1 bacterium
TTATCTTTAGACCCAGTGATGCTTAAAAAACAAATTAATAAAAAGATTAAAATTATTAAAAAATTAGCTAAATAGTATAGTAAGATGTTATATGACCCAACCAATACTATTTGAGTAAGATTATTTGATGACTAAATGCGATTCTACGAACAAAATTAGTGTTCACCACCGCAAATCGGTATAGTGTCCTTAACTAATTTGATATTATGGTCTTCCACTAACAGAGCCTGGTCATCTCTCAAAACCTTTACCTCATAATTAGTCTTGGCTATTTCTTGCTTTAATATTTCCTTATATTCATCTGTGTAATGAGCACTTATAAGAAAAGGTACAAACGCCAATGCGGACAGATCTTTTAAACCGCATGAATTTTTATCTTGATGACTCCATGTGGCAACTTCAATTGTGGGACAGGCAATATAGCTACCAGCGCTGACTCCTATGTATGGCACGCCTTTTTTAACCATTTCTTTAATAACAACATCTGCACCGCTCTCTTTAAGAATTTTTAACAAATAAAAACTATTTCCACCCTGTACATAAATTAAATCTATATCATGCAACAGCTTTCGCGCAGAATTCTGGTCGCAATTTTCAAAAGTCATTTCTTCAACCTGACAACCGATATCACGCAATAATTTAGATTCTTTGTCTAAATAAGAAGTATCTTCTTCAACTCTTGAAGCAGTGATAATATATGCTACCCGTGTATTAGCATATGGCTTTGGTATAAATTTTAGCAATTCATTTTTAACACCTATTCCGGATGAAGTAAGAAGAAGTTTCATATTATTTGTTTTTTAAAACATCCTTAACCGCTTTCCTATACTGGCAATACTCGCACTCTGGATCAGCCAATGGTATCTTATCGCTACAAAGGCATTTATGAGCGTCTATGATAGCCTTCTCAACCCAGCTGTCATCGCCATCATAAGAAATCAAGGTAATATCAAATTCTAGCTTGGCGTCAAAGGCTTTTCTGTCTGTTTGGCCATTGCAATAGACAAAATAACCTGTATTTGAGACTTTGTAACCATTTTGACGCAAAAGCCATTGGTATATCTCCATCTGTCGTTTATATCCATCCTGCCAATCTTGATCAAGCTCGGTTATATCCCCTGCTTTGGCAGTTGCTTTATAATCAACAACAATATACTCGTCTTTTGAGTTTATCCAGAGATCATCAATTGCGCCGGATATGGTCAGGCCGGTTGGTTTGTGCACATAACGAATGCCCTTGAAATTCTCTCGCCATTCATCCAGATCCTCATGAGCAACCGGTCTAGCATCTATTCCATATTTTTTCTGCAAAGGATGTTGTTTGTCTTTGGCGCGATGAATATCAAATTCTTTTTTAAGCAAAGCGTCAACCGCTGAATTGAGAGAGAACGGAAAACCAGGTGGCTTGGCTGTGCCAAGGCGGTTGTCAATATAGAAACAACGAGGACACTTTATGAATAGGTCAATCTTTGACCGCGAAAGCTTCCAGTTGTTTTTCTGTCCTGGTATAAAATTCCAGTTTATTTTGCGGTGGGGGTTGTAGTATTGGGACATAGGGATAGGTTTATTTAATGCTAATTTCATTATATCATAAAACTGCCGGTTTGTGACAGTTTTTGCGTAGATGATTTGGATTGGATGGGACTATGTTCACGCCGAGATTGAGAGAAAAATTAAATATTGCCTTGTTTTAAAAAAATTGATTCAATTTATCCCTTAATTCATCAAGCGTACTCACCCTCACCAACTCACCCCTTATTTTCTTAACATTCTCTATCTCTGGCAGATGATCAGATTTAAAATACCAAGCCAAGTGCTTGCGAAAGCTAACCATTGAACCCTCTCCATAGTGCTCAACATGATATTGGGCGTGTTTTAAGATAATTGATATTTTTTCTTTTAAACCAAACTGTTTTTCAGAAAAAATCCAAGGATTACCTAGTGCTCCCCTACCAATCATAACCCCATCAACCCCGGTCATGTCCAAACATCTTTTCATATCATCATGGTTGGCAATATCGCCATTGGCAATAATTGGAATTTTGATGGTTTGTTTTACTCGTCCAATCACCTGCCAATTAGCCTGACCCGAATAGCCCTGCGCCCTGGTACGACCATGAATTGTCAACAAATCAGCTCCGGCTTGTTCCAATTTAGGTGCAAATTCTAAAATCTTATCTTCTTTGCTCCAACCCAACCGGGTTTTGACTGACACAACTATATCTGGGTTGTCTTGTTTAATTTTCTTTACAATCTCAACAGCTTTGTTAGGGTCTTTCATCAAAGCAGATCCTGCCTGATTCTTTCCGGTAATTTTAGGTACTGGGCAACCCATATTAATATCTATTCCATTGGGTTTGAATTTTTCATTAACAATTTTAACAGCTTTGGATATGGTTTGCGGATCTGAACCAAATATCTGTATGATAATAGGTCTTTCAATCTCATTAAACTCACACATCTGCAAGGTTCTTTCATTATCACGTACAAGCGCTTCGCTACTGACCATTTCTCTAAAAATCACAAAGTCTTTACCAGCAACTTCACGGCAGATACGACAAAACGGGCTATCAGTATAATCAGCCATTGGCGCTAACGCCATAATTGGTTTTTTAATATTGTTTATCCACATGCTCGGTATTTTATCCTATTTTAATTAAAAATCAAGGGTGTAACAAGGACGTGATAATGTCATAGTACAAGGAAGTTAAAATGTCATACCTAATATATAATAGAATAGTTATTCATTAACTATTCTAAGTATGACAATCCAATATACTATGACTCAAAAACAACTAGATCGTTATG
>JBDROJ010000042.1:0-58235 GCA_043810165.1 bacterium
CATAACGATCTAGTTGTTTTTGAGTCATAGTATATTGGATTGTCATACTTAGAATAGTTAATGAATAACTATTCTATTATATATTAGGTATGACATTTTAACTTCCTTGTACTATGACATTATCACGTCCTTGTTACACCCAGTGTATCTGACACCCAGGGGTTGCTGTTGTTTTTGTTTGCTTTTTATCCGCTAATTTAGTACAATACCTCAATAAAAATATGTTTAAAGAACTTTCTAAAGCTTACGAGCCAGAACAATATGAAGATGATATTTATGAACGCTGGGAACAGAGCGGATTTTTTAATCCGGATATTTGTGTTAAAAAAGGGATTTGTGAGCAAGATGCCGATCCTTTTTCCATTGTTTTACCTCCGCCTAATACCACCGGGCAATTGCATATTGGTCATTCAGTAATGTTAGCAATTGAAGATATAATGATACGCTACCATCGTATGAAGGGAGATAGAACTCTGTGGATACCAGGCACCGATCACGCTGCTATTGCCACTAATGCAGTGGTAGAGCGTCAGTTGTCCAAAGAAGGTAAAACCAAATACGATTTAGGCAGAGAAAAATACATAGAAAAGGTAAAAAAATATATCTCTGATTCACAAGATACCATGAGAGGGCAGATACGCAAGATGGGAGCTAGTTTGGATTGGTCGCGCGAAGCTTATACTTGGGATGACCAGCGTGGCTTGGCTGTAAACACCATGTTTAAAAAAATGTATGATGATGAATTGATTTACCGTGGTAATCGCATTGTTAATTGGTGTCCACATTGTCATTCCACTTTGGCTGATGATGAAGTTGAACACAAACAGGAAAACGGGAAGTTTTATTGGATTAAATATGGTCCTTTTGTTTTGGCCACGGCACGACCAGAAACAAAATTAGGTGATACGGCAGTAGCAGTTCATCCTGACGATGAACGATACAAAGATATGGTCGGTAAAAAATATATGATTCCAGGTGTGCTGGGTGAATTTGAAATTGTGGTAGTGGCTGATGAAGCAGTTGATCCAGAATTTGGTTCAGGCGCAGTTAAAGTAACTCCCAGTCACAGTTTTACTGATAATGAGATTGCCCAACGTCACGGTATTGGTGGTAAACAAGTAATTAACGAAGACGGCTGTATGATGGAAAATTGTGGCAAATATGCTGGTATGAACACAAAGGAGGCGCGTGAAGCCATTACAGCTGATATGCAGGAGATGGGCTTGATTGATCATATTGAAGAAGATTACAAACACAATTTGTCTATTTGTTATCGTTGTAAGCATGTGATTGAACCAATTCCGTCTAAACAGTGGTTTGTAGATGTGAATAAGGAATTTGATTTTTTACAATCCAAAGAACATCCAATCCAAGGTTTAGACAATGGTCAAAAAATTAGTTTAAAGAAATTAATGCAATATGTTGTACATAGTCAGCAAATTGAAATCATTCCAGATAGGTTTTGTAAAACATATTTTCATTGGATAGACAATTTGCGTGATTGGTGTATCTCGCGTCAAATATGGGTAGGCCATCGTATTCCGGTTTGGTATAAAGGTGGAGAAACTTATGTCGGGGTAGAGCCACCTGTCGGAGAGGAATGGATACAAGATCCAGATACTTTGGATACTTGGTTTAGTTCTGGGATGTGGACTTTTTCTACATTAGGCTGGCCCGCCACAGCTAACGATTTAAAAATTTATCACCCCACCAATGTTTTGGAGACGATGTTTGACATTTTATTTTTTTGGGTAGCGCGAATGATAATGATGTCTGCTTATGCTCTTGGAGAAGTGCCATTTAAGACTGTTTACCTACATGCGCGAGTTTTGGATAGAGATGGTGAAAAAATGAGTAAATCAAAACCCGAGACCATGATTGACCCTCTGGATGTCTGTCAGAAATATGGCACTGATGCCGTACGATTATCACTGTTATTAGGAGTGTCTCCTGGTTCGGATGTTAGTTTGTCAGTGGAAAAAATACAAGGTTTTCGTAATTTTGCTAATAAATTGTGGAATATTAGTCGATTTATGTTGATGAATATTGACCAGTCAGAGATAGGTGCGGATGTGCCAAAAGCAAAAACTCTATCTGACCAATGGATTTTGAGTCGATTGAATCAAGTAGTTTTGAAATGTACTGAAAATATAGAGAAATATGAATTTTCTCAAGCCGGAGAGATGTTAAAAGAATTTACTTGGAATGATCTGGCTGATTGGTATTTGGAAATTGCCAAAGTTGAGGGTGATAAATCTAAAATTTTAAACCATGCTTTGAATACGATTTTGAAATTATGGCATCCGTTTATGCCGTTTGTAACCGAAACTATCTGGTCAGAGGTTTACGGTAAGGAAAAAATGTTGATGGTACAGAAATGGCCTGCCACTGTCATTGCGAGCGAAGCGAAACAACCTAATCCTGTCATTGCGAGCGAAGCGAAACAACCTAATCCTGTCATTGCGAGCGAAGCGAAACAACCTAATCCTGTCATTGCGAGCGAAGCGAAGCAATCTCGCGACGATTTTGAATTAATCAAAAATATTGTCACCCAAATCCGCCACGTACGAGCGGAAAATGGCATTGAACCAGGTAAAAAGACCAATGTTTTGATTAGTGCTGGAGATTCCAAAAAAGTTCTAGAAGAAAATTCTGAAATTATCAAGCGTTTGTGGACCGGAATTGACAAATTAGAAGTTAAAACTAAAGCCGATAATCCTGGTGGTTGGTTTCCGATAGCACTTGGCGATGTAGAGATATTTGTTGATCTGTCTGGTGCAGTTGATATTGATAAAATTAAAAAAGAATTAGCCGAAACTGAAAAATACGTTAAAATTTTAGAAAAGAAATTAACTAATCAGGAATTTGTTAAAAATGCTCCGAAACAAGTAGTGTCCAAAGAACAGGAAAAATTAGATCAGGCTAAGGAAAAATCAACCAAATTAACAACCCAATTAGAAAATTTAAAATAAATTTTATGCCAGTTAGTACTGACGAACAAAAAATACAAGAATTTTTAACTCGCGGAGTTGAAGCTGTGTATCCTGGTGAAGAGGAGTTAAAAAAATTACTCATGTCTGGTCAGCGTTTACGAGTTTATCAAGGTTTTGATCCAACTGGTCCGTATTTGCATATTGGCCATGCCATGGGTATTCGGGCTTTGAGAATTCTGCAAGAGCTCGGTCATGAGGTGATTTTCCTAGTAGGTGATTTTACAGCCGCTATTGGCGATCCTGATAAAGGCACAACCAGAGAGATGCTTGGTGAAGAGCAGATTCAAAAAAATATGCAAGGCTGGAAAGAGCAAGCCGGGCAGTTAATCGATTTTGATGGAGAGAACGCTGTACAGTTTAAGAGAAATTCAGATTGGTTAGGAAAATTAAATTTAAAAGATGTTTTACAATTAATGTCAAAAACAACGGTTCAAAGAATATTGGAGCGCGATTTATTTGATCGCAGATTAAAGGCAGAAGATCCAATCCGTTTTCATGAGATGTTTTATCCCTTGTTGCAGGGATATGACGGGGTTGAGATGAAAGTTGATATTGAGATTGGTGGAGCTGACCAAACATTCAATATGTTGATGGGGCGTACTTTGTCCAAGGCATATTTAAATAAAGAAAAATTTGTTAGAGTCAATAAGATGATGGACGCTCCAGAAGGCAAGACCATGAGCAAAACCAAAGGTAACGGCATAAATTTGTCAGATAGTCCAGAAGATATGTATGGTAAAGCCATGTCATACCCGGATAGTGCAATTCTAAGTGGTCTTGAACTGTTAACAGGGGTTTCTTTGTTAGAGATTGAGGAGATTAAAAAAGAAATGGACGGCGGTGCTAATCCAATGGAATTTAAAAAGAGGATGGCTTTTGAGATAGTTAAAATAATTAAAGGTGAATCGTCTGCTAAAAAAGGCCAAGAACATTTTGTCTCGGTAATCCAAAGCAAAGATCAGCCTGATGAGATTGCAGAGATCAAACCTAGTGCTTATAATATTGTTACGATTTTAATTGAATCTAAATTAGCAACTAGCACTTCTGATGCTCGTCGTGCTATTAAACAGGGCGGTGTTAAAGTGAATGATGGAAAAATAGACGATATAAAATTTGTATTAAAGCCCGGAGATATAGTGCAAAAAGGTAAAAGGTTTTTTGTCAAAATTATTTAAATTAACATGATCAGGCAAGAATTGATAAAAATTTTAAATAAGGCCGGTGTTAAAAATCCAGATTTAACCACACCTCCGAATTCAGAGATGGGTGATTTTACTTTGGCTTGTTTTGATCTGGCCAAGGAGCAAAAAAAGAATCCAGTGGAAGTGGCTAAAGAATTGGCTGAAAAAATCAAGACAGGTGATTTGATTGAAAAAGTTCAAACCGCCGGACCTTATCTTAATTTTTACTTAAACGCACAAAAAATAGCAGAGTTGGTTTTACTAGAAAAGGACTTGTTGAAATTAGATTTGGGTAAGAATAAAAAAGTTATTGTTGAGTTTGCCCATCCTAATACCCACAAGGCTTTTCATATTGGCCATCTGCGTACTTTGATAACAGGTGAAACTTTGTCTAGAATTTTAAAAGAGGTTGGTTTTGAAGTTATAAGGGCTAATTATCAAGGTGATGTAGGCATGCAAATAGCAAAATGTCTATGGGGATTGGATCAATCTAAAGATGAATATGAGGATGTTAAAGATAAAGATATTAAAACAAAAGTAGAATTTTTGGGCAAGGTTTATGCTGTCGGAGCGCAAGCATTTGAAAAAGATCAAGCCATACAAAGACAGATTGTAACTATCAATGAAAAGATTTACAACCAAGATTTGGATATAAAAGAAGTGTATAAAACCACCAGACAATGGAGCTTAGATTATTTTGATCATATCTACCAGCGTTTGGATGCCAGTTTTGATAGATTTTATTTTGAATCAGAAGTTTTTGTTCGTGGTAAAGAAATTGTACAAGAATATTTAGAAAAAGATGTATTTAAAATAGGGGATGAGGGAGCGATCATTTTTCCTGGCGAGAAATACGATTTGCATAATCGGGTCTTTATAAACCAACGTGGTTTTCCAACTTACGAAGCCAAGGATTTGGCTTTGGCTGAATTACAATTTAGCGAACACAATCCAGAAAAAATTATTCATGTGGTGGGTCGAGAACAGCTAGGATATTTTCAAGTAGTATTTAAGGCGCTGGAATCAACTCTGCCCGCAAGCAAAGATAAAGAGTATCATCTGATTTATGGTTGGGTAAGTCTAAAGGGTGGTAAAATGAGTTCGCGTACTGGTAAAGTGATTTTAGGTGAATGGTTGATGGACGAAGTGGAAAAGAAAGTGGCAGGAATTATGAAAGACAGTAAATTAGAAGATTCAGATGAAGTGATTAAAAAAGTATCTGTATCAGCAATAAAATATGCATTTTTGAAAATCGGGGTAAAGAATGATATTAAATTTGATCTACAAGAGTCAGTTAGTTTATCAGGAGATAGCGGGCCATATTTATTATATATTGTAGCCAGAATTAGAAGTATACTGGGCAAGTCAGAAATTACAGAACAAAAATTAATAATTCCTCCAGAGATCAGCTTGATTGAACAACAACTTTTGTTAAAACTAAGTGATTTTTCAAAAGCAGTTCGGGAATCAGCTGTTGAATATGATCCATCAAAAATTGCCAAGTATTTGTTTGACCTGGCACAAGACTTCAATAGTTTTTATAATCAATGCCCGGTTTTAAAAGCTGAAGAAGGTCTTCGGGTATTTCGTCTGCAATTAATTAAAATGATTGAACAGGTAATGAATAAGGGATTAGATTTATTAGGAATTGAAACGGTCGCTAAAATGTAAAACTATTTTTAGTTTATCCACAAGGTGCACTCTACAGTGTACCTTTTTAGGTATAGAGTTGTGGTATAATATAATCATATGATTAAAGAAAAAAAAGAAACAATTGAGCGCCTGGTGGTGAAGGTGCCTAAAGGCGTAGCTGATTATTTCCGTGAAGTTTTCCATCATGGTGATAGAAGTAAATTTGTTATACGGTGTATTTTAGAGCATAAGCATGATCAAGAGGTAAAAAAAATAGATAAGGAGTTAAGGGCATCCGGAAAAAAAAGACAAAAATTTTTAATATAGGGGGTATGGAAAAAATAATCACAACTCGGTTAAACAGAGTGCATAACTTTGATTTGTTTAATTAAAAGTTTATGGATTTTGATTTTGATAAAATGTACTGCGGTGTTATTAGAAGAGGTGATGTTTTAAAATGCGAGTTTAATAATGGCGGAGGTCGGAAAAAGGAAAGAGTTGTAGTAGTGATACAGGATGATGTTTTAAACGAGAGTATGCCTTCTATTGTCTGCGCTATTGTGGAACCTTATCAACCCGAAGATGATATTTTTGTCAATGAGGTTTTATTGAAGAATACCGAGACTGGGCTGGGTAGCGATGGAATATGTATGTTGCATAAGCTGATTACGGTTGATCGCAGATTAATAATATCCAAGAAAGGAGAGTTAAAATCAAAAAGATTGAAAGAAATTTATCAAGCACTGGATATTAATTTAGGTAGATTCAGAGATTAAATTTGTTCTTTGAAAGATGGTCGTCGATTTAGTGCGCATAAAAATTTTGTGCTTATTAAGTCGGCGATTACAAACTTTTTTGCATTGTAGGAGTAAAACAATGCTTTTTCCAGGATCAGATGGGGTTGATAAGGCAGTTAAATGCCTTGTTGACGAGATAGAGGAAGGCGCCAACTCTTTTGTTGACGCATTAAAAGACCAAACCCCGGGCGGGCACGAGTTTCTGGCCAAGCAGGTTTTTGACCCGGAATCACTCGAATCTCCACTCGAGTGTTCGCCCATTCATGAGGCCCGTAAAAAGGGCCTTCACACCAAACCTGGCGTCAAGCTGATTATGCGCCACAACGTCTGGCCTACTTATCTGGCTCTGCCATTCACACTGTTCGTGTCATTGGTGATTGCGATCGTGGTCTGGCCGTACGAGGTCTGGTATCTGCGTAAGTTCAAGAAACTCAAACAACTTTTAGAACAGTTGAATGAGGAAAATCCGAACCTCATACCAACCGATGAGCAGAAAAAGAGGATGGAACGCTATCAGTGCAACTACCTGCTCGGCCCCAAGTGGCTGTCAGTACTCTTGGGCTGGTTGACTCACCCTAGGTTGCAGATGCTACGTGAAGGAGTAACCACCTCTAAAGCGTTGCGTGCCCTGCATGGCACTAACGTGTTTTTCCGCAAGGAAATTCCGCGCCTATCTTGGTGGCGACGTCCTGGTGCCTATGTGGCCTGGTTTATCATGGACAGTATGGGGCCACAGGCTGTTAATAACCGTTGCAAGAAAGTCCACCAGATCATCTATGCAGAGATGGTTAACCAGTACATGCGAGCCAAACAAGTAGTAGCTGGTAACGGCCATTCTCCTGCAACCATTCAGATGGCCTCATTGGCCTGTGGGTCAGCTGAACCTACCCTGTTCGCAGTTGCCCATTTCCTCGAAGACTATCCCGGAGCCGACGTCAGGTTGAGATTGGTTGACCTGAATCCGGATATGTTGGATGCAGCCATGCAGTTGGCTGAGGAACTTGGTATTCAAGATCATGTGGAGAGAGTGGAACAGAACATTCGCGTGTTTCTGAAGCAGGCAAAGCCCGAGTCGCTTCATGTCGTTGATTTTAACGGCTTCATCGACTACAAGCCTGTCAAGAAGGCGATTGGCTATATCAGCTTGGTTCGTAACCTGATCACGCCTGGCGGACTGTTCACAGTCTCGCAGATTGGTCGTAGCGGTGCTGGGTTTGGAGTGCGTTGGCTCATCAATTGGCCAGAACTCAAACCTCGGACCGTTGCCCAGCATAAGTCATTGGTCATCAAGGCTGGTTGGCCCAAGCACGAAGTAGCCATGGACGTAGAACCCCACAAGGGCCACGCCATCGCCATCTGTCGTCGAGGTGGTTTGACCACTACCTCACAGAAGACCAACTCCGTTCATTAACCCCCCCCTCATTTGGCAAAACCAAAGGTTGAAACCTGGATTTTGCCTATCCTCCAGACGCAGTTTAGTCTGCGTCTTCCCTCTGTAAATAATTATTTGTTTATAGAGGAGATTAAAAAATGCATACACGTGCATTTTTTTATTTTTTATGGTATTATATTATTAATCTATTTACATTAAAATTATGGGGGAGACTTTTACATATTTTAGCATCTCTGGATTGATAAATGCTCTTACTTCTTTAGGCTTTGCAGTATTTTTGATGTTCACAAGTTTTAGAAATCGCACAGCTCGTTATTTGATATATATGTGTGTGGCTTTAGGATCTTGGAGTGTGTGTTATTTTTTTTGGCAGATTGCAGTTGATGCTGAAACGGCTTTGTTTTGGGCAAGAGGATTGATGTTCGGTGCAATTTTTACTTCTATCTCTTTTTTTCACTTGGTTTTGGTCTTTTTAAAATTGGATGATCAAAGATTTTATAAAATAGTTTTGATCATCTTTTATATCTTTACATTTGCCTGGGTAGGTTTGAATTTCACACCTTATTTTGTTGCAGGAGTAGAGCATCGCTCTATTTTTATACACTGGCCGGTTCCAGGACCTTTTTATCTGCCTTTTTTAACTGCTTTTGGGGTGCATGTCATATATGCGGTAATTTTACTATATAAGAAATATAAGAAAAGTACCGGTATAATAAGGAGACAGACATTGATGCTGATGCTAGGTATAACAGCCACTTTTATTGGTGGCTCAACCAATTATTTTTTATGGTATAATATTCCAGTTGATCCTTGGGGCAACGGAATAGCATCCTTCCATGTCATAATGTGCACATATGCTATTATGAGATATGGCTTATTGAACATGAAAGTAGTTGTTGCAGAAATCTTTACGGCCATGCTCATTATTGTACTTACCATGAATGCATTTTTGTCCAAGACTAGTTCAGCTTTGACTTTTAGCTTATTTATCTTAGGCATAAGTGCGGGCTTGGGAATGGTGCTTATTCGTTCAGTACGTAAAGAGGTTAAACGTCGCGAAGAATTATCTCGGTTGACCAAATCTCTGGAAAAAGCCAATATTCGTCTGAAGGAACTAGATAAGCAGAAAACTGAATTTCTTTCAATTGCCTCACATCAATTACGTACTCCATTATCAATATTAAATGGATATATAGAGTTAATCAAAGACGGCAGTTATGGCAAGCCTACTAGGGCCATAGTCCAAGTGCTGAAAAATATGGATGAAAGCAATGGACATTTGGTAAAACTAGTAGAGGATTTTTTAAATGTATCACGCATAGAACAGGGAAGAACAAAATTTGAATATGAGAACATCGACATGATTAGTTTGATAGATGGAGTGGTAGGTGAATTAAAACAACGCGGTAAAGACAAGGGGCTGAAAGTATCTTGGAAAAAAGTTGGGAAAGGCATTAAATTAATTTATGGCGATGCAGAAAAAATTAGACATGTTTTATTTAATTTTATTGATAATGCCATAAAATATTCAGATAAAGGCATGATCCAAACGGATATCAGAAAGGAAAGAAACGGTTTGGCTGTGAGAGTAATTGACAACGGCTTGGGCTTCAATAAAACTGATGAAATGAATTTTTTCCAAAAGTTTTATCGTGGTGAAAATGTAAAAGGAGTCAATGTGAATGGAACTGGTTTAGGATTATTTGTTTGTAAGATGTTTATAGAAGCTCACAGAGGACGTATATGGGCGCATAGTGAAGGCAAAGGCAAGGGAAGTGAATTTGGATTTTGGATACCATATAACGGTAATGAAAAAAATGGCAAAAAGTAGCTGTAAATTTATACCCTTGGTTTTTTTAAATATATGATGTAGTATATATATTATTCTTAATTATTTATAGACAATATGATTTTTCAAAAAATTTCATCCCAGAATTCAAACAGCGCTGATTTAGAAGTTGAAGAGGCTCAATTTCCTTCAGATGATGTAGAGACAGTAGTAGGTCCTTCAGTAAATGTAGAAGGAGATTTAAGCTCGTCCGGCAATATAATTGTAAAAGGAACTGTTACCGGAAATGTAAATACTACTAAGCATCTTACAGTTGAAAAAGGAGCTCGCATAGTTGCCAATGTCAAGGCAGGTAGTGCCACTGTTTCTGGAGAAATAAAAGGCAATATTAAAATAAAAGAAAGCTTGGATTTAACAGCTACCTCTAAGATTTTAGGCGATATTACAGTTAAAACTTTAACGGTTGAACCAGGGGCCGCTATTTATGGCAAGGTAATTATGCCCGGAGTGGATATGGCCGATAGAAAAGGTTTGCGTGTTATTAAGAAGAAAAAAGGCGGTCTTGGCATTAGTGACTTGAAGAATGATTAAGTCGTGGCTAGGGAATTTGTATTGGAATTTTTCTACATTATGTATGTATACTTGTATGACAATTTTTTACGAAAAAATAAATTTGCTTCAATCACCAGAGCCCTGGAGGTTAAATTAACCGATTACGGTATAGCCGGAAAAATACTTCGTCTTAATAACTATATAGATGTAAAGCCAGTAATAGAAGATGAAATAAAAAAGGGCGCTACAACAATTGTTGTAGTGGGCAATGATTCAACTTTCGGCCAAGTGCTCTCTAGGAGCGCCACTTGCGATTGCTTATTCGGATTTTTGCCAGTTGGCCAGCAGAACACGATTGCCAAAGTTTTAGGGATACCGGTTGGAGAGAAAGCTTGTGAAGTATTATCACGGCGTCGTAAAGAGAGATTGGATGTCGGCTGGATGAATAATAGATATTTTGTTTCGCAATTATGTGTTAAACCGGCTAAAGTTAGCGTCATTTATGATGAAGTATTTAAGGTAAGTGCAATTGATAGGATGGAGGTAGTTGTTTGTAATTTACAGCCTTTTTATTGGAGCATGTCCAAAAAAGATAAAGTACAGAGAGTGGTACACCCGCAGGATGGAAAATTGGAAGCTTTTTTAAGGCCTTTGAAAAAAAAGAAATGGTGGGGCTATGAATATGAGGATCCAAGTATTTTTCCTTTTGAGGAAATGGAGATTGTCAGTCAAGAGCCATTTACTGTCGAGGCTGATGGCAAGATTTCTAAGGAGCTGAAGTTAAAAATAAAATTAGCTAGAAGCAAAGTAGAAATGGTGGTTGGAAGAGACAGAAAGTTTTAGGCCATATCCGCTTTCGCCGGCAAAATAATGTCAGAGTGCCTGCTCGCCCGCCTTGCGAGGCAGAGCCGAGCAATTGGGCGAGGTGAAATTGGCCTTACAGAATTTGGCCTGCTCATTTGTTGGATTAATATATATGTTGCCAAGTCGGAGTGGTGAAATTGGTATACACGCTACCTTGAGGTGGTAGTCCCCACTGGGGTTGGAGGTTCGAGTCCTCTCTCCGGCACGGTTTCGCCAAAAATCTGTCTGGCGAAGCAATATTCAGTTAACTTATGATTTATGCATTATGTATTTGGTTTGATATTGGTAGGTTTGGGCGTGGTTTTGATAATAAAAACCAATTGGTTTATTGAAAATTTTGGCGCTAATGCATGGGCAGAAGCAAAATTAGGCACTAGCGGTGGAACACGTCTAATGTATAAATTAGTGGGTTTGGTTTCAGTTTTTCTTGGTTTTTTAGCAATTACTAATATGATCAGCGGATTTTTAAATGCAACAGTAGTAAAATTATTTGTTCGTTAATATTTTAATTATTATGGCTCACAGCGGAATAGCTTTATTAAATCCTCATCTAGTGTTTGAGAAAATAGACTTAAGGCCAGGTATGCGCGTGGCTGATTTGGGTTGCGGTCGTACTGGGCATTTTGTTTTCCCGGCCGCCAGCATGGTTGGTGAAGAAGGAATTGTATATGCCGTGGACATCGTCAAAAATATACTGGAAAGTATAAAGAGCACTGCATCCAGCCAAGGATATGACAACATCCAAACAACTTGGTCCAATATTGAAATGCCTGGCAAAGTTCCCATACCAGAGAACAGCTTGGATTCTTGTTTTTTTGTAAATGTTTTATCCCAAATTAAAGAAAGACAGATAGCTATTAAAGAAGCCACCCGTCTATTGAAAGAAAGCGGGTTTTTAGTTATTATTGATTGGGGCAAGAAGCTAGGCCTGCTAGGCCCAGAATTGGGACAAGAAGTAAATCCGTCTGATTTCATTAATATGGCTAAACAAGCCGGATTGGATTTGGTTGAACAGGGAGACATGAATGAATATCTCTACCTCTTGATCTTTAAGAAGATATAAGTTAGAATGGTTTTTATGAGAGAAGTGTAATATAAAATTATGGCTTTTAAAAACTTATTTTATATCAATTATTGGTTTGCACAGCCATTTTCAGTTCATGGTTTGACTTTCTGGTTGTTTATTTGTATTTTTTTATTTTTAATCGCAGTTGGTCTTGTATTAAGGATTTGGGCTCAATATGTTCAGGATCGATCAATAAAGTTGATATTTAGGCGTTTTGCCAGTTTTGGAATGACAATGGGTTTATTCGGCATAATCTGGACATTTTTTAGGCAAGAAAGGGTCATATTTTTAGCCTGGCGATTTTGGATGTTGGTTTGGCTGTTAGTATCTGTTTGGTGGATGATTGATATTTTAAAATATGTTTTGAAACGTTTGCCTGTTATTAAAAAGGAGAAGCAAGAAAAAGAACAAATGGGCAAATACTTACCAAATTAGTCAACATGTCAAGGAGGGGGAAAAAAATAGGGAAATGGGGAGAACAGCAAGCCTGTTATTTTTTGTGCAGGCATGGTTTTAAAGTAGTGGATAGAAATTATCATACCACGGTTGGGGAAATTGACATCATCGCCATAAAAGGCGGTGATTATTATTTTGTGGAGGTGAAAACTCGACAAAAGGGAAGACTGGATGATAATACAGCTATAACATGGCACAAACAAAAGAAACTACAAAAGACAGTTTTGCATTACTGTTATCATAAAAATATTCGCGATAGTGCTCTGATATTGGCTGGTCTTATGGTGGTTGTGGATAAGGTTAAGAAAAAGCTTAATTTTAGCCTTTTTATTCTGTTTTGATTCGGTGGTTAGGCAAAGCTTTGAACTTTATCTGGGTTGACCTTTTTATATTTTTAGGCTATACTAGTGGCAAAATTAGTTTTAATTTTAATATTTATGGAAAGAACATTAATTATCATTAAACCAGATGCCTTGAACAGGAATTTGGTTGGGGAAATTATATCTAGATTTGAAAAAAAAGGCTTGGCCATAGCTGGAATGAAAATGATACAGCTTGATGATTTAAAGTTAGGTGAACATTATGCCCATCACAAGGATAAGCCATTTTTCAGTGATCTGAAAAATTATATGAAATTATCACCTGTTGTGTTGATGGTTTTAGAAGGTCCTGAAGTGATTCAAGCTGTGCGTTTGATAGTTGGTTCAACCAAGGGCGTTGAAGCTGATGCTGGTACCATTCGCGGTGATTTGGCCATGACTAATCGTAATCTCGTGCATGCTTCTGATTCATTGGAAACTGCCAAGAGTGAAATAGATAGATTTTTTACCAAAGATGAGTTGTTCAACTATAAAAAGATTGATTGGGAAATGGTCTTTGAAGACTAGACGAAAAAAATTAAAACCCCTTTGATGTAATATCGAAGGGGTTTTTTAATTGTTAAGATATGGTATAATTACCATGATTAAAATAAAATAAAATATATGCCAAACAAGATTAAAGTAGCTGTTTTGGGTGCTGGCAACATGGGAACGGCCATGGCCCAGGTAATCGCTAAGAACGGTTTTCAAGTAAGCTTATGGAATCATGCCGGCGATCTCAAGCCTTTGGAACAGATTAAAAAATATGGAGAAAATAAGAAATATCTACCCAAAGTGAAATTATCGGGCCGAATTCGGCCGGAGCCGGATATGGCCATGGCTTTGGACCGAGTAGAAATAGTTTTTTTTGTTGTCCCTAGTTCTTTTATGGAATCGGTGGTCAAGCAGGCCAAAGAATTTTTATCTGCCAAAACAATTTGTGTTGATGTTTCCAAAGGCATTGATGAAAAATCATTGGGAATTATTCCAGATATCATCAAAAAGAATTTATCACTTAATATGCGTGGATTGGTGGCCACGGTTTCAGGACCGGCCATTGCCAATGATATGGCTAGAGCAGGATTCACAGCCATGAATGTGGCTTCCAAAAGCAAGGTCTCCATCAAGGTGATTAAGCAGGTACTGGAAAATGATCAGCTTAAATTATTAGCGACTGATGATATAGTTGGTATTGAAGTAACAGGTTCTTTTAAAAATGTTTATGCAATTGCCATGGGTCTATGCGATGGTTTTGGTTTACCCATGAATACAAAAGCCGCCTTATTAGTGTTCGCTTTGCAAGAAATTGGTTTATTAGTTAAAAAAATGGGCGGTCAAGCTGGTACTGTTTATGATCTTGCCGGATTGGGCGATTTAATTGGCACGGGTTTGTGTGTGCAGAGCAGGAATCGCAGTTTTGGCGAATATATGGCCAAAGGTTATGGTGTTGACAAAGCTTTAAGCAAAGTGGGGCAGGTTGTAGAGGGGGTACAGGCCGCCAAAGTATTACATGCTTTGGGTTTGAAATACAAACTTAAAACGCCTTTTGCTGAAATGATTTACACGGTTTCAAGTGGTCAGGTCAAGCCAAGGCAGGCTTTGAATAATTATTTGAAATCAATCAAATAATGAATTCATATTGTATTATTTGAATTATTTTTATGGATATTGATTTATGGTTCTCAAACAGGGCAAAGATATTAGGATTAGCATAGTGGCTATTTTTTTATGGTTGATAGTTTTGGTGATAATAACACGACTGTTTGTGTTACAGATTTTAGAACATCAATATTATACGGCCTTGGCAGTTGATACCCATGAAATTTATCAACAGCTTTATCCTGAGCGCGGGAATATATATATACAAGACAGTAGGCCCGGTTTTAAGCAAGAATATCCAGTAGCTATTCAGAGGCCGTATTATCTGGTTTACGCAGTACCGCGTGATATTCCAGTAGATAAGAAAAAGGCGGTTGTTGATTCATTGTCAGAAATATTTAATTTTTCAGATGAAAAAAAAGAACAAATGCTTAAAGATATTTCTAAGAAGGACGATCCATATGAACCTATTGAAAATAAAGCATCTGAAGAAGCTGTCAAGAAGTTAGAATTAGCTAAGTTACCAGGAATTAAATTTATTAGTAAAAATCATCGTTATTATCCGGAAAATAATTTAATGTCTAATTTGGTTGGTTTTTTAGGCTCGGATGTAGATGGTCAATTAGTCGGTCGTTATGGGATTGAAGGTGCATGGGACCAAGATCTGTCCGGCAAGAGCGGTTATTTAACTGGCAAGCGTGGTGCGGCCGGTAGTTTGATTTCTTTGGCCGGTAAGACATTGTATGAATCCGAGGATGGAGTGGATTTATTATTAACCATTGACCGAGCTTTGCAAAATAAAGCATGTCAAGAGCTTAAATTGGGAATGGATACCTATAAAGCCAAAAGCTCGGCATTGGTTTTATTGGAAGCAAAAACAGGAGCAGTTTTGGCCATGTGTAGTTATCCTGGTTTTAATCCTAATGAATATTATGATGTTAAAAATATTGATGCATATAACAATACTACAATTTTTACAGCTTATGAACCAGGATCTGTATTTAAGCCAATTACCATGGCCATGGCTTTGGATCTAAATTTAGTTAATCCAAATACAAGCTTTACAGATCCAGGAGTCAGAGTGATTGATAACTATAGGGTTTACAATGCAGGTAAAAAGCAGTATGGTACAGTGAACATGACTAATGTATTGGAACAGTCTATAAATACGGGTATGATTTGGGTACAGGAGAAAATAGGAAAAGAACGTTTTAGGAAGTATGTAGATTTGTTTGGTTTTGGTAAAAAAACAGGTTTAAGGTCTGATACTGAAGTGGCTGGTGATATTTCTTCAATCAGTAAAACCGCGGATATTTACTATGCCAACGCCTCTTTTGGACAGGGGTTTACATCCACCCCCCTACAATTGGCGGTTGCTTACACAGTTTTTGCAGGCGATGGCAGGCTGATGAAGCCATATATTATTGAAGAAGTTCGTTATCCAAATGGACAGGTGAAAAAAACAGAACCGCAAGTCGTTGATACTGTCATTTCTACCCGGGCGCAGAAATTGATCACTGGGATGTTGATTTCAGTGGTTGAAAAAGGCCATGGGTATGCCGCGCAGATAGGCAAATACTATATAGCCGGTAAAACAGGTACTGCACAAATAGCATCTGCAGAAGGAGGATATAGCGAAGCTAGCAATCATACTTTTGTGGGATATTTTCCGGCTGATGATGCCAAGTTCATTATGGTGGTAAAATATGAGGTGCCGCAGAGGGAATGGGCTGAATCAACAGCTGCACCAACATTTGAAAAAGTAGCTGAATTTGCATTAAAGTATTATGGAATTGAGGGGGAAAGATAATTTAATTGTCAATATTAATTATATGTTGAAATCTTTTGTCATATATTTGTTAAGAGTTTTTTCTAAGAATATTATTAGAAAATACAAGCCTGATGTGGTTGGCGTAACCGGCTCGGTTGGTAAAACTTCTTCTAAAGAAGCCATTTCCGCGGTATTGGCTACTAGTTTTGTTGTGCGAAGCAGTACAAAGAATTACAACAATGAATTTGGTGTGCCTTTAGCTGTGATCGGGGTAGACAAGACCCCTGGTAGCTCGGCTTTGGGATGGTTAAGAGTGATTGCCAAGGCTTTACGATTGTTGTGTGTGCGAGATAAAAATTATCCGGATATGCTGGTTTTGGAGATGGGTGCAGACAAACCAGGCGATATCCGTTATCTGACTGATATTGCGCCTTGCAAAGTGGGAATTTTGACTTTTATCTCTCATGCTCACACTGAATTTTTTAAGACTATTAAGAAGATATCTCAAGAAAAAAGAATAATTATTTCTCATCTTGATCGCGATGGTTTTGCTGTAATGAATTTTGACAATGACATGGTTATGCAGAATATCAAGACAACCAGAGCTGAAGTGTTTACTTATGGATTTAGCCAAGGGGCTGATCTACAAGCCACCGATTTGAATATTATTTATGACCAGCAAACCGGTTGGCCAACTGGTTTGAATTTCAAAATTATTTACAAGGGCAATATTGTACCTGTGTTTTTGCCAGGAGCCATATCCAAGCCAATGATTTATGCGGCTTTATCTGGAGTGGCAGTGGGTACTATTTTTGGAATCAATTTGGTGGAAGGAGTACAGGCTTTGAGGAATTTAAAGCCTTTGGCCGGGCATATGACTTTGCTTGCCGGCATTAAAGATACTTTAGTTGTAGACGATACTTACAATTCTAGTCCAGACCCTTCCAAATCAGCTTTAGAAGCTTTGAGCAATATACGAATTTTAGATTCGTCCAGGCGTTTTGCGGTTTTAGCTGATATGTTGCAATTGGGCAAGGAAACCGAGAATGCTCATCGCGAGGTCGGTTTTAAGGTGGCCGAAGAAGGTATTGATTATTTAATTACAGTTGGCGAGGCCGCTAAACATACTGCTCAGGCTGCCAAAGAAGCTGGTTTGGGTGAGGACAGAGTATTTAGCTTTAATGATAGCGTATCAGCTGGTAGATTCTTGCAGGATAAGTTAAAACAAGGGGATGCGGTTTTGGTTAAGGGTTCACAGAGCATGCGCATGGAAAAGGTGGTTAAGGAAATTATGGCCGAGCCTTTGCGAGCCAAAGAGTTGTTGGTAAGACAGGGTGATGAGTGGGTTGAATAATATAGTGATAGGTTTAATGCTAAACTGGCCAATATAAAATTTATCCACAAGCAAAGTTGCCAAGATTTATATAGGCGTGTTAGTATTTAATTATAAGAAGGGGGCAAATAATTCCGCTTCATCGGGATTATTTTTCTCTATAAAATTTAATAAAGGAAGGAGGGAAATATGTTTAAAAATAAAATCGTTTTTGTGTTAGCGATTTTTTTATTTGTCATTTTTTTGGTGTTTATAATTCATTTGTGGTTTGTTGGTCAAGAACAAAAATTAAAAAATCTTAAAGCAAGCCGTCTTGGTTTAGGGGCAATTAGCCATCAATCAAGCACTATTCATAATCAATATACCAGTGAAGATGTGAAGACAATACAAGACCAGGAATATACTTATAAATTGTTTAGAGATCACCTAAAACAGGGCAAAATTGACCTAGCCTTGAGACTGATGGCACAAAAGAATAGAAAAGAATATGAGAATATCTTCAAGCATGCCCAAGAGCAGGATAGGTTATATGGTTTGTTTTTATTGCTGGAAGAAGAAATAGTTAAGGACAAAGATAATTGTCTAATCACAAAATGTACTTATATAATGAAAGAATCCGGTCGTAAGATTGATTTTGTCAAAGACAATCAGGGTGTTTGGTTAATTTCTAGTTTGTAATTACTAATTCTAAAAATATGTATTTAAGGAGGGCAAAGTACCGTGGTACCATAATTTTTTTGGTTGCATTTTTTATTATTTTACCAAGCCTGGTGCTCATTATCAGTAATCGAGTATATAGTCATGACAGTAATGTAGTACATCCAGGCATTGTGACTCTGGCAGTTGATTTATATAATGCTAATTTTTCGCAGAAGATAACCAGCCAGCAAGCCAAGTGGATACGGAGCGGGTCTATACAAGAGGATACCCCTAATAGATGGTTAAATCATTTTTATGATCCGATTTTTAACAATGGATTTAAGGGGTTATATTTTACAGCCAAGCAATGGGCGCAGAGTTCTGAAGAGCAAGAAAAGTTTGCTTTGGGAGACAAGACTTGGTCCAGAGCCATTGATTTTTATGTTAAAAATCAAGAAGAACAAGCTTTTACTGCTTTGGGTCATATTCTGCATCTAATAGCTGATATTAGCGTGCCAGCTCATACTCGTGACGATACACATTTGTTGGGAGATAGTTTTGAGCAGTATTTAAAAATTTATTGGGATATTATTTCCAATAATTTAAGTCAACAAATCGGTAAAGCCAGGCCGGATCTGGATTCAATTTTTGATGAACTGGCCACATATTCCAATACTGGTTTTTATAGTGATGACAGCATTCAAAATTCAGATTACGAATTGCCGGATTTGAATAAACTACAACTTAGAGATGGCTATTTATATTCTAAACTTGATGGCCGCGATTATCGGTTAACACAGGTTAGATCCTCTATATTTTCCAAGAATATGAAAATATATAGCCTGGACAGTCAAGTTTTGCAGGACTATGCAAATCTACTTTTGCCAAAGGCGGTAAATTATAGCGCTGAAGCAATTCGTTTATTTTTTGCTCAAGCAGAGCAGTCTGGCAGAGTCTCTTTGCCAGAAGCGCAGATTTCTTGGCGCGGTTGGATTGATGAAATGGTTGGAAAATTAGTCGGTAGCATGCATGGCTTGACTGACAGGCTTGGTTTATGGCCGATCGTTGCTCACGGCGGAGGTGATGAAGAAACTATCCAGAGCATAGCCGGCATCAATCCAGTTATAAACCAAAGTCCGTCCACAAAAGAATCTGTTGGTGTGGTTATTAGCACCAGTACTGAATTTGAAGGCCAATCTTTATATGAAGCAGATGATCCTCTTTATTATATAGTAGATCAATCTCAAGACATCTCTTATCAAGATTTAGATGATCAATTTATATTTGTAAATCAGGTTGAGGATCAGGAAATAGATGATGAAATTGGACAATCCGGAGAGATAGATTTGGTTCAAAAACTGGCCTTATCTCAAGAAGTGGCTTCACCCGGCGGAGTTGATCAAGAACAGATAAATGAGAATAATGATTTGGTTATTCCAGTGATTATAACCGCGCCGGAGTCTCAAGAGACAGTAATAGAACAGGTAGTTAGTAATAATAGTGATTCATCATCCTATTCAGGCGTTTCAGGTAATCAACTAGACGGCTCTATTATTGAGGAAATGATTTCAGTAACTAATGATACAGGTATTTCTTCTAATTATAGTACTGTCTCTATGGTTGACGCGAGTTTACCAGATGAATCAGATTCTGACCTTCAAATTGAATCGGCTTTGTCTGCTTCTTCCACAATATTAGTTTTGGATACTGCGACTTCAAGTCCACTGTCTGATTCAGAAGTAGCTTCCAGCACACTGTTGGCCGACATAGATAGTCTGCCCGTGTCTACTAGTACCCAACCTATAGATATTTCGGACAGTACTTCTACCATTCCGGATTTTGGTTTTCCATTTCCTAGTTCAACTATACCATCTGAACCATCTTTGCAGGTGGTGATTAATGAAGTAGCTTGGGCTGGCACGCATGTCGAATATACCAACGATGAATGGATAGAATTATATAATAATACTTCAAGCACCATTGACCTGACTGATTGGAAATTATTTGTTAATGGCCAATTGGTAAAGGTAATTGAGTATGGCAATAATTTAATTAAGCCATTTGATTATTATTTGTTTGAAAGAAGCGACGACGATACTATCAAAGGTATATCTGCAGATGCGATTTTTAGTTTGCAAGGAGGCTTAAAAAATTCTGGAGCAAAACTTGAGCTATTTGACGCTGATGACCAACCTGTTGATGTGGTAAATAGCGCTCAAGCATGGTTTGCTGGCACAACAGAAGGATATCAAACCATGGAACGGATAGACTCATTAGAACAGGGAAGTAATATTGATAATTGGCAGAATGGACAAGGCGCTAGAATTACCGGTCGTACTCACCATGGCGCGCCAATTCAAGGTTCTCCAAAAAGGCCTAATACAGGGTTTGCAACCTTAAATTATGAGCAAGAAGATGATGTCGTGGTTTTAACCAAGAATGAAAATCCCTATTTCTTGGAATTTTATGAGATCCCGGCTGGTAAAAAATTGGTAATTCAGCCTGGAGTGATAATAAAGAGCTATCGTGCAGATTCCAATATGAAAATTAAGGGCCAATTGGAAATTGTGGGTTCAGAGTTTGATCCAGTGGTTTTTACTTCTTGGAATGATCCAATTTTGCCCAATGATCCGCTTTTATCATCTGTCGGCACATCCGATGTTCAGCCTCAAGCAAAAGATTGGCAGGGTTTCAATTTTTTTGCAGGTGCAAAAGCTAAAATACAATACTTGCAAATGAAATATGCGGGCCATGAGTTTGCTCTTGCCAGTTATCTGCCATCAATAAATTCACAAAGTATCAGGGCTGAACAGGCGGAATTAAATATTAGTAGTTCCAGTTTTTTTGCCAATGGCGAGTATGGATTGTTTTTATCTTCCTCAACCATTAATTTGAATGGTCTTAAATTTGACGGCGCTGATACGGCCATCAAAGCCGAGGGCGGAATTGTAAAATTAGATGATTTAGAATTTCAAAATATCAGCCATCAGAATGGTCCTTTGCATGTTGTTAAATCTGATTGGCCAGAAATAGGCAAATTGGAATTTGGAATTGATACAGCCAGGTCAATTTTCTTGGATCAGGTAAGTATTAAAGACAAGCAGGTAGTATTGGAAAATTATTATGATTATGCAATTTTAAGTATGTTTGTTGATTCTTCTTCAACATTGGTGGTTAATCCCGGATCTAATTTAAATATTCTGCCTTATGGTTTTTTGGAGATTGATGGTGATTTGCAGGCTTTTGGTACTGAAGAAGAGCATATTAGTATTGGACAAAACATTGGTTGGGGATATCTATCATTTAAAAATTCAAGCTCTAGCCTACAAAATGTGGATATAATTGGAGGTGGTAGGGACGGTGGTAGGGACGCCAGTTTGATTATTGAAGATTCGGATTTATTATTGGATAATTGTAAATTATGGAATAGCCGAGCTCCGGGCAGTTCAATTATATCCGTTGACTCTAACTTGAGAATTATTGATAGTGAGATAGGCATGGATACCAAATGGAATGATCCACTTTGGCCGGGCATGTCTTTTACCACAGGTATTAGTATTACAGACGGTAAATTATATCTGCAGAACACTAATTTTACCAATTTAAATTTTGGCATTCGCGTTAAAAGAACACAAGAAGAATATCCTGAAATACAGATAAAGGACTTGGGGCCGGATAATTTTATCAATGTATATCGCGCTTGGGATCCATGGACTTGGAATAATTTACCTGTCTAATTAGTCGCATAGTTTGGTTTAGAGGTGGTTTTAGTTTGACTTTTGTCTAGTTATCATTTAAAATAGCCAGAGCTTTTTGAAGTGGTTTTTTAATATTAATTTAGATATTTACTATGAGAAAGAATCTAGAACGGCTGATCAAACTATTGGTATATTCCAGTTTTTTTGTACCATTGGTGGTAGTGCCAAGCTCATTTATTTTTCCTTTTATTGTACCAAAAGTTTTGTTGTTTAGGTCGCTGGTAACGATCATGCTGGTTGCATATATTTTGCTTTTAATCACAAATTGGCAAGCATATAAGCCTAAATTAACAGCTTTAAACATCACCTTGTTTGCTTTTTTGCTTAGTTTCACCATCTCTACTTTTGTGGGAACCGATCCGTACCATAGTTTTTGGGATAACCACGAACGCATGCTGGGTTTATTTACAATTTTTCACTATATTGCTTATTATTTTATTTGCAGTTCAGTATTCAAAGAATGGAAAGAATGGAAGTGGGTTTTGCGAGTCTTTTTATTTGCCGGATCAATTGTAGCCATAATTGGATTGGTACAGGTAATTAATCCGGAGTTTTTGCTGAACAAAGGGAGTATAAGAGTATCTAGCACATTGGGCAATGCAATTTACCTTGGAGGATATGGTCTGTTTTTAACGTTTCTTGCATTTTTGTTGTTTGTTAGAGATAACAATAAATATTGGAGAGTTGGGTATTTATTGATGGGGTTGTTATCTATTACAGCCACATTTTATAGTGGTACGCGCGGTTCTATGCTGGGTCTATTAGCTGGAGTAGGAGTGCTTTTTATAGGTTATTTTATTATTTTGAAAGAACATAAAAAAACAAGAATTGCTCTTGGGGCAATTATCGTTCTGGGTATAATTTTGCTTGGAATTTTGTATGCTTACAGGCAGACAGATTTTGTGAAGAACATGCCGGCAGTTGGGCGCGCTATAAATACTTCTTGGACAGATGTGAAAAATACTCCTCGGTGGATAGCTTGGGAGATATCAATTGAGAGTTGGAAGGAAAGACCTGTTTTCGGCTGGGGACCGAATAATTATTTTTATGCCTTTAATCTTCATTATAATCCGCGTTCTTTAGAATACGGTTATGGCGAAACTTGGTTTGATAATGCTCATAATATAATAATGAATACTTTGGCAGTGCAAGGCGCTTTTGGTTTGATCGTTTACCTCTCAATTTTTGTTATTGCGTCCTTCACAATTTGGCAATTTGCAAGGAAGAAAGATATGAAACACAAGCATCTTTGTGTTGTGTCCATAGCTTTTTTAATGGCTCATCTTGTGCAGAATATAACAGTCTTTGAGAATATTACTTCATATTTATATTTCATGTTATGGTTGGCTTTAATAAGTAGTATGGCTGGCAATAAACAGAAAAAAAATAGTGGAAAGACAGTTCCGGACAAACGTATTGGTTCAGCTTCTTTATTAATTTCCGCATTGGCGATTATACTAGTAATTTATGTTTTTAATATACAACCAGCCAAAGCAAACACTAGAACTTTGATAGCCATGAGACTATTAAGCAGTAATCCGGCCAGTGCTTTTAGCCAATTACAACCAGTTTTAGAATCTTCTTCTCCTCATGTGGATGATATTAGATCTGATTTAGCCAGAACCGTGCATTCGTTAGTTTCGCAATATAGTAATCAAATAGGCAAAGAAGGCAGTCTGAAAGTATTAGATCAAGTTTATGATGCTTTGTATAAGAATTTAGAACTTCATCCACTGGATATTCGTAATCATATGGTTTTATCACAAATCGCCCAGACTAAGGCTATTATTATACAAGATCCAGAATATGTTTTTGAGAGAGAAAAACTGATTGAAGATGCTCTTAAGAAATCTCCCAAGCGTCAGCAAATAATTTATGTCTTGGCCGAAACTAAAATAAGATTGAATAAAAAAGAAGAGGCCTTTAAATTGTTTGATCAGGCTCTTAGCGATAATCCTAGAATCGGGGAGACCTATTGGAGGATTGCCTATGCTCATATGTTATTTGGTGAATATGACAAAGCTCAAGAAGCGCTTGATCTAGGATATAAGAATGGAGCCATTTTTACGGAAAATGACAAAAACGCAATTAAAGAATTATCCGCGTATCCTTCTTTTTCCGGAGTTTCGGTTGAGTCATCTGTGGTTGCTGAACCGGATAATTAATTAGTGTATTATATGAAAAAAGCTTTAATAACCGGTATTACCGGTCAAGATGGGTCATATCTGGCTGAATTGCTTTTGGAAAAAGGCTATGAAGTACATGGGATAATAAGGCGATCTAGTAGTTTTAGCACTGGCAGGATTGATCATATATATCAGGATCCGCATGAGGAAAATTGTCGTTTGTTCTTGCATTATGGTGATTTAACTGATGGAAGTAATATTAGCCGTATATTAGAAAAAGTACAGCCCGATGAAGTGTATAATTTAGGTGCACAAAGTCATGTGAAGGTGAGTTTTGAAATACCAGTTTTTACAGCTAATACTGATGGGCTAGGTGCTTTAAGACTATTGGATGCAATTAAAGACAAGGAAATGAAAGTTAAATTTTATCAAGCTGGATCTTCGGAAATGTTTGGCAAAGTTATGGAAACGCCTCAAAAAGAAACAACCCCTTTTTATCCTCGCAGTCCTTATGGTTGTGCTAAAGTATTTGCTCACTGGATGGCCATAAATTATCGTGAGGCCTATAACATGTTTGTTTGTAATGGTATTTTGTTTAATCACGAATCTCCTCGTCGTGGCGGAACTTTTGTCACAAAAAAAGTTACAAATGCTTTTGCCAATATTAAACTTGGCAAGCGTGATAAATTATTTATAGGTAATTTAGAGGCAAAGCGTGATTGGGGTTATGCAAAAGATTATGTGCAAGCTATGTGGTTGATGTTGCAACAGGATCAGCCAGACGACTATGTAGTAGCCACTGGAGAGAATCATAGCGTGCGCGAGTTTATCGAAGAAACAGCCAAATTATTGGACTATGAAATTGAATGGCAAGGTCAGGGCAAAGAAGAAAAGGGGATAGACAAAAAAACAGGCAAGGTATTGGTTGAAATTGATGATAAATATTATCGTCCTACAGAGGTGGATAATTTGTTGGGCGATCCTTCTAAAGCTAAGGAAAAATTAGGCTGGAAACCAAGTGTTGATTTTAAAGGCCTAATAAAATTGATGTTAGAAGCCGAATTTGAACGCGCTGGTTTTAAAGCCAATGATTATATGGCTATTTAATCTTTTAATATATGGAAAAACAAGCAAAAATTTATGTGGCTGGACATAGAGGATTGGTAGGTTCGGCTTTGGTCAGAAAATTAAAAGGTGAAGGATATAATAATCTTATTTTAAAGACACATAAAGAACTAGATTTATTAGACCAACAAGCCGTGGCTGAATTTTTTGCTGAAGAAAAACCAGAATATGTTTTTTTGGCAGCCGCCAAAGTCGGTGGAATCATGGCTAACAATACTTATCCTGCTCAGTTTATTTACGAAAATTTGCAAATTCAAAATAATATAATCCATCAATCATATTTAAATAAAGTAGAGAAACTGTTATTTTTAGGCTCATCTTGTATTTATCCGCGTGAGTGTGCTCAACCCATGAAAGAGGAATATTTACTTACCGGGATTTTAGAGCCCACCAATGAAGCATATTCTATAGCTAAAATAGCTGGTATAAAGATGTGCCAAAGCTATAATCGTCAATATGGAACAAATTTTATCGCTGTTATGCCCGCTAATTTATATGGTCCGGGTGATAATTTTGATCTAAATAGTTCTCATGTGTTACCGGCTTTAATTCGCAAGTTTCATGAGGCCAAAGTTAATAAGAAGAAAGAAGTTGTAATATGGGGTACAGGCAATCAACGACGAGAGTTTCTGCACGTCCATGATGTCGCCAGCGGTTGTTTATTTTTGATGGACAATTTTAATCCGGATAAAGAACAAAATGAAGGAGGTAAAATATTTATGAACTTAGGATCCGGAGATGACGTATCTATAAGAGAATTGGCTGAATTAATTAAAAATGTAGTCGGTTATCAGGGAGAGATTGTTTGGGATGCTAATAAGCCGGATGGTATGCCACGTAAATTGGTGAGTATAGAAAAAATTAGAGCAATAGGTTGGGTTCCCAAGATATCGTTGGAGGATGGAGTTAAGACAACCTATGATTATTTTAAAGAAAAGTAGTCAATTGTATATATGAAAGAAGGTAAACAAGTAGATATATCTTCGGATTTTGAAACTAAAAAGACTAATTATTTTGCTCGTTTTGCCTATTCACATTTTGATTCTTTACAGCCTCACGAAAAAGGTGAGGTCTTGGGTCATAAAGGTGATCTCGAAATTTGGCGTAATGTTTCCGAACACTGTTTGGTTGCTAGCGTATTTGCTGATATTTTAGCTGAAGAATTAGGGTTAGAAAAAGAGCAACGAGAAGCGGTAGTAGAGGCAGCCATGTTACATGATTGGTTTAAAAAGTATGAGGTAAAGGCTATGGGTGTCGTTGAGAAAGAGGGAAAATTAGATTTAAGGAAGATGGAAGAAATTAAAAGAGAAGATCAACGTCTTTTGCAGGAAATGGGGATTCCAGAAGATATCATAAATTTAGCGGGTGCTAATATCCCAGAAACAACTCAAGGACCAAAGACTTTATCAGAAAAAATTATTTGGTATGTGGATGCTATGCTATCAGATACGGAGCCGGTGTCTATTGCCAAAAGATTTAAGGATTTGAAAATGGGTTGGGACGGGCAAAAGGAAAATCCTGAACGTGCTCGTAGAAATGCTGTTTTTAGCGACCTATACAAGGAAAGATATGATGATAAATCATTATTTGAAGTACAACAAGAAGTAGGTGAGAAAATTGGAACAGAATTTAAGAGGTTGCTTAATTATACTGGTGAAGTTGATGATCTACCATTTTTTTTGAAAGAAATACTAATAGAAAAAATAAATATCTCTAAATAATTTTTATGATAAAATTAATCAAATCTAGTTTTTACCAGGGTGACATAATTAGAAAGAAATTGGCCGAGTTTATTTTAAGTTCAGACATGTTTAGTATGGGTCATTACTGTCAATTATTTGAAAAGAATTTTGCTGCCAAACAAGGTAGAGAATATGCAGTTTTTGTGTCTAGTGGCAGTATGGCTAATTTAATTTTGGTTCAGTCTTTCTTGAATGCTGGTTATTTAAAGAAAGGGGATAGGGTAGGCGTATCAGCTCTGACTTGGTCTACAAATATAATGCCCTTGATTCAACTTGGTTTGGAGCCGGTTTTATTGGATTGCGAATTACATAATTTGAATGTTTCTAAAAATATTTTAGCTAAGACTCATGAGGAGGTGCCACTTAAGGCATTGTTTATTACTAATGCTTTGGGTTTTTGTGCTGATTTAGATGAGATAGGTAAATATTGCCAAGAAAATAATATATTATTACTCGAAGATAATTGTGAATCACTCGGGTCGAAAATGGCCGGTAAATTATTAGGAAATTTTGGCGTTGCCTCTACTTTTTCAACATATATAGGTCATCATTTGTCCACTATTGAAGGTGGTGTAGTATGTACTGATAATAAGGAAATATATGAGATGTTACTACAGGTAAGGGCGCATGGTTGGGATAGGAATTTACCCATTGAATCACAAAATAGATTGCATAAACAGCATGATATAACTGATTTTAAATCAAAATATACATTTTATGACTTGGCGTATAACGGTAGGCCGACTGAAATTAATGGTTTTATAGGTAATATACAATTACAATATTGGGATGAAATCGTAGACAAGCGCTCTAGGAATTTCATGAGTTTTCAACAATTAAGCTTAGAAAATCAGGATTTATTACCGTTAGACGTCTCGCATATGGATTTAGTATCTAATTTTGCTATGCCACTTGTATTTAAAACTCACGATTTAAGTGAAAAATACAAGTCCAATTTTCAAGAAGAAGGTGTAGAAATAAGGCCGGTAATAGCTGGAAATATAGGTAATCAGCCATTTTTTGAGAAGTATGTAGAACATACATATCCATGTCCAAACGCGGATTTAATAGAACAACAAGGTTTTTACTTTGGCAACAATCCAGAAATGACTGAACAAGAGATCGAAGCGTTGTGTAATTTAATATCTTGGCGTTAATTAGACTGTGGATAAGTAATTTATTTAGTTTTGACACCCAATGACCCTTTGTGGTATTATATGACATATATTAATATGTCTTTTTTTAATAATATGTCTGAAATCAAACCAAATGAGGTATATACCACTGCTGAAGCCGAGAAATTGCTAAAAATAAGCAATAGCACAATGAAAAGGATGCTAAAAAAGGGCTTAATTCGTGCTAACAAGATCGGAAAGCAATATCGTATTTTAGGTCATGAACTACTAAGATTATTATCACCAAAAGTAGATAAGAAGGCTACTAGCATGTATCAACGAGTGAAGACAAAAGTAAAAGATAAAACTGTGAATTGGTAATTTATGGGAAACTTAGCCAATCGTACAATTAAAAACTCGGTTTATTCATTTTCAGGTTTTGTTTGGATGTTGTTATTGTCATTTATAGCCATGCCCATTGTGATTAAAGGTTTGGGTTCTGAAAAATATGGTTTTTTTGTCCTTTTAAATAGCATACTATCTGTATTTGGTTTGCTAGATCTTGGTATGGGTTATCCTTTTTTTAAAAAATTATCTGAAAATCCAGAAAATCCAGACTACAAAGCCCTGACCCCCATTTTTAGCTTAACTTTTTGGTTTTATACTGCAGTGGGTTTATTTTGTTTGTTAATCTTGTTGTTGATAAGAGGTTTTTTACCAAATATCCTTAATTCAGCTGATGGTTTTGTCTATTCTTATACGTGGATGTTTCTGATGGTCGGTTTGACCTTTTTCTTGAAAATGATAGCTATGCCACTGCAACAGATGTTACCAGCTCTGCAGAGAATTGACTTGTCCACCAAGATTAGCTTGATTAATATCACTCTCATCCAGATAGGTAGTATTGTTGTTGTAAGTATGGGGTATGGCATTACTTCTTTGGTGTTGATACAATTATCGTCAGCTTTTTTACTATTTTCTATCTATTTTATATTATGGAAAAAATTATTACCGGGTATTAAACTAAAGTTATATTTTTCTTTTAAGCGTTTTAGATCAATGTTGAAGGATGGCTTTATGGTATTTATATCGAATTTTATGAGTAATATTCTTGCTCAATTTGATAAATTTGTCTTAAGTTTTTTTTGGGGCCCATCCAGTGTTTCATATTATTCTTCAGGACAAATGATTACAGACAAGATTCATAGTACATCTTTTAGCCTTTCAACTGTTTTTACACCGGTATTTTCTAATATTGATCATTTAAAACAGGGTGATCGACAAATTAAAATATTTCGTAGAGCCATTAGATTCATTTCCTTTATTACTTTTGGTTTGACCATAACAATTTTTTTGTATGGTAATTCTTTCATCAAATATTGGATTAATGAAGATTTTGCTATTAATACAGTTTTTGCTTTAAAGATATTAGCGTTCACTTATTTCATGTTGTCATTATTTGGTTTCATCTACGCTTTTTTAATTGGCATAAAGCGATTAAAATTTGTGGTATTTGCTACTACTTTGAATGCTCTATTAAACGTGACTTTTATATTTATCCTCATACCCCGTTTTTCTCTTAATGGCGCGGCTGTTGCTTACCTACTATCTACCATACCAGTATTTTATTACCTATATTATATCGAACACAATATTTTTCAAATTAAGAAAAAAATGGTTATTTTTAGGTTTTATTCCGTTTTACTGCTCAAGCTATTTACAGCTGGTGCTATAACATATATAATTTCTAGTACAGTGTTGTTTGCGTATGCCAATGCTTTGTGGAAAGTGGTTTTAATTGGCGGGTTTACTCTAGGATTGTATTTTGTAATTTTCTATATTTGTAGATTTTTTGATAAAGAAGATTGGAATCTATTAAAAGATTATTTTTTTACAAGGTTCAAAAATAAATTATTAAAAAATTAGTCTATATGGAATATAGAGAAAAAACATTGGGTATTGAGCTGTATATAGATAGTTTAAAATCAAATTATACCAAGGTACCTACTTATTCATTTGGCTCCGAAGGACATTGGGGCCTTGATTGCACTCGTTTATGAAGACTATTATTTTATGTGGGGGTCAGGGTACAAGAATGAAAGAGGAAACTGATTTTAAACCCAAGCCATTGGTGTTGGTTGGGGGTAAGCCGATTTTATGGCATATAATGAAATTGTATTCGCATTATGGTTATAATGAGTTCGTTCTTGCTCTAGGCTATAAAGGGCATATGATTAAAGAATATTTTTTACGCTGGCAGTCAAGGATGAACGATTTTACCCTGCATACCAAAGAAAATAAAGTTATATTTCATAATAATGAATGTGATGATTTTAAGATTACTTTTGTCGAAACTGGATTAGAAAGTTTGACCGGAGAAAGAATTCTTAAATTAAGAGATCATATTACCGAGGATAATTTTATGGTTACTTATGGAGATGGTGTTGGCGATCTTGATATTAAAGGATTAGTAGATTTTCATAACCAACAAGATAGGTCGGGTACAATTACCGCGGTTCACCCCAAGTCTAGATTTGGGTTGCTAGATATCGATCATGACAAAAAAGAACTAGTAGATTATTATCAACATCATGTCACACACGACATGGATGAAAAATCTAAAGACTATATCAATGGTGGTTTTATGGTTTTTAAAAGAAAAGTATTAGATATGATTGAGCGAGATAGTATGATAGAGCATATTTTTGCACCTTTAGCACAAAAACAAGACCTGTCAGTTTATGTTCATCCAGGTACATGGAAATGTATGGATACTTATAAAGAAGCAGAGGAAATGAATGAACTTTGGCAGAATGATCCATTTTGGAAAGTTTGGAATTAATTTATCTAATCACAAATTATGAAGATTAATGACCGTCTTAAATATCAGTTTCATCATCGATTAGCATATATATATATATATCTTTATTGGCAAGAGATAAAATTACATATAGTCAGAATAAAGAAGATCAAATCTTGGATATATTAACTAATTTCAAAGACAAGGGGACGTATATAGATGTAGGCGCTAATCATCCAGATATAATTAGCGTGACTAAAAAATTCTATGAACGTGGTTGGTCTGGTATAAATATTGAGCCTAATTATGATAATTACATTTTTTTTGTAAACACTAGGTTGAGAGATATTAATTTAAATGTTGGCGTATCAGACAAAGAGGGGGAGCTAGATTTTTTTTACAAAGCAAACGCAAGTGTTACCGATAGTACCGGATTCACATTTTCCAAGGATGTCTATGATGCAAGAAATTATAGTTTAGGATCAAAAAAGGTAAAAGTTATCCCTCTTAAGAAGGTGTTTGAAGAAAATAACATCAATTATGTTGATTTTATTAATATAGATACCGAAGGTTTTGAAAATAAAGTATTGGAGAGTAACGATTGGTTAGTTAATAGGGCGGGAGTATTGTGTATAGAGGGAAGAGGGTATGGAAAATTTTTGAAAAAATATGGATATAGGAAAGTTTTATTTGATGGTTCTAACAGTTTTTATAAGTTAAAAAATATATGAATAGTACAGAAAACAAAAAAATATTTGTTACCGGTGCTACTGGGTTAGTGGGCGCTCACTTGGTGGAAAGGCTTTTAGAGTTGGAACCGGCTCAAATAGTTTGTCTTTGTCGTAGTCAGGATCCGAGTTCGTATTTTTATTTAAAGGGTTTAGACAAGAAAGTGGTATTGGCTTATGGTGATTTGAAAGATAAAGAAAGGATATTTGATATCGTTAGCAAGTATGAAATAACTCATATATTTCATGTGGCCGCTCAAGCTATAGTGCCAACTGCCTATGTTAATCCTTATGAAACTTTATCCAGTAATATAATGGGCACAGTTCATATTTTGGAGGCCGCCCGACAGAGTGTTGGTATCGAGGCTGTGGTTGTCGCTTCTAGCGACAAAGCCTATGGTAAAAATTGCGACCGGGCTGTAGAGACTAATCCAATGGCCGGGGATCATCCATATGATGTTTCTAAATCCTGCACCGATCTGGTTAGCCTCTCTTATCACAAGACTTATGGCGTTCCGGTTGCGGTTAGTCGGTTTGGTAATATTTTTGGTCCTGGTGATTTAAATTTTAATCGTATAATTCCAGGTATCTGCCATTCTATTATAAAGGACCAAGTTTTGGAGTTGCGCAGTGACGGAAGTTTTGTTCGGGATTATGTTTATGTCAAAGATGTTGTAGATGGATACATAAGTTTGGCAGAAAATATTGAGAAGAGCAAAGGCCAGGCTTTTAATTTTAGCACAGGTTATAATTTTTCCGTTTTAGACTTAATTAAAAAAGTTTCGGAAGTATTAGGCCAGCAGTGTGATTACAAGATAATTAATGACCAGAAAAATGAAATACCAGCTCAAAGTCTGGATTTTTCCAAAGCCACCGAAGTATTAGGTTGGAAATCAAAATATGATTTTGAAGAGGGAGTTAAAGAGACGTATGAATGGTATAAAGGGTATTTAAAATAGTGAACTTTTTTGTTAAGAATACCATCATCATTATTCTTCCTTTGTAAAATCGCTTACTTACTTATTTAATATTTAAATGTTAAAATAAAAAAATATGTTATCTCCACGAGAGCAATTAGAAGAGAAAAAAAGAGGTCATTTAAAAGACGAAAAGCCATATGTTTATGAAAAGATCATGAAGTCTGATGAAAAGGTTCGGAAAGGAGAGAGTATAGCTATTATTCAATTTCAATATAATTATACATGCAATTTTCTTTGTCAACATTGTTCTGTAAAGAAGTTCCAAGGAAAAAAAGACGCTCGACAATTTACCATGGAAGACGTAAGAAGTTTGTCGCGTCAAGCAGATGAATTGGGTCTGGCGCGTTTCGTGCTTACAGGTGGAGAACCCTTGATATTTAGAGACTTTGACGAACTAGTAGCTAATATTGACCCAGAAAAATTTTATATTAATTGTGATACCAATGGTTGGTTTTTGGATGATAAAAGAGCTAAACATTTAAAAAACATAGGAGTTGATCGTATTCAATTAAGTGTAGATAGTTTAGACGCTAAAGAACATGATGATTTTAGGAAGGCTAAGGGTTCGTATGATAGAGCAATAAGAGCTATTGATGCGTCTCTCAATGCGGGGTTAGGTATTTTTGTTCAAACCGTAGTTACTAAACAAAGGCTTCATTCAGAGGAGTTTATTAAATTTGTAGAATATTTTAATAATAAAGGTATAGGGGTATTTGTAACTTATGCCAAACCAGTTGGAGCTTGGGAAGGTAATTTCGACTGTTTGGTTAACAGAGATGATATGGCTTATATGAACGAACTTGAAAAGAAATATGACCTCTGTACTCACTTAACCCCAGCTTATGGGCTTGATATGGGTTGTATTGCTGTAAAAGGAATGTTTTCTGTCACACAATACGGAGATGTATTGCCATGCCCGTATATTCATACATCAATCGGCAATGTCTTTACCGAACCTTTGAAAGACATAATACAAAGAGGATTGGATATTAAGTATTTTGGGGAGTATGTTGATACTTGTTCAATCGCAGAGGATAGGGATTTTATTGATAAGTACGTTGCCGGTAGGATTTATGGAAAACCACTACCCGTCCCTTGTGCCGAGGTTTTCACCGAAGAAGATAAAACACAGAAGCCTTTTAATGAAGGTATGCCTAAACAAATTGACTAACAATAGTTTATGAAAGCAAAAGATATTAGCGGTCAAGTTCCAGGCGGTAAAAGGGAAAATCTAGCAGAGGTTTTGCCTTTGGACACACCGTTTTTGTTGTATGTATTTCCTATTTATGCTTGTAATTTTAAATGTAGATACTGCATTTTTTCAGTGGATAAGAAAGATCGTGGATTTATTTCTGATAAGACAGCTTTAGATTTGGATCTATATAAAAGATGCATAGATGAGGTGGCTGAATTCCCTAAAAAATTGAAAGTATTGCGTTTTGTTGGTATGGGTGAGCCTCTTTTACACAAAGATATTGCAAAAATGGTTGAATATGCCGTTTCAAAGAATGTGGCGGATACAGTGGAGATCATAACTAATGGTTCACTTTTGACACCCAAGATTTCAGATGATCTTATTTCTGCTGGTCTTTCTAGAATGATAGTGTCTTTACAGGGAGTGACTAAGGAGAAGTACAAAGAAGTAAGTTCGGTGGATATTGATTTTGATAATTTCGTAAAAAATTTAAAGTATTTTTTTGATAACAAAAAAAACACTACACATTTGTACATGAAAATAATGGATACAGCACTAGATAATGAAGATGACGAAAAGAGATTTCATGAAATTTTTGGAGATATATGTGATACTATAGCAGTTGAGCATACTGTCCCCATTTATCCTGGTGTAGATTATGATAAAGTTTTGGGAGACAAAGATCGACCCGTTACCCAATTTGGTTTGCCGGTTTCAGAGGTTAAGATTTGTCCTCAACCTTTTTTTACTATGCAGATTAATCCTGACGGTAAAATAGTTCCGTGTTTTTCCCTTGATTATCCGGAAATTATCGGTGATTGTAATAATCAGTCTATAAAAGAAATATGGAACAGTAAAAAATTTCATAATTTTAGACATCGTATGCTCAGTGGGGCTGAAAATGTATGTAAAACTTGTGATAAATGTAATATAATTAAATATCGTTTATCTCCGGAGGATGTCTTAAATCATGACGCTGAGCGACTAAAGCAATTTTACAATGTTTAAATAAAATAACGTAATTTTATGAAAGCAAATTTTAAATCTCAAGTACATGAAGAACGATTAAAGCTAGGAGAAAATATACCATTGGCTACACCGTTAGTGGTTTATGTTGAGCCGTCTGGTTTTTGTAATTTAAAATGTGTTTTTTGTCCGCATGGTACAGATAGTGATGGATTAAAGAAAGATATTATGTCTTTCCAAACTTTTAAGAAGATGGTAGATGATTTATCTGAATTTGAAGATAAAATTAGTTTATTGCGTGTTTGCGGTAACGGGGACCCACTAATGAGTAGAGAAATCATAGAAATGATGAAATATGCAAAAGAATCGGGGTCGATAAGAAGGATTGAATTAATCACTAATGGCCTGTTGCTTAATACAAACTTGATTGAAAATCTACCCCAGTTTTTAGACAGAATTGTTATTTCTATTGAAGGCTTGTCTCCAGAGGATTATCTAAAAATTTGTAGTGTAAAAATGGATTTTCAGAAATCATTAGGAAACCTTAAAGAATTGTATAAAAAAAGAAAAGATTGTTTAATGCATATTAAAATTCACAATGAAGCTGTAAAATCGGAAGATAAAAAGGAGGCGTTTTTTAGGGTTTTTAGTAATTACTGCGATGAGATATACATAGAAAATTTAGTCCCGTTGTGGCCCCAGCTCAATACTTCTCACTCCACTAGTAAGTTTAGATGGGGTGGGGGTAGAACCACTAGACGCCAGATTTGCGCACAAATATTTAAGAGTGTACAGGTTCAGGCCGATGGGGAAGTGGTGCCGTGTTGTGTTGATTGGAAAAGAATAAATGTAATAGGGAATATTAAAGAAGAATCACTTCTTGAAATATGGAAAGGAGAAAAACTTAGGAAATTACAAATTAGGCATTTGAGTGGTGATAAAATTAAAACTGAGCCATGTAAAGATTGTACCACGAATGACTATAGTGAAGTTGACAATATTGATTTATTTGCAGAGCAATGTATTCAAAAGATTAATGAAAAGATTTAAATGTTACGAAGAAACAATTTCTTCAGATTTATATTGTCAATTGTGGTAAATAATAGCCATAAAGTATTCGTAGATCGTGAGACCGTTAATTATAGTTTATTTTTCAAAGAAAATTTGCTTGATAATGCAAACAGGTTTAAGTAGTTAATTAAATGATCAAAATTATGAATAGAGCATGCCCTATTTGTCTGAGTAATAATAAAAAACAACTTTATAAACAGAACTTTGGAAATCAGACTATTGCTCCAATGATTGGTTATAATATTGTGATATGTCAGGAATGTGGATTTGCTTATGCTGATAATATTCCATCACAAGAAAAGTTTGATGATTATTATACGGAGATGTCTAAGTATGAATTTAGTCATAGTGACGGAATTGTTGCAGAAAAATATGTAAACCATTTTCAGAATATCGTTGATTTTTTAATTCCTTATCTCGCTAACAAAAAATCCAAGATAATAGATATTGGCTGTTCAACTGGTTGTTTGTTGTCACTATTAAAAAGTGAAGGATACTGCGATCTTACAGGATTAGATCCTTCACAGGCATGTGTAAAAACGGCTAAAGAGCTATATAATATAGATATTATAAATGGTAGTATATCTGATTTAAACGATAGTAAGAAATATGATTTGGTTATTTTATCAGCTGTTCTAGAACATTTGGTTGATTTTGAAGGTTCATTGAACAAGATCTGTTCTTCTTTGAATCATAATGGATTGATATTTATAGAAGTTCCTGATGCGCTTAGGTTTAGTTCGTATATAACGGCTCCTTTTCAGCAATTTAGCATTGAGCATATTAATTATTTTTCAAAATATTCGATTGCAAATTTATTATCAAAATATTCTTTTGAACTATTAAACGTGCTGGAAAACGTGAATTTAACAAATGAGTTATCAGATCCCGATATTTTTGTTATGGCAAAAAAAGTAGATAATAGCAGTTTTAAAATTGAAAGAGATAATGTTAGTGAAATTAATTTGAAAGAATATATTAAAGCCAGTACCGAAATTGATTTGAAGATTAAAAAGATTATAAAAGAAAAATTGATAGATAAAGAAAAAATAATTATATGGGGTGTGGGTACGCACACACAAAGACTTATTGGCTCTGGATTAGATTTAAAACAGGTAGCGTATTTTGTAGATTCGAACGAGAGATACTGTGGTAAAGAAATGAATGGAGTGAAAATAAAATCACCCAATGATATTAATGAAGACGTTCCAATTTTAATCTCGAGCTATTCATATCAAGATGAAATAAGTAAGCAGATCAGAGACGATCTAAAGTTAGATAATGAAATATTGAAATTATATTAATCCTTTTTCATGAAAAAAACAAAAATTGCCATTCTCGGTGCGACATCACATATAGCCAAAGGCTTAATAAGTGTTTTTTTACAACGTGGCGATTTCGATTTACACTTATATGCTCGTTCATCAGAAAAGATATCTGATTTTTTAACTGGTTTGAAAAAAAAATCAAATGACAACTTCACTATTCATGATGATTATGGTAATTTTTTAAAAATTCACTACGATGTTATTATCAATTGTGTAGGAGTAGGAACTTTGAAAAAAATACAAGGGGATTATACTAGATATTTCATGGTAACTGAAAAATATGACAATTTAGTAATTCAAAATTTGTGCGACGTTAATCCCGATACTCTTTATATCAGTTTTAGTAGTGGAGCTATATATGGCAGCGATTTTTCAGCACCATTTAAGGAAAATACGATTAATGGACTTAAAATAAATCATATAGATCCAAATAATTATTATGCTATATCTAGACTTAATGCCGAGAGCAAACACAGATCATTTAAAGACTTGAATATAGTTGATCTTAGAATTTTTTCATATTTTAGTAGGTTCGCTGATTTGGAAGATGGATATTTTATTACCGAACTTATAAACGCAGTTTCAGAAAAAAAAGTATTTAAGACTGATGATACAAATATTGTGCGCGACTACATAAGCCCGAAAGATCTATTCTCGATGATTTTAAAATGTATTGAGACAAAAAAAATTAATTCGGCTTTTGATGTGTTTAGCGCTAAGCCGGTTGAAAAGAAAGAAATTTTAGATTATTTTTCTGCGGAATTCAATTTAAAATATGAAGTAGATAATACATTATCATATACTGGCGCAACCGGTGCTAAGAATATTTATTATTCTACATATGATAAAGCAATGAAAATTGGTTATAAGCCCGAGTTTAGTTCTCTAGATGTTATTAAACAAGAATCAAACTATATTTTAAATAAAAAAGTATATGGATAATGTTAACAAAATTTTCGACCAATCTATAGAATGTGAAATAAAGCCGTTGTTTATCTTTGATGTGGCTAATAATCACATGGGCGATGTGAATCATGGCCTAAAAATTATTAGAGATGTTCATTCTGCCTGCAAAGATTTTCCTTTTCAGCTTGCTTTTAAGTTTCAGTTTCGTAATATCGATACTTTCATTCATCCTGATTATAAGGATCGTAAAGATATTAAATATGTAAAGCGTTTTTCTGAAACTAAATTAAGCAAGGAAGAATACATTGTTTTAAAAGAAGAAGTGTCTAATTTAGGATGTATCTCTATGTGTACTCCTTTTGACGAACCTTCAGTAGATTTGATTGAAGAAATTGGTTTTGATATTTTAAAAATTGCCAGTTGTTCTTTTAATGATTGGCCTCTTTTAGAAAAGGTGGCCACTAGTAGCAAGCCCGTTATAGCTTCAACTGGTGGGGTTGACCTAGAGGTCGTAGATCAAGTAGTTAGTTTCTTACAAAATAGAGAGAAAAAATTTGTGATAATGCATTGTGTAGGAGAGTATCCTACTTCCAAAGATCATCTGCAGCTTAATCAGATAGATCTTTTGCAAGATAGATATCAAGATGTAAAGATTGGTTTTTCTACTCATGAAGAACCGGATAATTATGATGCCATAAAAATGGTTGTTGCCAAAGGCGTTAGAATTTTTGAAAGGCATGTGGCCGTAAAAACTGAGAAGTATGATATTAATGCTTATTCTTCTACTCCGGAACATGCAGGTAAGTGGTTGGAGTCAGCTCAACAAGCTTTTGCCATGGCAGGGGTGGCTGGCCAGAGAGCTGAGTTCTTAGAAAAAGAATTATCTGATCTACGGCAATTTAAGAGAGGGGTGTTCGCATCTAGGGATATCAACAAAGGAGAGCGCGTTAGCGTTGATAATACTTTTTTTGCTTTTCCAAACCAAGATGGCCAGATTTTGGCTAATAGCATGTCTAAATACGCTATTTATACTGCTACCGAAGATATTAAAAAGAACGCTCCGATAAACGGTAATGTGGAAAAAGAAGAAACCAGAGAAAGAGTGTATAAAATTGTTGAGAAAGTGGATGAATTATTAAAAAAAGCAAATATCCCTGTTTCCAGTAAATTGGATTTTGAGATATCACATCACTATGGCATTGATAAATTTTATGAATATGGGGCAGTAATAATTAGCTGTATTAACCGCGAATATTGTAAAAAATTAATTGTGTTATTGCCTGGTCAGAAGCACCCGGTTCATTTGCATAAGAAAAAGGAAGAGACTTTTCATGTCTTGTATGGAAGTATGGATATAACTTTGGGTGGTAAAGAAATGAAATGTGAGACCGGAGATATTGTTACAGTAGAGCGTGATACTGATCATGATTTTGGAACTCAAGAAGGATGTATTTTTGAAGAAGTTTCCACTACCCATTACCAGGACGATTCGTTTTATCAAGATGAAAATGTGGCCAAGAATCCGAGCCGCAAGACACATTTAAGTCATTGGTTGGATTAAATTTTCATAATATAGATCCATGAATTCAAAATTAACTGAACAAAAATTAGCCGAGGCAAAAGAAAAAGCAAAATTATTTGCTTTGGATTATGACGGTACGATTTTTGATGGCCAAGAGCATGGTTGGGAAGAAGCTAGAAGATTAATGCAGAGAATAATAAAAGCAGAAAAGTACTTAGCCATTATTACAGCTAGAGCGGCCACAGCTGTCAAGATGATTTTGCCGAGCATCAACAAATTATATCAGAATGAAAAAGTAAAAATACCAAGTTTTGTGGCTGGAGCCAATGGCACGGTTTTATACGAAATTAAGAAAGATCAACTCAATACCATATATAATCATGGTTTAAATTTTGAAGAATTAGAGAATTTAGTAAAGGTTTGGCAAAAGGTGTATAATGAGTTAGGGATAGAAAATACACAATTAAATAGTAAAGGTAGAGAAATATTCAGGGATCTTTTAAAACAAGATTGGACTGGATTTGTAGATAGTAAGATAATAGATTTAAGTCATCCATATGATAATGCGATTTTTACTGAAGAAGCCAAGATGTCATTTATATTACCACAACAAGTGGAGCACCATAAAGATGTTATAAACGCTGTACAGGAATCAGTTGGTGATAAATACCAAGTAATGGCTAGTGATTCAATCACCGCTCATATAACCAAGAAATTATCAGAAGATAGCAAACTGGTGGCTGTTAAGTCGATTATGGAATTATTAAATATAAAAGAAAATCAAGTCGTAAGTTTTGGAGACATGCCACATGGCAATGACACAGGATTACTAAGTTTTCCATATAGTTTTACTAATTATCAGGGAGACAAAGAATCTGGTGGCCCTCCTTTTGTTTTATCAATCAAAGATCAATCTCCGGTGGCCGTGGTTCATCAAGCCATAAATTATTTATTGGATTAGCACTATGAAATTAAGTGACTACGTTGTTAAATTCATTGAAGAACAGACTAACTCTATTTTTTTGTTGTCCGGAGGAGGTATAATGCATCTGGTTGATTCGGTGGGAAAATCAAATTTGAATTCATATTGTTGTCATCATGAGCAAACTGTGGCAATAGCAACTGAAGGTTATTCACGCATTAAAACTGATGGCATCGGAGTTTGCTTGGTCACTACCGGCCCGGGTGGAACTAACGCCATTACCGGAGTAGCCGGCGCCTGGCTAGATAGTATACCTATGTTAGTTATTAGCGGACAGGTAAAAAGAGATAATATTATACCGCGCAATAGCAATGGCAAGCCATTAATTCGCCAATTAGGTTTTCAAGAACTTAATGTGATAGACATGGTAAAACCAATTACAAAGTACGCGGTTATGGTAGAAAACGAAAATGAAATTAAATATCATTTAGAAAAAGCTATTTACCTAGCCAAAGATGGGCGTCCTGGTCCGGTGTGGATTGAGATACCATTAGATGTCCAAGCAACTGAAATTGATCCAGATAGTTTAAGATCATTTGAAAAACCAATCCAAGAGCAACAGAACGATATCCCCATGAACGAGGTAATACAAGCTTTGAATCAGGCACAAAGGCCTCTTTTGATTGCCGGTAATGGCATTAGATTAGCTGGCGGAGAAGAAATTTTATGGAAGATGTTAGATAAAATTAAAATCAACACGGTCACGCCAATTTTTACAGCCGATGATTTAGTAACTCATGAATACTCATATTACCTAGGACGACAAGGAATGCCTGGTAACAAATCGGCTAATTATGCGGTTGATAATTGTGATTTGTTATTAGTGATAGGCGAAAGAATGCAATTAACACAAACATCCTATGATTATGAAAATTTTGCGCCACAATCTAAAAAAATAATGGTTGATATTGATCTAGAAGAGATGAAGAAAAAAACTTTTTTACCAGACATAGCTATTAATTGCGATGCCAAAGTTTTTTTAGAAAAATTGAATGAACAAGATATTAATTTGAGTCGTTGGGATTTGCAAGTAGAAGACATTGATACAGAAAAATATTCATGCGACCCTGGATTTGTAAACGTGTATAAATTTTTAGAGGAATTAGGTAAACACAGTCAAGGGTATCATGTGGCCACGGCCAATGGTACAGCTAGTTTGGCACCGCATCAAGCTTTGAAAATAATTAGAGGTCAGCGTTTTCTTACCAATGCTGGTTTGGGACATATGGGTTCTGGTTTGCCTTTGGCCATTGGTGCTTGTGTAGCTGATGGTAAAAAATCGGTAATATGCAGTGAAGGTGACGGTTCAATCATGCTTAATTTGCAAGACTTGCAAACGGTACTACATCATGGTTTGCCTTTGAAAATTTTTATTTATAATAATAATGGCTATCATTCAATCCGCAGTACGCATATGACTTATTTTGACAATGTCTTTGCAGCTGATCCGGAAAGCGGTGTAAGTATTCCTGATTTTAGTAAGATCATTCCGGCTTGGGGATTAAAATATGAAAGAATAAATAACGACAGCGAACTGGACAAAGTTAGACAAGTTATGGAAACAAGTGGACCAATAGTTTGTGAACTGATGATAGATCCTGACCAAAAGATGATTTCCAAATGGAGTGCTGGGGTTTTGAAAGAGTAATAAATTAGTTCTGTCACTGCGAACGTAGCGTTTTCTGTCATTGCGAGGAGCGAGGCGTTTTCTGTCATTGCGAGCGTAAGCGAAGCAATCTCGTCATCTCTAGAGCAACGAGATTGCCACGTCGTCGCTCCGCTCCTCGCTCGCAATGACAGAAATGCCACGCTCGCAATGACAGAAACAACACATTCTTCGCTTACGCTCGCATTGACAGAACTAATTTAAGCTCAATATTGATAATAACTTAATACTAGTTTAAACATTAATTTTAAGTCATATGGATTTAAAGCAACATATTAGAGAGATACCTGATTGGCCTAAGCCAGGTATTAATTTTAAAGACATAACCACTTTATTGCAAGATGCCGAAGCTTTTCAACAGGCAATAGATCAGTTGGCCGAACCTTATCTAGATAAAAAAATCGATGTAATTGTTGGTATTGATGCCCGTGGCTTTATTTTCGCGGCTGCTTTGGCTTACAAATTAAAAACCGCCATGGCCATTATTAGAAAAAAAGGTAAATTACCTTGGAAAAAATTATCAGAAGAATACGCTTTAGAATATGGTACTGATACCATAGAAATGCATGAAGATGCTATTAAGCCAGGTCAGTCTGTCATGGTAGTAGATGATCTTTTGGCCACCGGCGGAACCATGGAAAGCGCTATTAAAATGATTGAAAAATTAGATGTCAAAATTGAGGGTGTTAGTTTTTTAATAGAATTGGATTTTTTTAAAGGACGAGAAAAGTTTAATAAATATCCATTACATTCATTATTACATTATTAATCTATGTCAAATATTGAAATAGGAGTATTGGGCGGTTCTGGTTTCTATAATCTATTAGAAAACGCCCAAGAAAAAACCATTCAAACAGAATATGGTGATCCATCAGACAAGGTAGTGGTCGGCGAATATGCGGGTAAGTCTGTGGCTTTTTTACCAAGACACGGTCAAGATCATAATTTTCCACCTCACCTGGTGCCATATCGGGCCAATTTAGCTACTTTTAAAAAACTAGGCGTGAAATATATAATTGGACCATGTGCGGCTGGTAGTTTGCAGGTTGGGGTTAAGCCGGGTGAGTTTGTTATTTTAGATCAATTTGTGGATAGGACTAAATCAAGAAAAGATACGATTTTTGAAGGACCTAAGGGCAGGGTGGCCCATCTTCCAATGAATGAACCTTATTGTTCCAATCTGCGTAAATTAGCAATTGACTGCTGTCAAGAATTAGATATACAGGTTCATCAAACCGGAACAGTAGTAGTAATTGAAGGGCCACGTTTTTCCACTGTAGCTGAAAGCCGTTGGTTTTCTTCTCAAGGTTGGGAGGTTATTAATATGACTCAATATCCAGAATGTTACCTAGCTCGTGAGATGGGTATGTGTTATGTTGGTATAGCTTTGATTACTGATCATGATGTTGGTTTGGAAGGACATTCAGAGGTCAAGTCTGTAACAATGGAAGACGTAATAAAGGTTTTTAATGAGAATAATGAAAAAGTGAAAAAATTAATATTTAGAATGATAGAAAAACTTGAAATACAAGAGTGTGGTTGCCATTCATCTGCACAAAAGGCGATAGTTCAATAAAAAACATTTTATGGATCAAGAATTACAACAAATATTAAAACGAATTTATCAAGAAAAGTTTGTTAAAAAGGAATTTATTGCTGGGGAAACTTCTGTACCGGTTTCGGGCAAAGTTTTTGATGAGAGAGAAATTTTTAATTTGGTGGAAGCAGTTTTGGATGGTTGGTGGACAGAAGGACATTTTAGCGATGAATTTGAACAGAAAATTAGCAATTGGCTGGGAGTGGAATATACGGTTTTAACCAATTCTGGTTCCTCGGCCAATTTATTAGCCGTTACCAGTTTGACTTCTAGAAAGTTAGGGGACAAGAGATTAAAACATGGTGATGAAGTTATAACCGTGGCTGCTGGTTTTCCCAGCACGGTTAATCCAATTATTCAAAATAATCTGGTGCCGGTTTTTGTTGATGTTGATTTGGGTACATATAATGCAAATATTCAAGCCATTAAGCAGGCTATAGGGCCTAAAACTCGAGCCATAATGCTGGCTCATACTTTAGGCAATCCAGTTGATCTTGATCAAGTATCTAAATTATGTGAGGAGCATGACCTGTGGTTCATAGAGGATAATTGTGATGCACTTGGTTCATTATACACAGGCAAAAAAACTGGTAATTTTGGGCATGTGGCTACATGCAGTTTTTATCCCGCTCATCATATTACCATGGGAGAAGGTGGGGCTGTTTTTACCAATGATGATAAATTAGACATGATTATACGTTCTATTCGCGATTGGGGACGTGATTGCCATTGCAAAACAGGAAAAGATAATACTTGTGGCATGCGGTTTAGTTGGCAGTTGGGTGATCTACCTTATGGATATGATCATAAATATATCTATTCAGAGATTGGTTATAATTTGAAGATAACTGACATGCAAGCGGCTTTGGCTTTGGCTCAAATAGAAAAATTGGATGGATTTGTACAAGCGCGTAAAAACAATTTTAAAACTTTGTACGAAGGATTGAAAAAATATGAAAAGTATTTTGTTTTGCCAAAATGGCAAGAACAAGCAGAGCCAAGCTGGTTTGGGTTTTTATTAACAGTAAAGGAAGACGCTCCGTTTAAACGAGACGATATTATAAGAGACCTACAGAGTGAGTTGATAGCCACAAGGTATCTATTTGCTGGTAATTTGGTTAAGCAACCATATTTTATTGATAATGATATAAATTATCGAGTGGTGGGTGATTTGAAAAATACAGATACTATCATGAATAATACTTTTTGGGTGGGTGTGTATCCTGGGTTGACCAAAGAGATGTTGGACCATATCATTAAGTGTTTTGAGGAATTTTTACAAGATTATTAAAATAATTAAAATATATGATTCATGGAGTTGTTATAAAACCATTAAAGAAGATTTCCGATGAACGTGGGTGCATAATGCACATGTTAAAAAACACAGATGATGAATTTGAGAAATTTGGTGAAATTTATTTTTCTACTGTTTACCCGGGTATTGTAAAGGGGTGGCATATACACAAGGAAATGGTGTTAAATTATTCCGTAGTAAAAGGCAATATTAAGCTAGTGTTGTATGATGGTCGCGATGATTCTGCAACCAAAGGTGAAATTCAAGAAATTTTTATGGGAGATAAAAATTATTGTTTAGTTCAAATACCTTGTGGAGTAACCAATGGCTTCAAAGGAGTTGGTGATGAAGAAGCCATTGTAGCCAACTGTGCTACCATTCCGCATGATCCAAATGAGATTGAAAGGATTGATCCATTAAATAATGACATATCATATAATTGGGAAATTAAATATGAGTAAATTGCTGATAACTGGTTCAGGTGGATTTGTAGGAAAAAACTTGTACAAGAAATTGCAGGGGGAATTTGATTTGGTTGGTTTAGACTGTACAAAGTCGAAAACAGTGGATCAAGTATTAGATATTAGCGATAGGGATGGATTAATTAAAGTATTAGAAACATATAGGCCGGATATTATTATTCATTTGGCTGCGTTATCTAACGTTGATCGTTGTGAAAAAGAAAAAGAGTTAACCTATGAAAATAATGTGGTGTCGACAGAGACACTGGTTAATTGGTCTAAGCTGAACAACACCAAGATGATATATATGTCCAGTGATTATGTTTATGACGGTTTTAAAGGAAATTTTACTGAACAGGACCAAGAAAATCCAATACAATATTATGGAGAAAGTAAATTGATGAGTGAAAAACTTGTAAGTTCTTTGGGTAATTATATTATTCTTAGGCCAACGGTTATTTACGGCTGGGATCCTGAAGGTATGAATTTTTTTATGCAACTATATAGAAAGCAAAAAAAACAAAAAAAGATATTAGTGCCGAATGACCAAATAAGCAACCCAACTTTTGTAGATGATCTATGTAATTTGATAAAAAAGATAATTAAAGGAAAATGGGAAAATGGTATATATAATAGTACTGGGCCAGAGAGTTATGGTCGCTATGAATTGGCCAAGGAGTTTTGTGAATTTATGGGTTGGGATCAGAGTTTGATAATTCCGGTGGAAACGATTGAATTACACCAAGTAGCTAAACGCCCTTTAAATAATTCCACAATTTCAAAAAAAATCAATGATGTGTTTAATTTTGAATTTTCAAATTTGTTAGTTAGTCTGGAAAAAATAAAGACAAAAATGCAAACTCACAAGCCTTTAAGTTTGACCGTAGCGATTCCATCATATAATAAAGAAAAATATATAGAGCGCTGTATAAAGAGTGTTTTATTAGAAAAAGGATATATAGATAAGATATTGGTGGTGGATAATAATTCTACTGATAGAACTTGGGAGTTAGCTAAAAAATTTGAACCCGAAGTTGAATGTGTGCAAAACGGAACAAATTTAGGCATGTCAGGTAATTGGAATAGATGTATAGATCTTTGTAAAACAGATTTATTAATGATATTTCACGCTGATGACGAGTTATTGCCAGATACTATAAAAAAATATCTAGATTTTTTTAAAAACCATCCGAGTGTTGGTTTAGTGCATGCCGATATATATAATTTAAATGAAGGCCCGGGTGAAGTAAAACTACTAGCTAAAACAGATCATAAACAGATTCGCAAGGCAGGTTTAGAAGCTTTGGAAGTTCCGGGATGTGTATGTTCTTCAGTTATGGTTAGAAAATCGGTTTATGATGATCTCGGATATTTTTTGGAGGAGTCCATGGCTTCTGATGTTGATATGTGGAAGAGAATAGCAAGTAAATATGACATAGGTCACCTAGATGCTCCAACTGTTGTTTACTATATCATTAGAGATTCAACTGGTTTTGACTCTTTAAAAAATAGGAGTATTAAAGAAATAGAAGCCGATTGGGAATTATTAGGAAAACATATACGTAGTTATTATCCGGAAGAATTGAGAAAAGAACTTAAAAGAAAAGATAAAAAGGGATTTGTGGATGGTTTTGTAAAGGTGGCTGTAGTAAATTTCAGAAATAAGCAGTACAAAAAAACTTTTCAAGCATTATATATGGTTTTTTTCAAATATAGGGGATTTTTACAAGTGATCCAGAGATTTTTTCAGTATTTGTTATTCAAATATAGGAAATATAAGATAAAAATAAATAATATATTTTATGTCTGACATAACTTTTTTAGTTTTTACTTATAATGAAGAAAAAAGAATTGAGTATGTGGTTAGAAATTTTATCAACCACGGTGATGTTTTAATATTGGATGACGGTAGTACTGATAGAACTAAGGAAATAGCAGAAAGCTACGGCGCCAGGGTAGTAGTTAGGCCAAAGACAGATATTTACCATACGGAAAATCAAACGATGTACCAATTTATTCTAAGTCAAATTAAAACTAATTGGATATTTTGGGGCTATGCTGATAATATCTTACCGAAAAGTTTGTTAGATAAAATGACAGAAATAACCAAACAAGATCAATTTAAATACGTGAATATTCCAACAAATACTTATTTGTGGGGTGTAACTGATAAGGTTATTCATAAAGGTTACTCGCCACGTTTTTTTAGAAAAGACGCAATGGATTTTACTGATAATAAGTTGCATGGTATGGGAAAATTCTTAGGCAAGGAAGACGAGAAATTAAAATTGCTACAAAAAGATGAATATGCCATGTATCACTTTAGTACTTATAATCTACAAAAGTTTATATCATCACATTTAACCTATGCCCAAGTAGAAGCCGAACAAAAATTTCAAGATGGAAAGAAATTCAGCTTAGTTCGTCTTTTTGCGGCCATGGTTAGATATTTTGTTATGTTTATTAGGCATGGTTTTAAACTTGGAAGTATTGGGGTGATAGTTGGGTTGATGTACGCTTTTTTCCGTGTGATGACGTATGTTTCGTTATATGAGAAAGAAAATGGAATTACCTTAGATATCATTGAAGATAGTTATGCCAAGAAAAAAGAGGAATTGTTAAAACAAATAAAAGTTTGAATTATTTTGAATATAGAAATTTATGATTAGTTTAATTACTTCTTTATATAAATCAGAGAGATATCTTCCTAAATATTTGAAGAGCATCGAGCGATTTGCTGTTTTTTTGAAAAATAAAAACATTGATTTTGAATTTCTTATTATCGCTAATGATCCTAGTCAAAAAGAAAAAAAACTAATTTCAGAAAGTCTTAAAATTAATTCATTTATACGGTATTTTGAAGTAAAAAGAGAACCGCTATATTGCACTTGGAATAGGGGGGTGAGATTATCTAAGGGAGATGTTCTAAGTTTTTGGAATGTTGATGATATTCGTCATCCAGATGCTGTGGTGGATTCCTTGGATTCAGTCAGTCAAGGAGCTCAAGTAGTATATTTCACTGTGCAAATAAAGTGGTATTTAAGTATGTTAAATTTTTCAATACCGGTGAAATACAAAAGAGTAGTACCTCCACTGTATAGTAGAAAAGAGTTCGTTAAATCCATGCACTGTGGTCCATTTTTTGTATTTACCAAGGAAATATATCAAAAAGTAGGTCCGTTTGATGAACAGTTTAAAATTGTCGGTGATTTTGATTGGTGTACTAGAGCGGCCAGAATAACGGACAAGTTTGTGCGTTTAGATAAATCTGCTGGCTTGTTTTGTGTAGATGGTACAGGTTTAAGTTCTGGAGGTAAGCCAATACATGTTGCTGAAAACAATATCGTCTATATTAGACAAAATGCCAAAGAAAAAATTGAAGAAGTTGATCAAGAGCTAGTGTCTAGGTATGACCCTGAGAGAATTTTGTACCAGGGCAATTGGTATGATTTTAATTCTCTACCGGATTTAAAAAAAGTTGATTGATTATGTTAAATATAATATCAAAGTCTTATTTGTCCAATGAAATTAGTGGCCCCAAAAAAGTGGTGGATAATTTAATAAAAGGACTTGAAAAAATAAAATATCCCTATGTGGTAAATGAGCGCTTGGATGCTTGTAGGCGACTATGGATCCATGATGATATTTATGCATTGAAAAAAATAGGGGATTTGAATGAAAAGATAAAAACGATTGTTGGGCCAAATTTATATATTCTTCCTAGAAATATACCGACCAATATAGATTTATCAAAAGCAGTTTACCTGTGTCCGTCTGAATGGACCAAACATTTTTGGGTTGAGAATGGGTTTGATAGGTGCCCTCTAGAAGTTTGGGCTACTGGAATTGATACAGAGGTATTCAAGTCAAAGAACCAAGAAAAGAAATTCGTCTTAGTTTATTTTAAACAACGTCTTTCGGGAGAATTGCAACAATTAGAAGATGTATTAAAGAAAAAACAAATAGATTATAAATTGATTAGATATGGTAGTTATCAAGAAAAAACATTCCAAAGCCTGCTCGCACAAGCTAAATACGCTATTTGGTTAGGTAGGCAAGAATCTCAAGGCATAGCTTTGCAAGAAACCATGTCCATGGACGTTCCATTGTTAGTATGGGATGTAAAAAATTTAGGTCATTGGCAACCTAGAAAACGAGAAGTAAATATTTTTAATGAAAAAGAAAATTCATTTGCTCTAGCTACTACCATTCCTTATTTTAATGAAAACTGTGGTCTTGCGTTTAAGGATGTGGCAAACTTGGATGATAATATAGATAAAATGGAACAGGCTTGGATGGAGTATACCCCTAGAGACTATATTTTAGAACACTTAAGTTTAGAAAAAAAAGCCAAAGATCTGCTAGAATTATATGAAAAGCACTATGGACTTTCTGTTAAAGATGGTTATAATGAAGACAGACTTAGTAAAGGCAAATGGCGTAATGAAAAATTTTATTACAAATTATATTTTGGTTGTTGTGAAATATTAAAGAAAATAATTAAGAGTTATAAAAAACTAATAAATAAAATTGAATTGTATTAAGTCATAAACTTATGAAACTACATCTTGGTTGTGGTGGAACTTATCTTGACGGTTATGTTAATATAGATTTTCCACCTACAGAAAAAACTATCATGAATGTAAAAGCGGATATATATCAGGATATTACTAAATTAGAATATGAGAAAGAGAGTGTTGATGAGATCAGGAATCATCATGTATTTGAACATTTTAACAGGGTCGATTCTCTAAAATTATTATTTCGTTGGCGTCATTGGCTTAAACCAGGTGGTAAATTAATAATTGAAACCCCTGATTATTTTTGGTGTTCATTGTTGTTATTGATAACACCTCACAAGTTCAAGATAAGACTAGGTAGACATATATTTGGCACACAAGAAGATTTTTGGGCTAACCATTTGGATTTTTGGTACAAGGGAAAGTTTAAAAAAGTATTAAGTAAATTAGGATTTGAAAAATTCAAATTTTCTCATCCTATTTATAGAAATCTATTACCCAATATTAAGGTAGAATGTTATAAATCAGAAAAAGAAGTTGATATTGACAAAGTGATGAAAGAAATTTTATCGTGGTATGTATTACCCAGAGAGGATCGTGATAAGTTTTTAAAAAATTGGTTACATAAGAATTAATAAATATTTATCAAATAACCTATATGAAACAAGTTTTAATCACCGGCTCGGCTGGGTTAATAGGTTCTGAAGCAGTCAAATTTTTTGCTGAAAAAGAATATCAGGTGGTGGGGGTTGATAATAATATGCGTAAGTATTTTTTCGGTGAAGAAGCCAGTACTGATTGGAATAGAAAGTTGATGGAAGAAAAATACAAATCTCAATATCTGCATCATGACATCGACATTAGAGACGGTGACAAGATTAGTGAATTATTTAAAGAATTTAAATTTGACCTGATTATCCATACTGCTGCACAGCCATCGCATGATTGGGCAGTTAAAGAACCAATTACCGATTTTACAGTAAACGCAAATGGTACTTTGGTATTATTAGAAAATTATCGCAAATATTGCCCGGAGGCAAGTTTTATTTTTACTTCTACTAACAAGGTTTATGGTGATACTCCTAATAAATTGCCTTTGGTGGAATTAGAAAAAAGATTTGAATTATCAGAAGATCATCAATACTATCAAGGTATTGATGAATCAATGAGTATAGATAATTGTAAACATAGTATTTTTGGGGCTTCAAAAGTATCCGCAGATGTTATGGTACAAGAGTATGGCAAGTATTTTAATCTGCATACTGGAATTTTTCGAGGCGGTTGTTTGACCGGGCCAATGCATAGCGGGGCTGAATTGCATGGATTTTTAGCTTATTTAGTAAAATGTATTGCCATTGGAAAAAAATACACCATCTATGGTTACAAAGGCAAGCAGGTGAGGGATAATATACATAGTTATGATTTGGTTAATATGTTTTGGAATTTTCATCAGAATCCTCGTTGCGGTGAAGTTTATAACGCTGGTGGATCAAGACACTCAAATATCTCCATGTTAGAAGCCATAGAAAAAATTGAATCAATTTTAGGCAAAAAAGCCAACTATGAATATAGTGATCAAAATCGTATTGGTGATCATATTTGGTATATATCCGATGTTGGTAAATTTAAATCACATTATCCAAATTGGGATTTTAAATATGGCATTGATAATATTTTGCAAGAGATATGTCAAAAAGGAAGTTTTTTAACCGCATAATAAAATGATCGTTGTTAGATTAATGGGTGGAATGGGCAACCAGATGTTTCAATATGCTGTTGGTAAGCAACTGGCTTTGAAAAGAGGGGTCGAATTGAAATTAGACCTTGGATTTTTGCTTGATAGAACCCCGCGAAAAAATTTTGTTTTTCGAAATTATGATTTAGATTTATTTAACGTTGATGTGCAAATAGCTGATAAAGATGATGCTCTTGATTATAAGTATTATGATTCAGTCATAGTGAGGAAATTGGTCAATCTTAAAACAAGGTTATTTAATAACAAATATAAAGTGGTTGAAGAAAAGAATTTTCACTTTGATTCCACCATTCTGAATCTAACAGACAATTCTTACTTGATCGGCCATTGGCAAAGTTATAGGTATTTTGAAAATATAGCTGACATAATTAAAAAAGACTTTTGTTTTAAAAATAACCTGGGTGAAAAAGCGTTTGAATTGAGCCAAAAAATAAAAGCAGAAAATTCCATCTGTTTAAATGTGAGAAGAGGTGATTATATAAATATTCCACAAGCCAATCAACACCACGGCGTTTGTGCTATGGATTATTTTAATCAGGCCGTGGAATTTATGAATTCTGAAGTTGACAACCCGCAGTATTACATTTTCTCTGATGATATTGCTTGGTGTAGAGAAAATTTTAAATTAGAAGCCCCAAGTTTTTTTGTAGATCACCAATACAAGGAAGATCGTTTTTCTGGTTATCTGCAATTGATGAAATCATGCCAGCATTTTATAATCCCTAACAGCACTTTCGCTTGGTGGGCCGCTTGGTTGAGTGAATACCAAGATAAAGTTGTGGTTGCTCCAAAAAAATGGTTTAATAATCCAAAAATCAATACTCAAGATCTAATTCCGTCTGATTGGATTAGAATTTAATTAATTACCTTGTTAGCATGACACCAATTATTAGCATAATGACAATAACACATAACAGGGCTAATCATATAGCCTGGGCAATTGCCAGCGTTAGATCCCAAAGTCTGACTGATTGGGAATTGATTATTATAGATGATGCTTCAACTGACGATACCAAGGCCGTGGTACAAGAATTTTTAAATCAGGATCAGCGTATTAGATATATAAAAAATGAAAAGAATTTAGGCATATCAAATTCTAGAAATCTCGCATTAGAAAAAGCACGAGGTCAATTTATAGCTGTGCTGGACAGTGATGATATTTGGTGTTATAATGAAAAATTACAGAAACAGTATGATTTTTTAAGTCAAAATCCGGAGTATGTATTAGTTGGCGGAGGAGTTATCCAAATAGATGAACAAGGAGTTGAAAGGAAACGATATCTAAATCCCTGTAAAGACAGTACCATCCGTAAGAAATTTTTAGCAAAAAATCCATTCGCTCATTCTAGTGTGATGTACTCGAGAAATCTAGCTTTGGAGCTGGGTGGCTATAAGAAAGAATTAGGCATAGGTGAAGATTATGATTTGTGGTTGAGAATGGGGAAGAAAGGGAAGTTGGCTAATCTGAACGATTATTTACTCAAATACAGAATTCACTCAGACGGCACTTGTTTTAAAGATTTGATTAAAGCTTTAAAAAATAACATCAAGATAATTAAGAAATATAGAAAAGATTATCCAAACTATTTTTTTGCATTTTTAAGAAGGTGGTCAAGATTATTAGTAGGCTATATATTTTTAAGAAAATGAAAATACTATATCTAGTTACAAAATCAGAAGCTGGTGGGGCGCAGACTCATGTATATCAATTGAGTCGTTATTTTGTTAACAAAGGGAACCAGGTAGCTATTATGGCAAGCCCGGGAGGTTGGCTACAAGAGCAGGCTAAAAAAATAGGGGTGAATTTTATGCCCAATGTTTTTTTTAGCAATACATTAAACCCGATTGGTGTTGTAAAAGCTTTTTTCAAAATTAAAAGAGCTATTAATTGTTTTAAGCCTGATATTGTCCACTGTCATAGTTCAGTAGCAGGTTTTTTAGGTAGATTGGCTGTTAGGAATAAGATTCCCACGATTTTTACTGCCCATGGCTGGGGTTTTAATCTAGGCGTGCCTTGGTGGCAGAAAAAAGTAGCGATTGTGGCTGAAAAAATGGCATCCAGATATTGTTGTCAGATTGTTTGTGTGTGTGATTTTGTCAAACAACTAGCCTTAAAATACAAGGTAGCTCGGGAAGATAAAACGGTGGTTATATATAATGGAATAGAGCCAGTTGGAGCAGAACAACCAAGCCATAAATCAGGTAAATTTAAAATTGTCTTTATAGGTAGGCTAGCCAAACCCAAATTACCAATTTTGTTATTAGAAGCTTTTAATGATCTACCAACAGAGTTGAAAGACCAGAGTGAACTATTGATTATAGGAGATGGTCCTCAAAAAGAAAGCCTAGAACAGTTCTCTAATCAGAAAAATTTAAAACAGGTACAGTTGGCTGGTGATTTGTCTAGAGAAGAAATTTTTGCCACATTACAACAATCTAATATTTTTGTCTTTCTTTCGCAGTGGGAAGGCCTGCCATATACAATTTTAGAAGCCATGAGAGCTGGTCTGCCGGTTATTGCTTCAGATGTCGGTGGAGTAAAAGAAATGGTCAGCCAAAGAAATGGAATATTGATTAAAGATAATAAAAAAGAAGTAGTCACCAGGGCTTTGAGGATATTATTAGAAGATAGACAAATGATAGAAGTAATGGGTAAACAGTCAATTACGTCCATTAATGAAAAGTTTGCTCTTAACCAGATGTTAAAAAAAGTTGAAATTTTATATAATAGATTTGTATCAGGTTTTTTGGATTAATTTGTCATTGCGAGCGTGGCGTTTCTGTCATTGCGAGCGAAGTGTTCGTGTCATTGCGAGCGTAAGCGAAGCAATCTCGTTGGTTCTAGAACAACGAGATTGCTTCGTCGCTACGCTCCTCGCAATGACAGAAACGCCACGCTCGCAATGACAGGCTAAACTAGGGCATAATCTAATTCATTCAGAAATAGAAAATTTTGTTTTCTATTTCGCTCATTTCATTCGTTTATGAAAAATATACTCGTAACAGGCGGAGCAGGTTTTATTGGCTCACATCTATGCGACCAGCTTTTACAACAAAAGAATCGGGTGATTTGTGTTGATAATTTTTTAACTAGTACAAAAAACAATATTGAACACCTATTATCTAATGATAATTTTAAATTTATTGAACATGATATAATAGAACCATTGTTTATTGAAGAACATATCGATCAGGTGTATAATTTAGCTTGTCCGGCTTCTCCGATTCATTATCAAAAAAATGCTATTCGTACTGTTAAAGCCAATACAGTTGGAATGATCAATATGCTGGGTTTGGCTAAAAACAAGAAGGCTAGAATTTTACAAGCCTCAACTTCTGAAGTATACGGCGATCCTGACGTACATCCGCAGTTTGAAGATTACCATGGTAATGTTAACCCAATTGGCCCAAGAGCTTGTTATGATGAAGGTAAAAGATGTGCAGAAACATTATGTTTTGATTATCAACGTACCCATGGGTTGGAAATAAAGATCGTACGAATTTTTAATACTTACGGGCCACGAATGGCTAGTAACGATGGGCGAGTGGTGTCAAATTTTATTATACAGGCTCTCAAAGGTCAAAATATAACGGTTTATGGCGATGGAGGTCAAACCAGAAGTTTTTGTTATGTGGATGATATGGTTGAAGGCATGATTCGAATGATGGAGAGCAATAAAGAAATTACTGGCCCAATTAACCTGGGCAACCCTGAAGAATTTACCATCAAGCAACTAGCTGAAAAGATTATTGAGTTGACTGGTTCAAGTAGTCGAATAGTTTATCAAAATCTGCCTCAGGATGACCCTAAACAGCGTCGGCCTGATATCAGTAAAGCCAAAGGCTTGTTGGGCTGGCACCCACAAGTAAGGCTAGAACAGGGATTAATTGATACAATTAAATATTTTAAAAATTAATTATACTAGATTGTAAATTTATTAGTTTATGAATATTCTATATATAGGCGCAGGTTTTGTAGGTACTTGTTCAGCCGCAGTATCAGCAGCTAGTGGTCACCATACTTTGGTTTATGATATTGACCAAGGCAAAATAGATAGCCTGTCTTCTTCTGATAGAGATATTATAGAATCATGTTTATTTGAGAAAGGATTGAGCGATTTACTGCTTAGGAATAAAGAAAATATTAGTTTTACTACTGATTATGCGCGAGTAGAAGAATTTTTAGATGATTGTGACGCAGTTTTTATGTGTCTACCAACACCGGAAATTGGAGAAACTGGTGAAAGTGATTTAAAATATTATTTTTCAGCGGCTGATAAATTGGCGGTTAGCTTAATTAAAAGAAATCAAGCCAGACAAGAAAAATATACCGTGATAGTTAATAAAAGCACGGTGCCCATTAATATGGTAGATAAGACTCAAGAGGTCTTGGATGAGGCCGGGGTGAAAAAATGTGGCGTAGTATCCAATCCCGAGTTTTTGGTTGAAGGCAAAGCCATGTTGGGGTCTTTGAAGCCTGATAGGGTAGTGGTTGGTGCTTGGCAAGAAAAAGACTTTGTGGTTATGCGCCGAGTTTATCAACGTTTTTATGATTCAGCCACAGTCAAATATATTGAGACCAACCCCAAAGAAGCAGCAGCCGGCAAATTATTAGCTAATTTTTACCTGTTTAATAAATTAGCAGTTTGTTTTGATGTGATAGGTAGAAGCTGTGAGAGTTTTGCCGGATTAAAATTTGAAAACCTACGTGAAATATTAACGAGTGACCCCAGAATAGGTAACTGGGGATTTTATGATAGTCTGTATGCGGGTGGAAGTTGTTTTATTAAAGATGCTCGTTCTTTGTCTCACCAACTTAAAGTCCAAGGAAAAAATACAGAGATTGTAGATCAAGTTTATTTAGCCAATAAGAGGCAGCTGCACTTGTTTCTTGACAGAGCGCAAAAGCAAGCTGATTTTGATTGGGTCGGTAAAAAAGTTGCTTTGTTAGGAACAGCCTTTAAACAAGACACCAACGATATCCGCAATTCTGCTAGTATTGATATGATTGATTTTTTTAAAGAGAAACAAGTTAGCAAGATAAAGCTATATGATCCAGCGGCTATGGAAAATTTTAAACAAGTTTTTCCTAGTTCAGATTTAGTTAGTTATCATGACACTGCTCTCGAGGCAATAAAAGATAGTGATATAATAATAATTTCAACTGATTGGCCACAATTTAGGAGATTAGGTGATCTATTGGTAAATTTGGAAAATAGGCCATTGGTAATGGATGGTAGGAGAATATTGCAAAATCGCTATGATGAATTACAGCAGATAGGCTTTGATATTATCGCTGTGGGTTCGCCATTTATTAAAGGTAAAAAATAATATAAATATATGAGTAAAGTTATAGTAACAGGAGGGGCTGGATTCATCGGCTCACATCTGGTTGATAAATTAATAGAGCTGGGCAATGAAGTGGTGGTGGTCGATAATTTGATGTTGGGAAAAAAAGAATTTGTTAATGAGCAAGCAGTTTTTTGCCAGACTGATATACGTGACTTGGAAAAACTTAAGGAAAATTTTCAAGGAGCTGAAGCAGTATTTCATCTAGCAGCTGATCCTCGTTTGCCGGTTTCTATTGAAGATCCAATTGGAACTCATGAGATTAATGTTACAGGTACTTTGAATGTTTTGCTGGCCTCTAAAGAAGTTGGTGTAGAGAAAATTGTTTTTGCTTCTACCTGCGCCTTATATGGTGAACAAGAGTTGCCTATCAAAGAAGACTATATACCAAAAATTTTAAATCCCTATGCCTTGCATAAATTAATTGGTGAAGAATACTGCCGTCTGTTCAACAAGTTATATAATCTAAAGACAGCCTGCTTGCGTTTTTTTAATGTATTTGGTCCGCGTAAATTAGATACTGGTTCTTACCCGATGGTTGTCCCTATTTTTTTAGGACAAAAAAATAGAGGTGAAAAATTAACCATAGTAGGAGATGGTGAACAGACCAGGGATTATGTTTATGTTGATGATGTAGTTGAATCCATGATCAAGGCTTGGAAGTCAGATGTTAATGATGGTAGGCCTATTAATATTGGTTCTGGCCAGCAAACCAGTATTAATAAAATAGCTGAATTGATAGGGGGAGAAATAACTAACCTTCCAGCCAGAGATGGAGAGATGCGTCTTGTGCAAGCTGATACTAATCGAGCCAAAGAATTATT
>JBDROJ010000043.1:0-4208 GCA_043810165.1 bacterium
GCCTATTAATATTGGTTCTGGCCAGCAAACCAGTATTAATAAAATAGCTGAATTGATAGGGGGAGAAATAACTAACCTTCCAGCCAGAGATGGAGAGATGCGTCTTGTGCAAGCTGATACTAATCGAGCCAAAGAATTATTAGGTTGGGAGTCCAGTATTAGTTTGGCTGAAGGCTTGAAAAAATTAAAAAAAGAATGGGATATACAGGAATAACACAAATATATTAGAAACAAAAATATCCCGACTTAGTCGGGATATTTTGTTGTATTATTTGTGTTACACCACGTTGGCGTATTTAGCCAATTTTAGTGTGCCGTCAAATCTTTTTCTTTTTTTCTGGGTAAATTTGACTTTTCCGGCTATTAAAGCAAATAGAGTGTCATCCTTGCCCTTTTTAACATTTTTTCCAGGATGAATCTTGCTACCACGCTGGCGAGTAATTATCATTCCAGCTTTAATAACCTGACCATCGTGCACTTTAACACCTAATCGTTTTGAGGCTGAATCTCGCCCCAGCCTGGTGGAACCACCAGCTTTTTTATGTGCCATATTATATTGTTATTTGATAGTAATCTGGTTAGTTAGAATATTATACAACAAAAATTTAGACTTGTCAACATGTATAAAAAGTGCTAAAATTACTATAATTAGCTTATAATCAGCAGATTTTTATGTTTTATACTTTTAAATTATACCTGCGCGATTGGAAGATTACAACGCCTTTAGGTTTAGTATTGATACTACAATTAGTGGTGTGGTGGTATATGTTGGCTAATATAAAGCCTGAAATGGATCAGGTTTTTTTACATTATAATATAGTTTTTGGGATTGATTTGATTGGCAATTGGTGGAAAATTTATTATCTGCCCATGGCTGGTTTTTTTGTTTCACTATTCAATTTTTTTCTTTCTTTTTTGTTTTTTAAATCAAATCGCTTTCTATCCCATTTGTTAAGTTTTTGGACTCTTTTTTTCCATTGTTTTTTATTGATAGCCATAATATTATTGGTTAGGTTAAATATATAGACAAGTATGGCAGTTAGGACTTCAACCAACAAAATTGATTACTTGTTTTTCGGATTAACTGTCATCTTGGTATTAGTTGGTTTGGTAATTTTGACCTCAGCAAGCGCGCCCGCAGGCTATACAGAGTTTGGCGATACAGCGTATTTTATCAAAAAACAATTATTGTTCGGCTTGTTGCCAGGAGTATTTCTATTTTATTTTTGCATGAAAATAAAATATCAATTTTGGAGCAGGTTTTCTTGGGTGATATATATAACAGCTTTGGCATTATTAATTTTAGTATTTGTACCTGGCGTGGGTCTTATGATCAATGGGGCGCGTAGTTGGATAGGAATTTTAGGATATAGTTTTCAGCCGGCTGAATTTGCCAAATTAGCTTTGGTGATTGCAATGGCCAATATGTTGTCAGAGTCTAAAAGAAATTTAGATGATTGGAAAAACGGGCTTTTGCCGGTTCTAGCAATAATTGCTCCAATCATAATTTTAATTGGCTTACAGCCCGATATCGGTACGCTGTCAATTTTAGCGGTAATGATCTTTGTTATTCTTTATCTATCTGGAATACGAAAAGCATATCTAATGATTTTAGGATTGTTAGGAGTTGTGGCTTTTGCCGCGTTATTGCTGATAGCACCATACCGAGTTCAGCGATTAACCACTTTTTTGCATCCGGAATTGGATCCCAAAGGAGTGGGTTATCAGATCAATCAATCATTTTTGGCTGTTGGTTCAGGCGGTTTGTGGGGTTTGGGTCTGGGTCATTCTCGGCAAAAATTTCAATATTTGCCCGAAGTGCATGCTGATTCTATTTTTGCGATTATGGCTGAAGAGACCGGTTTTATTGTCTGTGTGTTTTTTGTTTTGGCAATCACTTTTTTTGGCTTGCGAGGGTTGAAAATAGCCAAGGGCGCTCCTGACCAATTTGCACGTTTACTAGTTGGAGGTATTGTGATATGGTTTATGTGGCAGTCCTTTCTTAATATTGGCTCCATGGTAGGAGCTTTGCCTTTAACTGGTGTGCCTTTGCCTTTTGTTAGCCATGGGGGTTCGGCCTTAATAGTGGCTTTGATGGCAGTTGGCATGGTTTTGAATGTCAGTAGAGAGGCTAGATTATAAAAATATGAAAATATTAGTAACCGGTGGAGCCGGATTTATCGGCTCAAATTTTATCCATTATATTTTAAATAAATACCCTGATTATCAAGTGGTAAATTTAGATCTGCTTACTTATGCCGGTAATTTAGAGAACTTGAAAGATGTTGAAGATAATGATAATTATCGTTTTATTAAGGGTGATATAGCGGACAAAGAAATTATGAGTAATATTATTAATGACATTGATCTAATTGTTAACTTTGCTGCCGAGTCACATAATGATAGAGCAATAATAGATAGTTCGGATTTTATCCGAACAAATATATTGGGCACACATAATTTGTTAGAATCAGCTAGGGAGAATAATATCCGTTTTCATCATATTTCAACTGACGAAGTTTATGGTCATTTAGGGCATGATGATCAAGCTTTTAATGAACGCACCTCTTTTAGCCCCCGTAGCCCATACAGTGCCTCTAAAGCAGCTTCAGACCACTTGGCATTATCATATTTTCATACATATAATTTGCCAGTCACGATATCTAATTGTTCTAATAATTACGGCCCATATCAGTTTCCAGAAAAATTACATGCTTTGTTTATAACCAATCTATTGGAAGATAAAAAAATACCTGTGTATGGTGATGGTTTGCAAATACGAGATTGGCTTTATGTGGAAGATCATTGCCGAGCCATTGATCTGATAATTCATCGGGGGAAAATAGGGGATACATATTGTGTTGGTGGTGGGTGCGAGAAAACTAATTTAGAAGTCGTTAAAAAGATCTTGCAATTATTAGGGAAAACCGAAGATCTGGTTGAATTTGTCAAAGACCGTCCCGGTCATGATAAACGCTATGCCATGGATTATAGCAAAATAAAAGAAGAGTTAGGTTGGGAGCCTAGTGTTGATTTCGAGCAGGGAATGAAAAAGACTGTACAATGGTACCAAGACCACAAAGACTGGTGGGGAAGATGTAAAAGTGGACATTATCAAGAATATTATAACAAATAATGAACTGGTATTAAGTTATTATCAATATTGAGCTTAAATTAGTCAATATCCATGAGACTAATTTAAAAAACTTAATATGAGTTCAATATAATCTATGAAGATTTTAATAATAGGTAATGGGTATTTAGGAAATCGTTGTTTGGAAAGCTGGCCCGAAGCGGTCATGGCTGAAGAAAGAGTGCAAACTGTTGAAGACATGTTGGGCTTGTTAGATCAATATCAACCCGATGTTGTGTTAAATGCCGCTGGCAAAGTGGGCAAGCCTAATGTTGATTGGTGCGAAACTCACCAAATAGAAACCATTCAATCAAATACAATCCTCCCTATTTTAATAGCCCAAGCTTGTAAGCAAAAGAATACCTATCTATTACATATGGGCACTGGTTGTATTTTTTATGGGCAGTCGCCAGATCCAAGGGGATGGAAAGAAAATGATCACGCCAATCCATCTGCCGTTTATACTCGTAGCAAATATTCAGCTGACTTGGTTTTATCCACTTTGCCTGGCGTCGGGATTGCCCGCATACGCATGCCCATTGACTGTACTTCTCACACAGCTAATTTAATTGACAAATTAGCCTCGTATGAGAAAATAGTAGATGTGGAGAATAGCGTGACTGTGGTTGAAGATATGATTGATGTTTTTTATAAATTGTTAACAAAAAAAGCCTGTGGGGTTTTTCATGTAACTAATCCTGGTTCCATCACACATAAAAAAATAATGGCTTTGTATAAAGAATATGTTAATCCGGATTTTAATTGCCGTTGGATTAGCGAACAAGAGTTAGTTGAATTAGGCCTGGCTGACAAAAAACGGTCTAATAATATAATACAATCAAATAATTTAGAAAAATTAGGCATTAAAATGCGACCGGTAGAACAAGCTGTTGAGGATACTATAAAAAAATACATATTTTAATGAAGTAGTATTAAGTTATTATCAATATTCAGATTAAAAATGACAGGACTAATTTAGAGAGCTTAATATGAGTTCAATATATATTAAAAATTTTATGCAAATAAAACAAGATAAAAAAAAGATATTTATTACTGGCGTGGCCGGATTTTTGGG
>JBDROJ010000044.1:0-11735 GCA_043810165.1 bacterium
TCTCGGTTTAATTGTTTTTAAAAGCTCTTTTTTACCCATATTAGTCATATGTTTTTACCATAATTAATGAATAATTACGGTAATATATTATATGACTCAACCGATATGTCTATGGTAAGAAATTAGATGACTCAATTCGAAACTATGTGATTTTTTCAAAAAATTTGGTATAATACAGATGGATTCACAGATTAATATTACTCTGGTAATATTTGAGAAACATGGTCTTTTTCTTTGGTTTAGAATATGGTTTAGCTACGGCTAACCGTAGAACAGCAGTAAAGGATCATGTGAATAAAGATACTTGGTGGCAAATATTAGTGAATTTAAAGATTCCAAAATATATACAGCTCAAAGAGTATTCAATGAGTAGTGTTTCAGATGATGTTTGTTGATATTATCTTGCCCGTCGCGAGATTCCGAGGAACAGCAACCTCTGGTTCCCGGTCTTCAACGTCAACGACAGCAAGCCGGATGTGAACCTGAACAACCTTGAGAACCACTTCAATCCGAATTATCGGTTCCTTCTGCCAGTTTCTTTATTTAAAATTTAAAATAGTTTTGCCAACCGCCAATCATTTTGCCGATTGAAGCCAAAAGCTGTGAAAGGTCGGCATATTTTTGATTGCTAATTCCTTTGATTTCCCAAAGGATTTTTAAAAAGAATTTTAAAGCGTCAAATTTAGAATTTAACTTTTGAATATACTCCAGCTTCATAAAGCCAGCGTGCGAGATCGTCTACTCCACCATGCTATTTACCGTCTGCTGTACCCATTTTTTGATAAAATTTTTATCCCTGATTTTTTTTCATGTAGAGAAAACAAAGGGGTACACAAAGCTTTAGACAGATTCCACATAATGGCCTATCAAGCCAGTAAAAGTAATCATAAAACATGCTGGATATTGAAATGTGATATTAAGAAGTTTTTTGATAGTGTTGATCATGGTATTTTGTTGGATATATTGCAAAAGTACATAGCCGACCAAGATATTATGTGGCTATTGAATAACATTATTAGTAGCTACTCCAATAATAATAGATCAAAAGTAGGTTTACCCTTGGGCAACCTAACATCACAGTTGTTTGCTAATGTGTATATGAATGTTTTAGATCAACATGTTAAGCATAAAATGAAAATTAAATATTATATCCGCTATGCTGATGATTTTGCTTTTTTCTCTGATAATAGAAAGCAAGTAGAAAATTTGATACCAGAAATTTGTAAATTTCTAGATGAGAAGCTTAATTTAACCGTACATCCTGATAAAGTGTTTATACAAACATTAAATTCTGGGGTTGATTTCTTGGGCTGGGTACACTTTTTTAATTATAGGACACTAAGGAAAAAGACTAGGAAGAGAATGATTAGAAGAATACAACAAAATCCAGTAAATGAAAGTTTACAATCTTATTTAGGATTATTACAGCATGGTAATACTCACAAGATTAAGCAGGAATTGTTGAATGATTATTGTTTGTGGACGGATAATTGATTAAAATGGTAATTTTTGACAAAAGATGATAAGATTATTTAAAGGATACTAACTAATAAAATGAAAATAATAAAATTATTTATAACCCTGTTTATTCTGACCATGCTGGTGATACTGCCAGTATATTTTGTCGTAAAAAAATATAGGGATCGACCACAGCCCCAATCAATTGTGCCACGCGAAGAAATTGATATTACAATTATTCCGGGTTGGGATCTGCGCCAGATAGCTGGTGATTGGAAAACCAAGGGTTTAATTAAAAACGAACAAGAACTGTATGAAATTGTTGGCAAGCCGGCCTACAATTATGCAATTTTTAAAGAAAAAGCTCCTATTTTAAATTTTACTGACAATTTGGGCAAGGACCTGTTTCCACTTTTATCAACCCGTCCTAATTATGTTTCGTATGAAGGGTATTTTTTTCCTGATACATATCGTATTTACAAGGATTCAGAATTGCATGAAGTTCTAGAAAAAGTATTTTCTAATTTAGAGAATAAAATTACTCAAGAGATGAGGGTTGAGATAAACAAACAAGGTAGAAATTTATTTCAAGTTTTAAATATGTCTGCTTTGGTTGAGCGTGAAGCCCAGAGTGCTGAAGATATGGCCATGGTGGCTGACATATTTTGGCGACGTTTAAAACAGAATTGGGCTTTGCAGTCGTGCGCATCTGTTAATTATGTTACCGGTAAAAAAACACCAGGTATTTCAGCTGAAGATCAACAATTAGATACTCCATATAATACCTATCTTTATCCAGGTCTGCCTTTGGGTCCGGTTGGCAATCCGGGCATCACAGCCATTAAAGCTACAATATATCCTGAAAAGAATAATTATTGGTATTTTATGACTGGCAACGATGGTCAGATGAGATATGCGATCACGTTAGATCAGCATAATACTAATGTGTATAATTATCTGCGTTAATAAACTATCATTGTGAGCATAACGTTTCTGTTATTGCGAGCGTGATTTTCCTGTCATTGCGAGCGAAGCGAAGCAATCTAGTTGATTCTAGAAAAACGAGATTGCTTCGCTTCGCTCGCAATGACAGGAGCACGGGATTGCTTCGTCGCTCCGCTCCTCGCAATGACAGAGAACCGCTCGCAATGATAGAAGAATTTTATTCACAATGACAAATAATTTATGCAAACATCAGATTTTGATTACAATTTGCCCAAAGAATTAATTGCCCAAAGCCCGGTTAGCCCGCGGGATAGTTCGCGCATGATGGTGGTTGACAGAATTACCAAGACAATCAGGCATCGTCAATTTCACGATATTATAAATTATCTGCAAGCCGGAGATTTATTAGTATGGAATAATTCTAAAGTTTTTAAGGCGCGCTTACAAGGTAAGGTGATGCTGGATCAAGCTTCTGATAATATTGACGATAAAAAAGAAGCCAATCTAGATTTGACTGACAGGATATTAAACATGCCGACAGTAGAGATATTTTTACTTCGTCCCATGGAAAATTTTGGCGTGTGGAAAGTGTTGGCCAAACCGGGTCGTAAGTTACGATTAGGTATGAAGATTGTTTTTGCCGAGGATTTTTACTGCGAAGTATTGTTGAAGGAAAAAGATGGTACGGTTTTGGTTGAATTTCAAGAAGATGACATGAGCGTGCGCGCCAAAGCTAATCAATACGGCCAAGTGCCTACACCACCGTATATTAAAGATTTAAAAACTAAAGATTTAGAAAATGATTACCAGACCATATATGCCAAGCACGAGGGCTCGGTCGCCGCTCCAACCGCCGGATTTCATTTTACGCCAGAATTAATTGAAAAATTAAAAAATCAGGGTATAGAATTTGCCGAAGTTACTTTACATGTTGGTTTGGGCACTTTTCAGCCAGTTAAAACTGACAAAGTGGAAAAACATCAGATGCACAGCGAATATGTAGAATTAACAGCTTCTAACGCTGATTTAATTAATCAAGCCAAAGCTGATGGTAGGCGGGTGGTGGCTGTGGGTACGACAACGGTTAGAACTTTGGAAGGCGTAGCTCAATTGTCTTTGCGAGCCTGCCTGTCCGGCAAGCAGGGAGCCGAAGGCGACGAAGCAATTTTGTTAAAACCACATACAGGCGATATAAATTTATTCATCACTCCAGGTTATGAATTTAAAATTATAGATGCTTTGATTACTAATTTTCATTTGCCTAAGTCAACTCTATTAATGTTGGTTAGCGCCTTGGTGGGTGATAGAAAATTTATGTTGGATTGTTACCAACAAGCAGTGGAAGCTAATTATCGTTTTTATAGTTTTGGCGATGCCATGTTTATTAATTGAAGTAATATAAAATTATTAATATTCAGCTTAAATTAGCTCTGTCATTGCGAGCGTTTTTTATCTGTCATTGCGAGCGTAAGCGAAGCAATCTTGTCACTACTGGAACCAACAAGATTGCTTCGCTTACGCTCGCAATGACAGAAGCACGGGATTGCTTCGTCGCTCCGCTCCTCGCAATGACAGAGAAAACTTCGCTCGCAATGACAGAAACGCATAATATTTATCCGGACTAATTAAAAAACTTATTATGATTTCATTGTTAAATCAATTAAAAAAAGACCTAAAAAAAATAGCAAATCCGAAAAAAGCCAAAGATTGTTTGTGGTTTTTTAAAACTGGCAAAGGGCAGTATGGGGAAGGGGATAAATTTCTAGGTGTTTCTGTTCCAGAACAGAGGAAGGTTGCTAAAAAATACCCAGATTTAGATTTAAGCGATTTGCAAAAATTATTATCCAGTCAAATACACGAATACAGATTAACCGCTTTGTTTATTTTAGTCGGGCAGTATAAAAAAATAAAACAAGATAGAAATAAAAAAACCATTGTAGATTTTTATATCAAAAATGCTAAAAGAATTAATAATTGGGACCTAGTGGATTCTTCTGCTCATTATATAATAGGTGATTACCTACTAGACAAAAAAGATAGAAAAATTTTATACAAGCTAGCCAAGTCAAAAAACTTATGGGAAAAGCGTATATCCATAATTTCTTGTTTTGCTTTTATACGTGATAATCAATATGAAGATGCTTTAAAAATTTCAGAAATACTACTACATGATGAACATGATCTCATTCACAAGGCAGTGGGCTGGATGTTGCGTGAAGTGGGAAATCGAGATCAAGAAACAGAAGAAAAGTTTTTGAAAAAGTACCACAAAACCATGCCACGCACTATGTTGCGTTATGCGGTTGAGAAGTTTAAGGAAAACAAACGGCAGAGTTATTTGTCTGGAGTTTGTTTCAAATAAAAAACACCCATAACATTTTAAGTCTGGGTGTTTTAATTTTGGAGTTTGTTACGATTTTAATTTCAACGGATTAAAATTAGTGTCAGTATCGTAGTAGTCTTCGTTTTCTTTTTTCTTCAACCAGCCAACAACTTTGTAGGTAACTGGTAGTAATACGATTTCAACCAAGATTTTAAACACATAATTTGATACCCAAACTATCCAAAGCAAATCCCATGGCAAGACGCCGGCAAAAGCGATTAGTAAAAATATAGTAGTGTCAACAAATTGACCAAATATGGTTGAACCGATTGCTCTTTTCCAAAGTTTTTTGCCTTTGGACCTTATTTTCATCTTGGCTAATATGTAGCTGTTAATAAACTCACCGCATAAATAGGCGGCAAAACTACCTAGCACAATTCTCGGTACAACCCCTAATAGGGAACTAAAGGCAGTGGATTGAGCAACGGCAAATTCATCAGCTGCCGGCGGTAAGCTAGATACAATCCAGAATACGATAACCATCAGAAGGTTCATGGCAAAGCCAATCCAGATCACGCGTCTGGCGCGGGCGTAGCCATATACTTCGGTTAGAATATCTCCGAATATATAGGCCAGAGGAAAAATAATTGTTCCTCCATCAAAGCTAAACCAGCCCAAAGATAGAATTTTAGTGCTAGTTATATTGGATAAAATCAGCACGGCCACAAATACGGCCGTAATGATATCCAAATAACGGTATTGTCTCATAGACATTAACTTAATCGGCCTTAATGTCACCTTGGGCCATGAATTAAAAAAACCGAGGCCTTGTTTGGTGGTCTCGGTTTGAATATTTACTCAACAGTAATTCCCATTTGCCTGGCCGTTCCAATGATCATCTTGGTAGCCGATTCAATATCGTAAGCATTAAGATCTTCCATCTTTTTTTCAGCGATCTCCATTGCTTGCTGTTTGGTGATTTTTCCAACTTTTTCTTGCAATGGCTTGGAAGATCCTTTTTTCAAGCTGGCTGCTTTTTTGATTAATTCTGAAGCAGGCGGGCTTTTCATTACAAAACTAAAACTGCGATCTTCGTATACAGTAATAATCACCGGTACAATGTCTCCTTTTTTGTCTTTGGTTTTGTCATTGAATTCTTGGCAGAATGCTTGGATATTCACGCCATGTTGTCCCAAAGCTGGTCCAACTGGCGGAGCTGGATTCGCTCCTCCTGCCGGAATTTGTAATTTTATTTGTCCAATTTCTTTTTTAGCCATAGGTAATTAATTTATCAGGACTGAGAAGCTCTCTTTGAAGAGACAGTCCGGTTTTTATCTATACTTTTTTAACTTGCATTACATCCAATTCAGCTGGGGTTTCTCTTCCAAACATAGTAATTAATACTTTTACTTTTCCACGATCTTGGTCAACCGCTGAAATCTTGCCCTCAAAGTTTTTAAACGGTCCGTCAGTGATATTTACAGAATCTCCTATTTCAAGATCGATTTTATGTTGTGGATCTTCAGCTTTCATCCTTTTGATTAAATTATCCACTTCTTTTTGATCGATTGGAGTAGGAGTAGTGCCAGAACCAACAAATCCGGTTACATTAGGGGTGTTGCGTACAACATACCAAGAATCATCAGTCACAATCATTTCCACTAATACATATCCTGGAAAGATTTTTTCTTCCACTACCGTGCGTTTTCCGTTTTTGATTTTTATTTTTTTCTCTTTTGGCACTGTAACGCCAAAAATTTTGTCTTGCATATCAAAAGATTCAACTCTTTGTTCCAGATTATGCCTGACGTTTTCTTCATATCCGCTGTATGTATGAAGGACATACCATCTTTTTCCTAAATCTAAAGTTTGTTTAGCCATATTTGTTTATCTAATAATCAGGTTGAATCCCATATTAAAGAAATAATCTAATATGCTGAAGAACATGGCCACGCCGATGCTCATGGCGACCACCAAAACACTATAATTAATTGTTTGCTTTCTAGTCGGCCAAGTGACTTTTCTTAATTCGCGATAAGCGCCGACAAAATACGATTTTATCGCTTGGATTATTTTATTTATCTTCATAAATCTGTTATTTAAAAACAGCCCTGTTGGCTGTGATATTTCTTATGTTTAAAGCATAGCAGAAATACACAGTTGTGTCAAGTGGTGTTGTGGTGGTGTTGTGGATAATAACAGGTTATTAAATATCCAAATTTTCCACTTGTTTAGCATGAGTTTGAATGAATTTTTTGCGTGGAGCCACTTCATCTCCCATCAAGGTCTCAAAAGTTTGGTTAGCTATTTCAGCATCCACAATGGTAACGCGCTTCATTTTTCGGCTTTCCGGATTCATGGTAGTCTCCCATAATTGTTCTGGATCCATTTCGCCAAGACCTTTGTAGCGCTGGATATTTACTTTGATGCCGTCAATTTTTAATGTCTGACTTTCTGACTCGTTCGTACCCTCGGCAGAGGCCTGATCTGAAGCCTCGTCCGAGTCTATATCTACGACTTTTTTAGTTTTGGATGTCTTGTTATTTTTTTCAAGCATTTGCAGGTATTCTTCTTTTTCTTCATCAGTAAAAACATATTTTAATTCTTTACCATACTTGATCCCGTACAATGGTGGTTGTGCAATATAAATATGTCCTTGAGTAATGAGCTCTTGAAAATAACGATAAAAAAATGTTAGGAGCAGAGTGCGGATATGCGATCCATCCACATCAGCATCTGTCATAATAATGACTCTATGATATCTCAATTTGGATATATCAAACTGTTCGCCAATATTTGTGCCCATGGCGATAATTAGAGATTTTAATTCATTATTGGATAAGATTTTATCCAGGCGCGCTTTTTCAACATTCAAGACTTTTCCACGCAAGGGCAGAATGGCCTGAAAAGATCGATTGCGTCCTTGTTTGGCGCTACCTCCGGCCGAATCGCCCTCAACTATATATAACTCTGTTTCTTCGGCGTTGCGACTGGAGCAATCTGCCAGCTTGCCTGGCAAAGTAAATCCCTCTAGAGCACCTTTGCGTAAAATAGTGTCGCGGGCCATTTTGGCGGCATTGCGTGCCCTAGCTGATAATAGGCATTTGCCAATAATTGCTTCAGCATCTCTTGGGTTCTCTTCCAAGAAAATTAATAAAGCTTCGCTCATGACAGTATCAACAACGGATTTTACTTCGGTATTTCCTAATTTGGCTTTGGTTTGCCCTTCAAATTGAGGATCTTTAACTTTGATGGAAATTATGGCATTCAGGCCTTCGCGCACGTCCTCGCCAGTTAGATTTTTATCTTTTTCCTTCAAAATGTTCTTGTTGCGAGCAAAAGTATTTAAGCTTCTTGTTAGGGCAGTTCGAAATCCGGCCATGTGTGTTCCGCCTTCAGGGTTGTGAATGTTATTGGTAAAAGCAAATACTGATTCAGTAAATTCAGTAGTATACTGCAGGGCGACTTCTACTTTGACCTCATCCATTTCTTTATCAACATAGAAGATTTTTTCATTTTTAACTTCTTTGTTTTGATTTAAATGACGAGTATATGAAGCTATTCCACCTTCAAAATAGAACTGAAAGGTCGGATTAGGGTATTGAATGGATGTAGTATCAATGTCTTTTTCTTCATTAGATCTTTGATCTTTGATAAATATTCTTATACCTTTGTTTAAGTAAGCTTGCTGACGGATATGGTTGATAATGGTTTTCCATTCAAAATTTATGGTATCGAAGATTGTTTCATCCGGTCGAAAAGTTATTACGCTACCAGTGATCTTGCTCTTACCAACCGCTTTAACATTTTTAACTGGCACACCGCCATTTTTATATTCTTGCATCCAAATTTTGCCGTCACGATGAATTTCAGCTTTGGTATAAGAAGATAAGGCATTGACTACAGATACGCCAACACCATGCAAACCACCGGATACTTTGTATCCACCGTCGCCAAATTTACCGCCTGCATGTAATTTAGTCATGACTACTTCCAAAGCGCTGATTTTTTCTACTGGATGTATGTCAACAGGTATACCGCGTCCGTTGTCCCGTACTTCTACCATATGGTCAGGCAGGAATGTGACGTGAATTTCAGTACAAAAACCTGCCATGGCTTCATCAATGGCATTGTCCATAATTTCCCACACCAAATGATGCAGGCCAGTGGGGCCAGTGGACCCGATATACATGCCAGGACGTTTTCTAACTGCTTCTAGGCCCTCAAGCACAGTAATATTTTTGGCATCATAATCACTTGAGCTAGTTTTTTTCTTTGGTTTGTCAGTTAGTTTTTTAGTCGGCTTGACTTCTTTTTTTATTTTAATGGATTTATTGTCAGCTTTTCTTATTTCGGTTTTGGTATTATCGATTATTCTCCCTTTTTGCGTACGTTTTTTAGGCATATTCGGTTATAATAGTTAAAAATATTGATAGTATTTTACCATATTGAGTTGAAAAATACAAGCCTTGAATATTGCTATAAATTAAAATTTTAGTTATAATTAAGTTGTATTTGAATCCATGTTAAATTTTTTAAATTAGAAATAATTTAATACAGCTTCTTTATATCATAATAAATGTCATGGCATTAAATTTATACAATTTACAAAACAAGAAGCCACAAGCCCAGAATAGCGCGCCTTATGTACCTGTACCTGAAAGGGTTAATTTGGGAGAATATATTGACCCATCTGGTGAGTTGGGCGCGGGCAAATTAAAAGCTGGTTTGTGGTTTGCCAAACACAAGATTTTTTTGTATAGGTTATCAGTTGTAAGTTTAGTGTTGGTTATCGCCACAGGCTGGACTTTTAGTTTATGGAAATGGGGTATGTTTTTATTGGAATTGCCTGAACAGAAAGTTTTAGAGAAACAATTAATTAGTTCAATTGATTATGGCGGGATCAATATTGGTTTTACAGCCAAGCCTTTGCAGATAGTGGGTGTGCAAGTATTTTCTAGCGGAGTGAATAAATATGATGCCGTGGCTGAAATAACTAATCCAAACGAACGCTTTGTGTCTAGCTTTGATTACCATTTTGAATTTGGTCAGGAGCAGACTGATACCAGAGCCGGATTTTTATTACCAGGTCAAACCAGGCCAGTAGCCTTTATGGGTATTGAGAGTGGTTCACATCCAGGTATTCCAAGGCTTGTTATGAAAAATCTGTCTTGGCAACGTATTGACACCCATGAAATTAAAGACACTAAGAACTGGCAAGATTATCGGCTTGATTTCAGAGTATCTAATTTTAAATTTATTAGGTCATACTCTGAATCTGGAGGGCAAGCTGATGCTCATATAATTAAATTTACCCTAACTAATTCCAGCCCGTATAATTATCAAGATGTTAAGTTCTATGTTGGAATGTATAACCAGTCGGGCTTTGTGGGTTTATTGCCAATAGATTTTAGATACTTCAAATCATTAGAACAAAAACAAGTTGACTTGAGAAGTTATTCCCCGAGCTTAAGTGCTGATCGTGTAGTTGCTTTTCCTTTGATTAATATATATAATCAAGAAATATATATACAGCCAGAAAAATAGTTTATGTTCAACTTGCGCAAGTTATCGCTTCGGAATTATGACTGGTACTTGATTGGGGCGGTTTTATTGTTGACAATAATCGGAGGAATAGCCATTTATAGCATTGATTTATCAAGGGGGGAAAGTCTGCTTCTTTTTAAGAAACAGATGATTTCGGCCAGTATAGGCTTTTTTTTATTGATCACAGCTAGTCTGGCTCAATACAATTTATGGCGTAATTTGGCCAAATGGTGGTATTTGTTCTCAATTGTAATTTTAATGCTAGTTTTATTTTTTGGACAGACCATTCGCGGAACCAGGAGTTGGTTTAGTTTGATGGGCTTTTCTTTTCAACCAGTTGAATTAGCCAAGGCTGGATTGATTTTAATTCTTGCATATAGCATTTCCCATTTTGGCAGGCGTTTTGATCGCCCTTTGTTTTTTTATGGTACCGGTTTCATTTCTTTTTTATCCGTAGCTTTGGTGATTATTCAGCCTGACCTCGGTTCAGCTATTTTATTATGCATGATTTGGTTTGGTTTAATGTTGGTGGTTGGCGCGCGCCGTTTGCATATACTAACCACTATCTTGCTGGTAATTTTTGTTTCCGTGTTTGGCTGGTTTTTCTTTTTAAAAGATTATCAAAAAGAAAGACTAGCTGTTTTTGTTGATCCTGGCAGGGATCCTTTGGGATCCGGGTATAATTTAACGCAATCAATGATTGCTGTTGGGGCTGGCAAGCTTGGTGGACGCGGTTTGGGATTTGGCTCACAAAGCCAACTGCATTTTTTACCTGAAGCGCAAACTGATTTTATTTTTGCTGTTATCGGTGAGGAACTTGGCTTTGCCGGGGTATCATCCATGTTAATTTTATTTGCCGTGATTTTCTGGCGATTGATTGTTATAATTAAAAATTCCAAGGACGATTTTGTAGCCATAACCGCGGCAGGTATTTTGATTCTGTTTGTGGTTCAATTTTTTACCAATATTGGAGCTAATATAGGCCTGCTCCCAATCACTGGCGTTACACTGCCATTTGTCAGTTATGGGGGGTCCTCTTTAATTGTTAGTTTGTTATTAATAGGGATTTTGCAGAGTATGATAGCTGTTAAAAAACATTAAATGCCATTTTTGTGGTCATTGTACCGGTGGTAGTATTTTGTTTGAGCATAAATTTAAAATCCAGAGCAGACCCGCAGTAGATAAAAATAAACGGTTACCCAAATCATTCTTTTACCATCGGTATATCACAGTTTTTTTGTAAATTAAATACTATTCTTAATCTTTTATCAATTTCTTCTTCTAACTTTAAAGGATTAAGTGACTAGTGTTCTTTCTTTAACGGCACTGTCGCCAAATACCCCAAATTATCCACTTTTAAATCAACTCAAAAAATGATATAATATAGTCATAATTTAGCTAAATACAGCAAAAACATGACTAATTTAGGAGCAGACAAAACTAATAAAATGGTGTTGTCTAC
>JBDROJ010000045.1:0-55752 GCA_043810165.1 bacterium
TTATCTTTAGACCCAGTGATGCTTAAAAAACAAATTAATAAAAAGATTAAAATTATTAAAAAATTAGCTAAATAGTATAGTAAGATGTTATATGACCCAACCAATACTATTTGAGTAAGATTATTTGATGACTAAATGCGCATGTTATGAATTTTACAAGAATAAAACAAGGTTTTCAAAAATCAATCAGGGCCTTTGGTAATTATATATGGCTGATATTTTATACCATCGCCTTGTTCGCTCTAGTGCTTTTGGTTATTAGATTTTTTGTGATAAGTCCTGGCAGGGTAAATGGCCGATCCATGGAGCCGAATTTTATTGATAATGATCTATTTTTTGTTAATAAATATGTTTATTGGTTTAAAAAGCCGGAGCGTTACGAAATTGTGCAAGTGATTGATGTGCCAAATAATAAATTATACCTTAAGAGGATAATTGGCTTGCCCGGCGAATTAGTTACGGTCAAAAGAGGAAAAGTTTATATTAAAAAAGATCCTGAAGAAAGCGAGTTGGTTTTAGATGAAAGCAAATACTTAAGCGATCTGGTTTATACAAAAACCGATTATCAACAAGGCCCGGCATGGTTTTTTATTCCGCCGGATTATTATTTTGTTTTAGGAGATAATCGTATGCATAGCGGAGATTCTCGTTCATGGGGGCCAGTTCATAGATCAACCATTATCGGAAGGGTTATCAAATAGTTTATCCACAGTAAAAATGCCGGTGATTTATTTAAAACCAAAAGTATGCTATAATAACAGCATAAGGAAATGAATATAAAAAGCATTAACAAATTTAAAGATGAAAATTAAATATCAATACCTAATTTTAGTTATAGCTTTTTGTGTATTTTTGTCACCTGGTTTGGTAAAAGCAATGGGGATCAGCCCATCAGGATTAGAATTTAAGGATATTAAAAAAGGAACAGTGGTGGAACAAAAGCAGTTTTATATAACTAGATCGCCCGACGAAGACCATGGAAGTCAAAAATATCGGGTAAGTTTTGATGGAAGCGGAGCCAAGTATTTGAGTTTAAAAGATAATAAAACAGGGGTGTTGGAGATGAAGGCTGGAGAGAGATTGAAAAAATTTGTTTTGGTTATAGATGCCAGTAAAGCAGAAGAGGGATCTTATGACGCAAGAGTAAGAGTTTCTCCAATATTGGCTCAAGAAAAAGATGCAGGAGCGAGTTTAGGCATATTTGTATCATGTGAATTAAGTTTTGGAATTGCAAAGCAAGAGCGAAGAGAACTGAATATAGAAAATATTTTTTTCTATTATAGTCAGGATGAAAGGAAATTCAAAATTATCACCCAGTTAAACAACCAAGGAAATGTTGAAGAAAACATAGATTCAATAAAAATTACATTGGCTCCGGCTGATGATTTACAGAATACTGATACTATTGAATTAAATAAAGGAATTTTAAGCGTGGGTCCGTTCGCACACAAAGAGATGAGATTGGAAACAGATATATATGCTGTGCAGGCAAATAAAAATTATCAAGCCGATTTGTATATAAGTGACCACGGCAAGATATTGAAAACGCAGACTGTCGGTGTTTTCTACAAAGAGCAAAATATCAAAAAAAGTTTTTTACAAGATTTAAGATGGGGTGGCGGTTTGTTGGAGACGGTAAGGCAGAATTTAAAATTAATTGGTTATATTATTTTTGTTAATTTGTTATGAATATATTAAAAAGATTTTTAATAATAAGATTATTGGGCGCGATACTGATAATTTGCGCAAGTTTTTTAATATTTTCACAACAAGCGCTTGCCTTTGGCATAGGTATGTCGCCAGGGGTGGTAAAAGACACAGTAAACGGGGTAAGAGTGGAAAGGAAAATTTATATGACCAGAATGGAGAAGGATTCTGACAGCGAGGCATATTACGCCCCATCTGTAAGCAAAGAAGGCGCCAGGTATATTGAATTGCCTGAAAAAATTATAAAATTTGAAAAAGGAGAAACAATTAAATATTTTAGTTTTTATATTTATCCACAAGGCGCGGCCAATGGGGAATACGAGGCCCAGCTTAAACTTAGCAGAATATCCGATCCGGTTGAGTTTAAGATGAACGGTCAAAGCGGGGCTAGCTTGTCAGTTGGGGTGGTTGTTAGTATAAGATTTACCGTTACTGACAAAGAGGTGTTAAAATATACTTTAAAGAATTTTGTTTTTAATTCAACTGAAGTTAATTCCCCATTAAGGATTTCTTATTATATAGAAAACCAAGGAAATGTTAACTTTATTCCAGATAAAGTGGAGGTTGAACTTTCTGATATTACAGATAAGACTAACTTTGCTAAAATAGTATTTGATAAGCAGGAAGTTCCGATTGCGTTGGCTTCTCATAGCCAGATATTGGACTTGATTAAAGAGCATGGATTGAGTAAAGGAAGATATTTAGCAACTACAACTTTTTGGTTCAGGGGCGAAAAAGTTTTTGAAAAGGCTGGTGATATTATTGACATATATGCTGAAGGCACTTTGGCTCAATCAGCCGTGTTTGATAAATTTGATATAAGTAAAATTGAGTTTGAGCCCAATGAATTGGTCAAATTTAGCGGAACTATAACTAACAAAGGAGATGTGGCATTAAGATCTATTTTTTATGTGGAAATAATCAAATCAGATATATCGTTGGATTTATTGAGATCAGATCAAAAAATGGTTGGCAAGGCAAAATCTGGCGAATTCAATTTAACATATCGTCCGGCTGAAAATGGAGAATATCTTGCCAAAGCATATTTTGAATATGGAGTCAATCAAACTAAAACAATGGAAAAGAAATTTCAAGTGGGCAAGCCAGATGTTGTAAAAAAAGGTATTGTTAGTAAAAATTTATTGATTTATATAGGAGTTGGAGTGGTAATTACGATTTTGATTGTGTTTATGATCATTCTTTATATTAAATTAAAAAAAGCTAAAAAAGATAGATATGATAATACACAAAATTAACCAAGAAAGGAGGTGATAATATGCAAAAATTTTTAGTTCCGATTTCATTGGTCTGGGTTTTTTTGGCAGTGGTAATCGGGACAGTGTTGGTGGTGAGCAATAAGCCCATGAAAGTTCAACCAGTAAGAGAAGTATTGGAAAAGACCACTGTTTACATTAAAGACAAAGCCGAACCAGCAGAACAGACTGAAGCAATAAAAGGAAAGGTACAAGTGGAAGGATATGGAGAAGAAAGTATAAAGGCTAAGGTGAGCGTAGAATAAATAAAGGTCGGTTATTTTAAATAATTATTATAAAAAATATGGAAGAAAAATCAAAATACCATTATCTTCTGGCCGCCGTGCTAGGCGTGGCTGGATTATTAATCATATTAATTTTCGTATCATTAAGATCTCAAACTGATGAAGAGACCGTTACCGGCACAGCCACTGTTGCCAATGCTTCTCCAACTATTAGTTCTATAGAAATGGGTACTTCTGCTGGAGATACATCTTTGACAGCATCTGGTTTTGCATTAAGCGAAGGCGCTACATCCAGTGCTAGGTTCTTGTCAGTGCTTTTTACTGATAACAATGGTTGCGATGAAATAGCAGTAGATGGAGAAACTGTAATGAGTTATTACAATAGTTCTCTAATCGCTTTAACTGGTTGCGATTCTGTTGGAGAAAGAAATCTGGATCAATGTTATTATTTTGATGGTGAAGATAATAACGGTGGAGATGCCAATGTATCCTGTAGTTGGAGTGACTGTACCGATGGTGGTACTGATACAACAGGTATTTATGCTTGTCAATTTGATATACCTTACTTTGCTGACGAAGGTACATGGATAGTTCAGGCTACTGTGACTGATGGAGGTACTCTTACCGGAGCTAATAATCTAGATAAAGATATACCACTATTGAGGGCTTTGAATCTTAGTGATCACGAGCTAGATTTTGGTAATATAGCTTTGGGTGCGATTTCAGCTGAACAGACTATTACCATAACCAATACTGGCAATGAAGGAGATTTAGATCTGCAAATTCAGATACCTGCTGATTTTAATTGTACTGCTTCAGATGTCAACTTGCTTTCAACCGCTTTTTATGCAGGTACATCAAGTGATCCAGGCCTTACAGGATTTACTGCTCTTGCCTCTTCTGCCCCAGTTGGTTTTGGTACGAATCTAGAAGATAGAGATGTTGGTAATCCTCCTCCTAATACCAGTACTTTGTTTAAGATACAAATGCCTTCTACTGGTGTGGCCGGAACTTGTACTGGCACGATTGAATTGAATGGGTCTACTGGTCAATAATGGTTTGATAAGAATTGCAAAAACGCCCTGGCTTTGTCCGGGCGTTTTTTTGTTATGAAAAAAAATAAAATTATGATATAATTACTGCAAGGTAAGTGCGTTTTTTGCTTTTTTTGGGTATATTATTTATGCGCAAACATTCATTTGAATTTCATAGATATGTATCTGCTGTATTGATTGCGGTTATAGTTTTGGGTTCCTCGTTTACTACAAAACAGGCTACTCCGATGAGTGACAAACAATCAATTATGGCTGTGCCAAATCTTGTTACCGGAGATTGGGAAAACAGCCAAGCGGTCTTATATAGAAATTTAAATCCAAATTCAAAAACAACAGGTTTTAATGAAAGAAATTCGGCTTATCCAAAAACTTACTTTGTGGAAATAAAAAAGCCCATGGAAGCGCCTGCGGATTTATCGGATGATTCTTCCAGCACGATCTCTTCTTCAACCAGCGTGGCAACATCAACCGTTTCAACCATAATTTTTACTTCCACGACCGATGTCGGTGAACAACTTGACCAGTTTGAGTTATCCACAAGCACGGAACAGCCCGAAGAACCCATGATTTTAGATCCTTCTACGATTATTGAATCTATCACCACAGGCACAATTGATGAGGTAACTGATGATGTCACTACCAGCACAGAAGAACAAGTTGGATTTTTAAACAACATCTTTAAAAAATTCAGAGATTTTTTTGCGCCCAAAGCCTATGCTACACAAACTACGGATGTGGTTGAGTTTGTTGTTTCCAGTACTCCTATTGTTTCCACTTCCATTATACAAGTAGAGCCCGATCATGTATCCACTGGTACGGTTAGTGCTGAATTACCAACCAGCACTGGTGTAATTATTGTACCAATTGGTACGCCAGAGGTTATTGATGATACTACTACTATTGAAACTGTGATTACCACTACTAGTACGTGGATTCCACCAATTGATATTGATATTCCCACCACTAGCCCGATTGAAACTGTCAATTCTAGTACAACAGCCACCAGTTCAATTATGATAACAACTTCAACTACTAGCACATTGGAATTTTCCACCACAACGGTTTCCAGCACGCTGGTTTCTTCTTCAACCACATCCACAATCAAAAAAAATATTGAAAAATCTAAAGTCTCCAGAGTTATGCAAGCAGAAGATCAGGGCATGAGCTTGGTGGTAGGTGAATTTAATATTATTAAGAAGCCATCAGGCACTGAGCAAGATTCAAAATTGGAAAATGTTTATCTGGGTATTTCTTTTGCAAATGAGATAGGCAATGCCAGACAGGTTATTATCATAAGTTATGGAGATGGAAATAATTGGACTAAATTAGTGAGCATGCCATTGAATGAATTGCGTTCCAATTCTGAAAATCAGGGTTATTACTATTTTTCTTTACCGTATATTGAGAATGTTGCCCAGCTTAAGACACAAAAAATTAAGATAACCTATAAGCAGAGTTTTAATGAGCCGGCCAGCCCTATATTTGTTGATGCGGTTTGGATAGAAAGTCAAGTAGTTAGACAAATTGAACAGCAGAATATTACATTGGCTTCAAATAAGAAAGATTTTAATTTAAGAGAAGATGTTAATCTAACATTTTCTTACTCACAAAAAGAGCTTGGCATAGATAGTTTTATCAGGAAAATAAAGCAGTATTTTAATGGTAAAAAAAATATAGTCAAGCAGGATTTTTTTGTCAGAGCTTATGTGAGAAATGTCAAAGGCAGAATAATCAACAATTTAAAACCAACTATTAAACTGGGATCAGATGGAAAATTTGATGTAAACATCAGTAAGAAAGCATATAAATTGCCGGCCGGTAAATATGCTGTGGAAGTGAATGTTTATGAGGGTGGAAAGGTAATGTCTTATCAGCAAGAGATTACTTGGGGATTAATGGCGTTTAATAGTAATAAGGCAGTTTATCAACCCGGGGAAGTTGCTTATTTACAGATGGCTGTTTTGGATGAACAGGGCCATACTGTTTGCGACGCCAATCTTAATTTAGAAATTATCCAACCCAATGGTGTCAATCAGCCGTTGGTGGTTGAGAAATCCGGACAATGTGGCATGGATAATATTACAGATGTTCCGGATTACTTTGCTTATTATCCAATTGATATATTAGGTCAATATGGCGTGGTTTTGACTGATATCAAAAATGATCGCAGTATTACCGATAGCTTTAGCGTAAAAGACCAGGTTGATTTTGTGATTGAGCGTGTTGGACCTACTCGTATTTATCCGCCGGCTGATTATGTTATGGAAGTTAAAATAAAGCCTAATAAGGATTTTATAGGAAATCTGATTGAAATGGTCCCGCATGGATTTGTGATTAAAGAATTAATAATCACTCAAGCCGGTTCGGAGATTACTTTGCAGGATATAGAAATCAAGACTGGTGTGCATGCTGATAAAGTTACGGCTGAAGTGGATTGGGATGTGGGTCAAGAATATTCTTTGTCATATAAATTCAATGCCCCTGATATAAGTCCGTATTTATTTTTACTAGGTCCTCTGGAATTGCATTCTAATAAAAATAAAAAGAAAATCAGAAAAGATATTATCCAGGCCAAAGAAACGCCTATAATTATGGCTAGCAGTACTGCCAGTTCAACTTTAGATATAGCTGATACTATGGCAACAACTTCTGTGATGGTACAGCCAATTGTTAAGGTAGAGAATTCAAGCAGTCAACAATTTGAAGGATCATATATAGAAGAACGCAGTTGGCAGATAGCATCTGATGCCATTGATTATATGGATCCTAATGGAGATGGTTCTAATACTTGCGCGCCAACTCCGTCAGGAGATTTATATTCAACTGTGGATGATGTAATACGTCAGCCCACTGCAGGCGAGACAGCCGACTATATTACCTGTGATTATGATCAATACAGTTTTTTTACTTTGACCGATCTTTCAAATGTGGCCACAACCACGGAAATACAGGTTTGGGTTTATCACCAAAGCGGAGTTGATATGAATTTAGAGGTTGACCTGTGGAATTCAGCTGAATCGTCGCAATATGATATTACGAGGTATATAAATTATTCAGATGAAACCACAAAATGGGAATCGGTTACTTTTTCAGGCCTGTCTTTAACCCAAGCCCAAACCAATGATCTCAAGGTTAAATTTACATATACTTCTACCTCAACATCCAATTTGTCAGAACTGTATTCGGTTTATGCCAGCGCCACTTATGATCCGGTTAATTCAGCGCCCACGGTTGCCAGTGTCTCTCTTAATGGTGGGAGTGACATAATATTAGCTGAAGCAAATACCACCACGATCTCGGCTGTGGCCGTTGTATCAGATGCTGACGGTTATGCTGATATACAGACAGTTACTGCCAAGGTTTATCGTTCAGGCGCAAGTGGAGGTGAACAGTGTAGTGTTGATGAAAATAATTGTTATGAAATTGAAAGTTGTGTTTTGAGTGGTTGTTTGGATAATAGTTGTACGGCCACTTGCAGCGCAGACATACAATTTTATGCTGATCCAACAGATACGGACACTCCTTGGACAGCAGAATATTGGCGCGCTTGGGTTGAAGCTGAAGATTCTTTGCCACAGTCTGATAGCGCATATAGTCCGGCTAATTCTCCTGATATACTTTCTTTGTCCGCCTTGGAGTTGGATGCTACCACCATATCATTTGGAGGGGGTATTCCGGGGTATCAGGATACAACCCTTAATAAAACAACTACAGTAAGTACTACCGGCAATACTTCGCTTGACTTGATTTTATCCGGAACAGACTTGTTAAATTGCAATGGTACCGGCGATGTGCCAAAATTTGTTGTGGATGAGGCACAAGCTGATTTTGATAGTGGTACTTATTCAGATACCCAATGGGATAGCGGTAATTCTTGGCTGGAATTGAGTCCCTCCGGTCAATCAGTTGGCGGAGGCGCGTTTACTTCGCAAGTTTTTGATACTGGTAATAAATTTACTGCCTGGAAATATTTGCAATGGACACCGCAAAGACCGATGTATAAAGAATTGCCTGATAACGGCGGGATAGAAACTGCTTATAGCCAAGGAAATATGGACATGACCGGCAATGTTCTTTTACTACATTTGGACGACGGTGCAAGCAGTGTTAGTTTTTCTGATGGCTCGGGCAATAATGCTGTCGGAGTTTGTTATGATATTGATACTACTTGTCCAACTTATGCATCTGGTGGAAAATTAAATGGAACTTTTGATTTTGATGGTGATAATGATTATATAGAGATATCTCAAGAAGATAATTTGGATTTTACTACTAATTACAGTTTGTCCGCTTGGATTTATCCGGATCAGATTAGAAATTACGAGTTGCTTTTTTCCAGAACTTTGACCGACACTGATGACATAGAGGTATTTTTAAGAACCGATGGCTTGGTAGCTTTGCATAATCGTAATAATGGTGGCACTTTATCTTATGTAGATGGATGGACAAATCCCGTAACAGAACAATGGAGCCACTTAGTGATTACATGGGGAGATAATATTTGGAAGTTATATATTAATGGGACGCAAGTGAATACTTCTACAAGTAAATTGGATCCTCTTGATACTAATTTAGATTGGCTTGTTGGCAGTTCTAATCATTCGACCTTTGGTCCAACAAAAGAATTTGACGGCAAGATAGATGAGGTGGCTTTTTTCAATAGAACTTTATCGGCCACCGAAGTTAATAATATGTATAAGCGTGGTGCTAATAGGGTTGAATACCAAGTTCGTTCTTGTGATGATGTAGAATGTTCAGGAGAAAGTTTTATGGGACCAGATGGAACCGGTAATACTTATTATTCGGAATTATCTGATAATAGTATTGATTTGCCATATTTGGGTTTAACAAATATTAGCAATAATAGATATTTCCAATATCAGGCTAATTTGGAAACTGATGACGGAATGCTTAGTCCGGAAATTGATAATATTACCGTGAATTATTGCAATATATCGGCGATAGGCCTTACAGATAACGATCAAACTGATTTTGATAATGGTGTTTATACTAATACCCAATGGAGCAGTACTAGCTCTTGGTTAGAGTTATCGTCATCTGGCCAGACGTCTGCCAGCGGAACATTTACTTCTGATATTAAAGATTCTGGTACGGCGGGCAAGCCATGGGTATCCTTTGAATGGCAATCATTGTACCCAATGTATAAAGAGCTACCCAATAACGGTCAAATAGAGAGTGGTTATAGCCAAGGGAATATGGATATGACCGGTAATGTTCTATTATTGCATTTAAATGATGGAGTTAGCAGTACTGTTTTTGTTGATGACTCAGGTTATAATAATAATGGGTCTTGTTCTTATGACAACAATACCTGTCCTGGTTATCAAATAGATCATCTATTACTAAATGGACATTATTTTTTTACCGGATGGAATACCACAACTTATCATCAGATAAATGTTGCAAACGACGCCAGCTTGGATTTCACCTCCGAGTATACATTGTCTGCATGGATTTGGGCTAATTCCCATATTAATTATAATTTTATTTTTAATAGGGGCGCCGGAGATGCTGATGACATTGAATTTTATGGAAGAACAAGTGACTATATAAGCTTGCACAACAGGGGCAATGGAGGCATATCTTATTACAAGCTATGGCCAAAACCCGAACCTATTCATACCTGGATATTAGTAACTCTTGTTTGGCAAAATCAAAATTGGTCGCTTTACTATAATGGCGTTTCCCAAACTGCTTTAGCGACTTATGGGACAGTTTCTAACCCTTTAGATACAAATAAAAAATGGATAATTGGTTCCAGCGAACACAGTACTTTCACTTATGATGATGAAGAACAAGGTTGGCATTATAGGCCTTATTTTAATGGTAGAATAGAAGAGGTAGCTATGTTTGATCGTGCTCTCACACAGTCTGAAATTAGCGCTATACATAAAAGGGGTGCTAATAAATTGCGGTATCAGGTTCGTTCATGCGATGATATAGATTGTCTAGGAGAAAGTTTTATTGGACCGGGTGGAACAGCTAGCACATATTATTCCGAATTATATAATAAGAGCGCGAGACCTCCATTACTTGATTTAATCAATCTTAGCGATAATAGATATTTTCAATATAAAGCCAATTTGCAAATAACAACTTCCACTTATGTGCCTAATCTTACTCCAGAAATTAGAAGTATTACAGCCGGCTACTATGGCGCTAGCAGTACTGTTCCGGTTGGCAATATCCATTATGCTTTGGCTACTAATACAAGTTATGATAATGGAACTGCATTATTAGTTTCTCCCGGTGCCAGTGTCAACATCAATATTCCTAAAACAACTAGTTCGTCATTATTGCAGTCAGGAACAATTTGGTGGGGTTTGGAGATTCCTTTTCCAGGAAAGACTGGTAGTTATACTAATATTATAGATATTAATGGAGTTAAAAATGACCTGTCTTGGCCATAATCAAAACACACTATGAATTTTAATTTGCGGATATTATTAATGTTAACAGTTTTTTCTTTTTTATTGTTTATTCCCAAACAGGTGTTTTGTTTTAGCATTACGCCTGCTCAAATAGAAGATGTGTATATGGCTCCCGGAGATACCAAAGAGTTTGACCTGGTATTTTCACAAAATGGTTCCAGTGATAAGATAGTTAAGGCCAGTTTAAATAATCCTTTTATAAAAAAATGGATTAGAATTAATTATGGCCGGCCAATTAAATTATCATCTAGTTCCAATAGAGTTAAAATTCCGGTTGTTATTTCCATTCCCAAGGATGCCAAAGAAGATTTTTATCAAGCCTCTATATCATTCACCAGCGAGCTGTTAGATGAGGGTGGCAAAGCGCAGGCCAAAGTGGGTTTTCAATTTCCTTTAAATTTGGTGATTAGCAAAAAACGAGTAGATCGGTTTGAAGTGAAATCAATTAGAATCCTGTCGGCCATGGCTTCCAAAGTATTTTTACCCGGTCAAGTATCATTGGAACTGGACATAGAGAATAATGGCAATACATATTCGGCGCAAAGAAGCTTGCTTTTGCAAATATATAACCAAGACCGTACCAGTTTGCAAACGAGAATTTTAAAAACCGTAACCCTGCGTTCAATTCCTTTTGGTTCCGGAAAGCAAGTTGTCAATATGCCAATAAAAAATCTGGCTTTGGGAAACCAGATTATTTATGTTGAGTTGGTTAATGATAAGAAAACAGACATGGAGAGCGAGCAGGTTTTACAAATAAATGCGATCAAGCAAGAAAATACCTTATTAAGTCTAGTATATTTTCTCGGTTTTCATTTTAAGGCGATTGTCATTGTGATGTCGGTGATACTTTTGCTTAAGGCCGGCAATGTTCTAATCAGGCATCGCATGCCATTATAACAATGTAATGCTTCCCACTCTGTCTCCAGTGGCTTTAAATCTCATCAAGCGCACGCCTTGAGTTGTGCGCCCTGTGCTGGAAACTGACCTGTATGGCAGTCTGATAACCTGCCCTTTAATAGACATTATAATCAGATCGCGATCCTTGAATTCTATTCTGTCAGCCACTCTTGCCTGCACTATATCGCCGGTTTTGGCGGTGATTGATGAGCTTTTGATTCCACTTCCGCCTCGTCCTTGCAAGCGATATTGAGCTAGTGGTGTGCGTTTGCCCAGGCCGTTTTCGGAAATGGTAAGCAGTTCCAAGTTTTCATTTTTTGGATCAATTATATTCATGCAGATAACCTGATCATTATTTTTAAGGCGGATGCCACGCACTCCACTGGCTGATCGCCCCATTGCCCGTATATTTTTTTCTTTAAATCTGATGGCCTGGCCTTTTTTTGTGGCAATAATTATCTCATTTTTTCCATATGATGGCTTAACCCATTCCAAACTGTCTTCGGATTTAAGCTTGATGGCAATAAGACCGCTTTTTCTGACATTGGCAAAGTCTTCCAAGGCTGTTTTTTTAGTTATTCCTTTTTGAGTTACCATTACCAGGTATTTTGCGCTAGTCAAGTCGCTCATGGCCAGGGTGGCGGTTACTTTTTCATTCGGCGCCAGCTGGAGGAAGTTTACCATGGCTTGGCCTTTGGCAGTACGGCTACTTTGAGGGATATCGTAAGCCATCATTTGGAATGTACGGCCACGCGAGGTGAAAAATAAGATATTGTCATGAGTGTTGGTCACCTGCATCATATCAATAGCATCTTGTTCTTTGGTGGTTAGGCCGATTACCCCCTTGCCACCTCGCGATTGCTGTTTAAACGTGTCCGGTGGCAAGCGTTTTATATAGCCATCCGAAGTTACCATAATAATAGTAGATTCATTTGGCACCAGATCTTCCATTCTGAAGTCTTTAATCCCTCGCGTGATGATTTGCGTGCGCCTGTCTTCGCCGTATTTTTCTTTGATAAATTGGGTTTCTTTCTTAATAATGGCCATCATCTTTTTTTCAGAATCCAAAATAGATTCCTGTTCTTTTATTAATTCCTTTTTTTCTTTTAATTCGTCCAATATCTTTTTTCTTTCCAAATTGGCAAGTTGTTGCAATTTCATTTCCAAGATTGCCAAGGTCTGTTTTTCAGTAAATTTGAATTTTTTTATCAAATTGACTTTGGCCTGTTCTTTGTCTTTGGATGCCTGAATGGTTTTTATTACCTCATTAATTTTATCCAAGGCCTTTTTTAATCCTTCTAAAATATGAGCTCTCTCTTTGGCTTTGTCTAATTCAAATTGAGTACGGCGCTTGATTACCTCTTGGCGATGCTTTATGAATTCTTCCAATACATTCTTTAAATTTAGAACCCTTGGCTGTAATCCATCTACCAAAGCCAACATATTATAATGAAATGTGGTTTGCAGGTCGGTTAGTTTGTACAGTCTGTTTAAAATCTTTTTAGGGTATGAATCTTTTTTTAACTCAATTACAATGCGCACGCCGTCTTTATTTGATGATTCATCACGCAGGTCTTTGATGCCCTCAATCTTTTTTTCCTGAACCAGAGTTGCTATTTTTCCAATCAAGGTAGCTTTGTTGACCATATATGGTATTTCTGTAACTATAATTTTAAATTTTCCTGCTCGGTCTTCTCTTATATCGGTTTTAGCGCGTATTACCACGCCACCGCGACCGGTTGAAAAGGCGGCGGCCATGTCTTTTTTATTATAAATTATGCCACCAGTCGGAAAATCAGGGCCTTGTATGATCTCAATAAGATCGTCAATGGTTGTTGTGGGTTTTTCAATCAATTTAATTACTCCATCGCACACTTCGGATAAATTATGCGGAGGAATGGAAGTGGCCATGCCGACTGCAATTCCGGTTGTGCCGTTTACCAATAAATTAGGTACTTTGGTTGGCAATACCCAGGGCTCAAGATGAGATCCGTCATAGTTAGGTTTAAAATCAACCGTTTGTTTTTCAATATCAAAAAGCATCTCTTCGGCCACAGCTCTTAATTTAGCTTCTGTATAACGCATTGCCGCGGCGTTATCTCCATCCATTGATCCGAAGTTGCCTTGTCCGTGCACCAGTGGAACGCGCATGGAAAAATCTTGCGCCATGCGCACCATGGCATCATAAATTGACGCATCGCCATGAGGATGGTATTTGGCCATCACTTCTCCTATTACATGGGCGGATTTGCGGAATTTGGCAGTATGGCGCAATCCTATATTCCACATAGCGTAAAGAATACGGCGGTGAACCGGTTTTAAACCGTCTCGTACATCTGGTAAAGCGCGTGAAACAATTACGCTCAAAGCATAATCCAAGTATGACTTTTTCATTTCGTCTACAATTGGGGCATCAGTGACAGTTCCGATTTTTATAATATCCAGTTTTTCTTGTTTTGGCATAGATTTGTTAAATTGTATAATTATTGTAATAAAGAGGATGTGGCAGTAAGCATGGTTGTAGAAGCAGTGGTGCTCGCAGTTGTATGATTATCCGTAAATGTTGTCGTGGCTGTGCTAGCGTCGGTGCTTGTTCCGGTGTCGGTCGCAGTGGTTTGTTTAGAAATTTTTTCTAAATTAGATAACAGCTTGTCGACTTGATCCTTTAGTTTTTCACTTGTTGCCTTTCGATCCTGTTCTTCTTTTGTTTGATTAAAAATTTTATCCCATTCTTCCTGCGTTCTGTTTAAAAGCAGGTTTTCCGGAGTTTTTTCCAAGTTTAAATCAGAAAATTTTAGTTTGGTTGCCCATGCCCAAAGCGAAATTATGGCGATCATAAATATGGCAACGCTAAACCACATCAGTTTTTTGGTTTGAGGGTTTTCTTGTTTTATAACCAGTTTTAATTCCGGTTCGGCTTTTTTGGGAGCAGTTTTTTTCATATTGATTTTTTCTCGGCCGATTTTTTTCATAAATTTTTATTTTGTCATTGCGAGCGTAAGCGAGGCAATCCCGTTACAATATAGCTAGACTAGATTACTTCGTCGCTACGCCTGCCTGTCGGCAAGCAGGTATCTTAATATAGTTACTCCTTGTCAAGGATTATTAATCTTGTTTCTTCTTGAGGCAGATCCTTTTTTTTGATAATTACTTTTTTAGATTCATTTTCCGGTTTTAATCCAACTTCGGAAATGAATAGTGATACTGGTTTTGAATCCGGTTCTGTATCGCAATTGTATCCGATGGGCATAATTATACGGGGCTCTAGAGTCATGGCCAGGCTGGCAGCTGATTTGCGGTCAATATAATTTGGCTGGCCACCGGCTGGAATAAATAATATGTCAGGATTAAGAATTTTTTCTAATTCATCGTCATTAAGTTTTTCCTGCAATCTGCCTAAATGAACGATCGTCAAATTTTCAGCCACGATTTTGAATATGTAGTTGCCCTTGCCTCCACATATTGAATAAATAACTATATTTTTAAGATCAAATTCACCCAAGCTGTCTATTACAAAAGGATTTTGTGAAAGCGTGGCCGATTCTTTGTCCGTGTTTGAATACATAACCACATCCGGGCTAAAACTGCGCGGAAAATTTCCTTTTTTAGGTTTATATGGATCAAACAATATCATGGCGTCCTGTTCCTGGTTTTTCGTCTGTAATTTAATGCAGGTTTGTCCTAGCCAGCTTATGTGCATATTGTTGTATTTTAGTTAATATCAAGGTCTGTTATGGACCTTGATATGATAATATTAGTGACTATATTTTAACATATTTTGCCTTTGTAAGCAAGCCATGGAACTGTGTAAAAAACAGTCAAATTAAGCTTGATTTATTAGCAAATCCAGGCCTAAATATACTTAGTGAATAGCAAATAATTTGAAGGATCCATGTCAAGTTTTTAAATTATTTAAAATAGATATTGATTGTAAATTAATACTATTTTGAATATATAACAGATATGATTTATTGCTAATCTTAGCCTCTTTATTGATTTTTAGCCAAAAAAATTGACCAGGCTTGACAATAGTTGATTTTTCTCTTATACTTGGATTATCAAATTTATGTATTTTAAGCCTTTCCAACTTAGAGAAAGGCACTCTTTATTCTCGTCTTTGGGCGAAGAAATAAAGGGTTGAGATTATTTTTTTTGTTTTTATGACAAATATACAGGATATAACTGCTTCGGCCGGCAATTTTAAGGCTCTGCTAGAAGCTCATAATGTTGACATACCCAAGGTGGATGATGTGGTCGAGTGCAATGTAATTGCTATTGACAAAGGTTCAGTACGTCTGGATATTAAAGGAATAACTGTTGGAGTGGTTCGTGGACACGAGCTGTTTACAGAATCAAGTGAATATACCAGCTTGAAAGAGGGCGATAAAGTTGAAGCCACAGTAATTGATCTAGAAAACGAAAACGGCGAGATGGAGCTTTCTTTTCGTATCGCTGGTTATAGGAAGGCGTGGGACAATGCTAAAAAATGGATGGAACAAGCCATGGCCATTAAGTCGCGCGTTTTATCTGCGAACAAAGGTGGCTTAATGATAAGGGTGGGCGCTTTGCCGGCTTTTATGCCAGTTTCACAATTAAGCCCGGAAAATTATCCGCGCGTATCTGGCGGAGACAAAAGCCGTATCTTAGAAAAATTACAAGAATTAATTAATAAAGATTTGGAAGTTAAGATTATTGACGTGGATGAAAAGGAAGAGAAATTGATCGTTTCTGAAAAAGCTGTTTGGGAAGATTCTCAAAAAGTTGTTTTGGATTCATATAAAATTGGAGATCAAGTTGACGGTGAAGTAAGCGCGCTGACTTCTTTTGGTGCTTTTGTCAAATTTGGCGATGGATTGGAAGGTTTGATTCATATTTCAGAAATAGCTTGGAAAAGAATAGACCACCCTCGCGATGTTTTAAGAGTAGGGGACAAGATTAAAGCCCAGATTATTCAACTTGATAAATCTAAGATTTATCTTTCCATTAAACGCTTGGTGGAAGATCCTTGGAAGAAAGTTAAAGATAAGTACAAAGCCGGAGACAAAGTTGTTGGTAAAATTTTGAAAGTAGAACCTTTCGGAATGATGGTTGCTTTGGATGAGGAAATTCATGGACTGGCTCATATTTCCGAATTATCTGATAAGCCTGTAATCAATATTCATGATCTATTTAAAGCTGGTGAAGAAAGAGAATTTATTATAGTTTCTTTGGAACCGCCAGAACATCGTCTGGGCTTGCGTTTGGCCGGAGTAGCGGGCAGAGCACAACAAACATCAAAGTCAGATAGCCAACCGGCTCAAGAATCAAAGGCTGAAGCAGACAAGCCGGTTCAAGAACCAGCTCAAGACAAAGAGCAGGTTAAAGATGAACCAGCTGAAAAAAAAGAGCCAGCCAAAGAAGTATTAGAAGAGCCAGCCGTATAGCCCTAATTAGCTTATGAAAAGTTTATTAAAAAATCTATTAATTATTTTTCTCACTCTGTTTTTGATAGCCGGAGTATTAGGCATGGTTAAAATGGATCAGGGCAAGAAAAAAGAACAGATTAGCATTGGCCAATTAGTAGAGCAAATAAACCAAGATAAAATTAAGAAGGTGGTCATAGAGGGCAACTTGATTAAAGCAGAATTAAACGATCAGGAAGAAAAGATACAAGAGGCCAAGAAAGAACAGGGTGAATCTTTTGGAGATATATTGAAAAATTATGGTGTTAAAGAAGAAGCGCGCCAGAATTTGGATATTGAGATAAAAGAAGATGGCTCATTCAGATTTTGGGCTGGTAATTTACTACCTATTTTGTTGCCTTTGTTTATTATTATTCTGTTTTTCTATTTTATGTCTCGCGGAGTGCAAGGCATGAATAACCGAGCCATGGGTTTCGGGCAGAGCAATGCCAAGCAGAATGACCCTAAAGAAAAAAAGGATCTAAAAACATTCAAAGATGTGGCCGGTGTGAAAGAAGCCAAAGAGGAGTTGTTAGAAATAGTGGATTTTCTGAAGGATCCTAAGAAATTTGCGGACATGGGCGCTAAAATTCCAAAAGGCGTTTTGTTGTTAGGAGCTCCTGGCACGGGCAAGACTTTATTGGCAAAAGCCGTGGCAGGCGAGGCTGGCGTGCAGTTTTATCATATGTCCGGTTCAGAATTCGTGGAAATGTTTGTGGGTGTTGGTGCTTCGCGCGTACGCGATTTGTTTAGCAAGGCCAAGAAAACCGCTCCTTCCATCGTGTTTATAGATGAAATTGATGCAGTCGGGCGCAGGCGCGGTACAGGCTTGGGTGGCGGTCATGATGAGCGAGAACAAACTTTGAATCAAATTTTAGTTGAAATGGATGGGTTTGAACCTAATCTGGGCGTGATTGTGATAGCTGCCACTAATAGGCCTGATGTTTTGGATCCGGCTTTATTGAGGCCGGGTCGTTTTGACCGCAGGGTTATGCTAGACATGCCCGATATTAAAGACAGAATAGAGATTTTAGATATTCATGCTAAGAACAAGCCATTGGATAAAGAAATAGATTTGAAAAGAATAGCCGAACGAACGCCCGGCTTTACTGGCGCTGATTTGGAGAATCTTTTGAACGAGGCCGCTATTCTGGCTGTTCGTCGAAATAAGAAAAAGGTTGGTGAGTCAGAAGTGCTTGAAAGCGTGGAAAAAGTTTTATTGGGTCCGGAAAGAAAAAGCAGAGTGATTACTGATAAAGAAAAGAAGATGACTGCCTATCACGAAGCTGGCCATGCTATTGTGGGTCATTATTTGGAAAATTGTGATCCAGTGCGCAAAGTTTCTATTATTTCTCGCGGTCGCGCCGGAGGATACACTTTGAACATGCCCACAGAAGATAAAAATTATCATACAATGGCTCAATTTAAAGATGACCTATCCATGATTTTGGGTGGTTATGTGGTTGAACAAAAAGTATTTGGCGATTTATCCACAGGTCCTTCCAGTGATTTGCTAAAAGCCACGGAAATTGCCAGGGATATGATTACTCGCTATGGCATGAGTAAGTTGGGGCCACGCACTTTTGGCAAGCATGAAGACATGATATTTTTGGGTAGAGACATCCATGAACAGCGTGATTATAGCGATAAGACTGCTGAAGATATTGACAAAGAAATTATTAATTTGATTGAAGAAGCTAAAAATAGATCGGAAAAAGTTATTGAGAATAATAAAGAAAAAATGGAAAATTTAGTGGCTGTATTGTTAGAAAAGGAAACTATTGAACAGGATGAAATAGAAAAGATTTTGGGCAGTGATGATAGTAAAAAGTCGGTGGATCAATTATAATATTTATATAGGTAGAAAACTATTCTGATTTAGCCGGGATGGTTTTTTGTTATGTATATTTGTGGTATAATATACTTAGTAACAATTAATATATGATATATGAAGGAACCAACATATGAACAAGCCATTGCTAAAGCATGGCAAGTAGTTTGGCATAACAAAGTTTTGTGGGTGCTGGGTTTGCTGGCCGCTTTTTTAGGCCAGTTTGGCTTGGGAGATTTTTTTGGTCGTGTTTGGCTTTTGTATAATAAAGGCACGGTCATAGGCTTGTCTTCTCATTTTTGGCAAGGTCAAGGCTTTAGTTGTATGTCCGGTTTAAACTGGCATAACATTCTGGGTTTGGTATGGCTAGTCGGTATATTAATTATTATTTTGATTGCCGTGGTTTTTTTGACAGTTGCCTCACAAGGCGCTTTGATCGCCTATACATCTGAATGGTTTAAAAATGATAGTTTTACAGATTTTTCTAAAGCATGGCGACAATCGCTAACTCATTTTTGGCAGGTATTGGGCGCAATAGCAATTTACAAAGCCGTGTTTGCGAGCTTATTGTTGTTATCGCTGTTGTTATTAAATATTTCAGATAAAGCTGGAGGACATATTATCGTTTGGGTTTTGGGGATCTGCTTGGGAATAATTTTATTTTTTTATCTTATTTTTTCCATTTTGTATATTTATACATTGGGCTATATTGTTGTAGATAACAATAAGTTTGTGCAGGCATGGCAAAAGAGCTGGCAGTTATTTTCCAAGCATGTGCTGGTTTCACTTGAAGTAGGCGTGGTTTTAATGGTGGTCAATTTATTATTGTTTGTCTTGATAGTGTCAAGCATGCTTTTGGCATTTTTACCGGCTTTGATTATCTGGCTTGTATCTAATTTGTTGGGTTTAAGTGGCTTGGCTGCTTTTGGCTTTATGTCTGGCTTGTTTCTGTGGATATTAATTGTAGTCTTAATCAGCTCTGTTTATAATGCTTTTAACACCGGTGTTTGGATGTATCTATTTATTAAAATGCATAAACAAGGCATAGCCAGCAGAGTATTGCATTGGTTTGCCAAACTGGTGAAAAAATAATTTTTTGGAATTTGTAATTTATATTTATGTCAGATTTTCCTTCAATCAATAGCCTTTTAGAGAAAGTAGAAAAAGATCAGAATCAAGATGAACAGGTATCAGATAAACGCGAGAGTGCGACCAACAAATTTTATGAGAAAAAGCAAGAGATGGATATTAAGTCTAAAGAGGACCAAGTCAGTGAAAAAGCCATGCGATTGAGCTTGCCTCATATAGACCTGTCTTCTTTTCCGGTTAGCAACGAAGCTTTGCGGTTGGTTCCTGAACAAACTGCTAAAGAAAAAAAGTATATCTGTTTTTTTCATACTCCGGAGGAATTACGCTTGGGTTGTGTTGGATATGGAAAGGAAATAGAAGAGATAGCTTTTCAAATGGGCGAACGTTATCATGCCAATACCATTATTTATTTAATATCTCAACACAGCTTGGACAAAGTGCTGATTTTGTATAAAAACCTGCCGGTGATCAAGCCCATTACCAAAGATATAAATATAACTGATCAGGATTTGGCCAAATATCAATCTAAAGTAACTGATTTTAGGGACTTGTCAGAGCAATTTAAAAATGTTTCCATCACTGATATATTGACATTGATTATAGCGGCCGCTTTGAAAGTAGAGGCTTCGGATGTGCATGTGGAGGCTGAAGAAGATGACGTGGTTGTGCGCTACCGCATTGACGGCGTCTTGCATGATGTGGCTGAACTGCCAAGGGTGCAGTGGAAAAAATTTGTTTCCCGCATAAAGTTGTTGGCCGCTTTAAAAATAAATATCACGGACAGGCCGCAAGACGGGCGCGTAACTTTAAAATTAAGCAAAGAAAGTCTTGATATCCGCGTTTCCACAATGCCAACCGTATATGGCGAAAGCGTGGTTATGCGTATACTTTATAGTGGCGTCAAACAGGTGGAATTTGATGATTTAGGCTTGCGGGGATTTGCTTATAAAAAATTAAAAAAAGAAGTTTTGCGAACCAATGGCATGATAATTACCACCGGTCCGACCGGTTCGGGCAAGACCACCACCATGTATTCAATTTTGCGCATTTTGAATAAGCCCGGAGTTAAGATAATTACAATGGAGGATCCAGTGGAAATTAAAATGGAAGGAATTAATCAGAGTCAAGTTGATCCAGATAAAGGCTATACTTTTGCCAAAGGACTGCGAAGTCTTTTGCGCCAAGATCCTGATATTTGCATGGTTGGAGAAATACGCGATTTGGAAACTGCGAACATCGCCATTCAGGCCGCCCTTACCGGGCATTTGATGCTTTCAACCATACACACTAACAGCGCTTCAGGAGCTATTCCGCGATTTTTATCCATGGGCGTGCAATCATATTCTTTGGCCCCGGCTTTAAATTCTGTTATCGGCCAGCGTTTGGTTAGAAAAATTTGCAAGCATTGCCAAGAGGAAATAGAATTGAATATTGATCAAAAAGAGAGTGTAAAAAAAGTTTTTGATTCTTTGCCAGAACAAGAAAAGGCCGGTTTAGATATGAACAATCTGCATTTTTATCACGGCAAGGGTTGTGAAAAATGCAGTGGTTTGGGATACAAGGGCAGAGTTGGTATTTATGAAATTTTTATAATGAGCAAGGAAATTAAGAATGCTATTTTAAGCAATCAAGTGACGGAATATTCAATTGAAGATTTGGCTATTAAAGATGGCATGACAACCATGTTGCAGGACGGCCTCTTAAAGGCTCTGGATAAAATTACCAGTGTTGATGAGGTGTTTAGAGTAGCTGGATGAATTTAGCTTGCTAATTGATCAAGTTTTGTGGTATAATAATCAAGTTAATAAACTCATATCAAGTTTTTTAAATTAGTCTCATAGATATTTTTATGATAACTCGCCGGGTTAGCACCAAAATTCAACCAGAACCGCCAGTACGTTTTTATCGTACCATTGCTATTAGTTTTTTAGTTTTGACCATAGTCTTATTGGCAGTTGTGGTATTTTTTACTTCAAAAAAGACGGATATTGTCATAGTGGCTAAGAGCGATAACAAGAATATAAATTTATCAATTGAAGTTGGGGATGACAATTCTCTTAAAGGCATGGTAACCACAACTTTTTTTAGCTGGTCGGAAAAATATAGTCCTTCCAGTAATAAAGTGGTAGATGCGTTGGCAACAGGCCAGGTAACAATTTATAACGACTCGTCCTATGATCAGCCCTTGATAAAGACCACTCGTTTGTTGAATCCTGACGGTGTATTGTTTCGTTTAACAGAAGGCGTGAATGTGCCGGCTAATGGCCAAGTGACGGCCAATGTTTATGCCGATAAAAAAGGATCCGGTGGGGATATCGGGCCGACCAGTTTTACCATTCCGGGTTTATCGGATAGCCGGCAGAAAACTGTTTATGCAAAAAGTATCAATAATATGTCCGGAGGCGTGAGTAAAGTGGGAGTTTTGACCGAAACTGATTTGCAAACTGCCAAGAGCAATTATTTAACCAAAGTAAAACAAGCATACTTAAAAAATCTAGACAGTACTGGACAAGAGAATGAGATTGTAGTTCTAATAAAAGATAATTCAATTAATGCAGATAAGGCTGTGGGGGATGAAATAGATGGTTTCACAATTATGGGCACTAGCACAGTGGTAGTGGTGGAATACAATAAAGCGGATTTACAGACAGTAGTGGGTATAGAATTATCCAAAAAGATTGATACCACTTCAGAAAAAGTTTTGTCAATCGGCAAAGAGCCACAAGTCAGTTTGGAGAGCTATGATTTGATTGAAGGCACAGCTCGTCTATCCATCTATCAGGATGTATTGGTCACTTTGGATGCCAACGGCAGTAAATTGGCAAAAGTTAATTTTTTCGGCAAGAATAAAGATGAAATTCAGAGATACATAATGGGTTTGGGGCATGTTGTTGGGGTGGAAACGAAGTTTTCTCCTTCTTGGATGCGTTCTGCGCCCAGTGTTAGCGAGAGGATTAAAGTGATTGTCAAGAATGTCTAATAACATCAATAACGCTATCAATAACGCTATTGACACCTAGATTGGAAATATAGTAAAATAAAATAAATACATTTGTACGAAAACCAGCCCAGCGATAGGTTCGCTCACAGAGAGAGGAGGCAGAATTGAGAGCCTTCTTGAGTAGAAATCGCATGGTACCACTTTCGGAGTATTTACAAATTTAGCACAAGAGTTAAAAATTCGGGTGGAACCGTCCTCTAAATAATAGATGACCCCGGTATCTGTTTTTAAGTACAGGTATCGGGTTTTTTAATTATTTAAAATATTAATTAATAAAAAAATATATGGATGAACAGCAATTAGAAAAAGTTCGCCACTCGCTCTCTCATTTAATGAGCATGGCTGTGGTTGAATTATATCCAGAAGTCGGTTTAGGAGTCGGCCCGGTAATTGAGGATGGGTTTTATCAGGATTATGATCTACCTGAATCCATTTCCGAGGATATTCTGCCAAAATTGGAAAAGCGGATTAAGGAAATGGTTACCCAGAACATAGATTTTATTCAGCATAATATGAGTTTTGAGGAGGCTATGAAGTTTTATGGACATGATCCATATAAAACAGAGTTGATCAACGGACTAAAAGAATCAGGAGAAGAAACTGTAAGTTTTTACAAATCAGATTGGTTTGATAATTTATGCAAAGGTCCTCATGTGGCCGACACTTTGGAGATTGATTCTCAAGCTTTTAAATTAATCAAAATCGCTGGTGCGTATTGGCGAGGAGATGAAAAAAATAAAATGTTAACAAGAATTTATGGTGTTGCTTTTGAGAATAAAGAAAAACTAGACCAGTATCTTAATTTGTTGGAAGAAGCTAAAAAAAGAGATCATCGAAAATTGGGCAAAGAACTTGATTTATTTCATATTGATGAGATGGTGGGGCTTGGTCTGCCTTTGTGGCATCCTAAGGGCGCCATACTATGGAGATTGATTGAAGATTTTTGGCATCAACAGCACTTGTTGAATGGATATGAATTAGTGCGCACACCTCATATTGGCAATAAAATACTCTGGGAAACATCCGGGCACTGGGGTTTTTACAATGATAGTATGTATCCTGTTCTTGAAGTTGGCCAAACATTGAAAGACAGCCAGGATAAAAAAACCGCTGAAGAATCGGAAAAATATCTATTAAAACCAATGAATTGCCCATTTCATGTACGTATTTATGAAAATCACAAACATTCATATCGGGAATTGCCATTTCGCTGGGCAGAGTGTGGCACTGTTTATCGTTATGAGAAAAAGGGACAATTATCAGGATTAGTTAGGGTTAGAGGATTTACTCAAGACGACGCCCATATCGTTTGCCGGACTGATCAAGTTGAAGAAGAATTAAAAAAAGTAGTTGATTTTATTTTGTTTATCTACAAGTCTTTTGGCTTTGATATGAAAGATATCAATGTATATTTGTCAGTACGTGATCCTGAAAATGATAAATATGCAGGAACTGACAAAGGCTGGGAGCTGACTGAAACGGTTTTGGAAAAGGTGGCTAAAGAAAAAGGGTTGAATATCACCAAAGATATTGGCGGTGCTGTATTTTACGGTCCAAAATTGGATTTTAAAGTTAACGATTGTTTAGGCAGGGAATGGCAGTTATCAACTTTGCAATTTGATTTTAATTTGCCCGAGCGTTTTGGCATGTCATATATTAATGAACAAGGCAAAGAGGAAATGCCATATATGTTGCACAGAGCCTTGTTTGGTTCATTTGAAAGATTTATTGGCTTGTTGATTGAACATTATGCCGGAGCATTTCCAGTATGGCTTGCGCCTGTGCAGGTACAATTAGTTCCGGTTTCGGAAAAGCATATAGATGGAGTCAAAGAGTTGGCTCAAGAATTATTGTCTGAATATTATATTAGGGTGGAAATTGATCAAGCTGATGAAACAGTAGGCAATAAGGTGCGCAAGGCAGTACAAAAGAAAGTGCCATTTATCGTAGTAGTGGGTGATAAAGAATTGTCTGGTGAAGCTTGGACTATACGAGTAAGAGGACAAGAGGATCAGCTGAAAATGAGCAAGGATGAATTTGTTGAGTATATTAAAGAAAAAATAAAATTAAAAAATTAATATGATCATATGTCGGACGATACTTTAGATAATAACCAGAATCAAGATATGGAATATGAAAAATTTTGGCATTCTACCGAGCCTCTTCATGGAGTTGGAGGAGATGATCGTGACGAAGGCCGGACTAGTCTTGCTAGTACAATCCCGGAAGGATTGAAGGTGAATCCAAGTGAGATTGAAAACAGGGGAAAGGTATTATACGATTCTATGAATGATATTACATTGATACCTAGCCCGGAGGAAGTACCGACTGTTGATGTTCGAGATGAAACAGATAGGCCTGGAATTATAGGCACCGCAGATGGTATGATGAATAGAGATGAAATTCAAAATGAAGATACTATAGTTGCTTAAAACAGAATAGACAAAAGATATCTAGACTAAGTATTTTTTGTTTTGTTAAAATCAGTATTTGATGTTAATATATTACCTCTATGGCAAGATATTATTTAGCTACATTTGGCTGTCAAATGAATAAAAATGATTCTGAAAGGATTACAGGCCTTTTGCAGGGTTTGGGCCTATTTCTGGCAGGTCGGCCTGAAGAGGCTGATTTAATTGTTGCCAATACTTGTAGTGTAAGGCAGGCAGCCGAAGATAGAATATTTAGCTTAGTACATAATTGGCAGGAGCTACGCAAGCAAAATTCAAAACTGATTATTGCCATTACAGGTTGTATGCCCGGCCGGGATCGGGATGGCAAATTAAGAAAAAAAATTAACGGCATTGACCTGTTTTTTGGCATTGAAGAACTGGTAAAATTACCAGAGTGGATTAGAGAGTTGAATCCTGATTTATTATCAGGAGATGCAGACAAATTGGAAAATTATTTGGAGATCAATCCTAAGCAGGAAAATAAATTTCAGGCTTCTATCACAATTCAAACCGGCTGCAATAACCACTGCACCTATTGCGTTGTGCCGTATGCTCGCGGTGCAGAAAAGAACCGATCGGTCAAGGATATTTTAGCTGAAATAGAAAGATTGGCTCAAGATGGATGCAAAGAGGTAAGCTTGCTTGGACAGGTTGTAAATAATTACCAAGCATCGGATGGGGATAATTATCATCAAGACAATCCTTTTAAAAGCCAAGATGATTTTTCAGCCTTGCTTTGGGAGATAAATAAATTACAAGGCATTGAAAGGATTTTTTATACTGCCCCTGATCCGCAGTATTTTTCCGAAGCACAGGTTCAATCTTTAAAATTACCTAAGCTGGTTAATTATCTGCATTTACCAGTTCAAAGCGGAGACAGTCAAATTTTAAAAAGCATGAATCGTAAATATACGCGCGAGCAATACATTGGTTTGATTAAAAAAATTAGACAGGCTAAACCCGATATTGCCTTGGGCACCGATCTGATAGTTGGTTTTCCGGGCGAGACTCAAGAGCAGTTTGAAGATACTATTAGTTTATACCAAGAATGCCAATTTGATATATCTTATCCGGCCATGTATAGTGAACGTAGCGGAACACCGGCTTCCAAAGCATTTAAAGATAATGTACCTCATGCCGAAAAGAAGCGTCGTTGGCAGGCAGTACAGGATTTGATGGAGAAAATTGTTTTGGAGAAGAATCAAAAGTACTTGTATAAGCCAGTATCTGTATTAGTGGAAAATTGTGAGGATAGAATTTGCTGTGGTCATTCAAATGAAATGAAGTTAGTGCAGTTTTTGGGTGACCAAAGTTTAATTGGAAAAATAGTTGATGTAGAAATAATCAAGGCAGATATGTGGATATTGAGGGGGAAATTAATCAAATAATTATGGATGAATTACCAAAATTAATAGTGATTTTGGGTCCGACCGCTTCAGGCAAAACCGTATTGGCCAATACATTGGCCAATAAGTTTAATGGTGAAATTATTTCAGCTGATTCCCGGCAAGTTTACAAGCACATGAAGATTGGCACAGATGTGCCAGAAGGCAAGTGGAAAGATGGCAAATATATGGTGCAGGGCGCTCCCAATTATTTAATGGATTGTATTGAACCGGATCAAGAATTTAGCCTGGCTGATTTCAAAAAACGGGCAGTTGAGATTATTAAGGATATTCATGCGCGTGGCAAGCTGCCTTTTTTAGTCGGCGGTACCGGCTTGTATATATCATCTTTGGTGGATAATTTTGATATTCCTAAAATTGAGCCAGATCAAAAATTAAGAAAGGAATTGGAAAGCAAAACTCTTGGGGAATTGGTTAAAATAATAAAAGAAAAAGACCCGGCCAGTGCTGAAATAATTGACTTAAATAATCCCCGTCGAGTAGTGCGGGCGCTAGAGGTTGTTTTGTCAACCGGAGTATCGTTTATAGAACAGAGAACCAAGTCCAAGCCTAGGTTTGATGTTCTGCAAATAGGCGTTAAGCGTCCACGACAAGAATTGTATGAGCGGGTAAATCAAAGAGTTGATGAGCAAATAAAGCAAGGCTTGGTTGAAGAGGTTATGGGTTTGTTGGCCAGGGATTATAGCTGGGATCTGCCAAGTATGAGCGGTTTAGGTTATCGTCAGTTTAGAGAGTATTTATCCGGCAAGCAGGGTCTGGGCGATGCGGTTGAAGTTTTAAAACGAGATATTCGTCGTTATGCCAAACGGCAAATCAGTTGGTTCAAGCGAGATCAAAGGATTAAGTGGATTGAGCCAGGAGATTTGGATGTTTGTTTTCAAATGATTACAGAACATACGTTATAATATATCTTAAAAACACCGATCGGTTTAGATGCGGTGTTTTTGTTTAGATCAAGTTTGATTTATTTTAATTTTATTTCCTGTCCGATCAATTTAATTTTTTCTTTTGTTACTGAATCTTCAGCTTGTACCTGCACCTCGGAAATTAGTGTATCTTGAGTCGGATTTGGCTCTTCTATGGTAATAGTAAATGGTAGAGCCAGCACATCCACGCTTTCAGGCATTTGTTCAATGGTCCATGTGATTTTTTGCTTGTTTTTATCGTAATCAACTTTGCCGGCCGGCACTATGCCATTAAGTTGCCAGCTAGTTTTTCCATATACGTCGGCTGTTACGGTTAAATTATCCAAGGTATGAAAATTATTAGTTAATATCCAATTGACTCTATGTTGTTCTTTTCCTTGGTCAGTGGATTTACTGTCGCGAATTTCTAATGCAAGATCAGAATTAACTACTATATTTATAGGGTTGCTTGATAGAGTTTTAGTATTTCCGTTCTGGTCCTCATAACTTGCTTCAGAGGATACTTTAATCTCATGGGTTTCAAGCTGGCTCAAGTCAAATTTGTTTATATCTCTAATAGGTATACTGACATCAATATTAATTATGTCATTGGAAATTAAATTAGATAAATCAGGAACAAAATTTTTATCCCAGGTTATTTGTCCGCGTCTAGTAACCGAATCGATCTGATTTCCGGCTATGTTGCCATCGTATTTGTCGTTTATTTGAGGCCAATCTAAGATACTCCTATTGTTGTATGAAGGGCTGTCAATAATTAATTTGACCTTAGTGTTTTTGAGATCATTCCGACTAGAATTTTTTAAATAAATAGTAAAATTCAAAGTTTGGCCGGGTTGTGAATCAAGTTTTTTAGTTGCTCCGTTAATCGCCAAGCTTAGATTGAGATTATCCTGTACAAGGTCAGTGTTTATCGTGTTGTATATAATTTCGTATGCTTGAGTTTCTTCTTCCGTAGTTCGTGTGGCCAGAGCGGTCTTGAATTCAGATTTTTGTTCAGTTGTGCTGGCGTATCGTCCTTTAAGTTTCAATTCCCACTCGTAAGTGTTTGTATTAGTATCGATTGACCATTCGCTATATTTGTTCATTGCCGGCGTAGAAGTGGTAATAAAGAAATTAGCTGACCAACTTGGCACTACATCAATTAATCCTACTTGTTGCTTTTCTTTGTTACTAATTTTTACTGAATATTCAATATCGCTGCCCAGTTTTGCCTGTTCAGGCCCGAATAAAGATATTTCTAATGGCACGCTTTTCAATTCAACTGTTAAAGTATCCACTTTTTGTGCTTTGTAATTGAACTTTTCAGGTTGATAGGTGAGGAAAACACGCCAAGATTCAGGATTGCCAATTGCTCCATAAGTTTTTCCGGTTATTGTAATGTGATTTTTTTCTTGAGCTTGTATTTCTTTTAAGTCCCATTCAGTACTGCCCGAATTGGTGGCTTTGGGTTCGCTTGAGGTAAAAATAAATCCTTTTGGATATTGTATAGTTAGTACCGCATTTTTTAAATTATAGCTTTGGTTATTTTCGTAATATATATAGTAGGTAGTGGTAGCGCCTAAAGATATTTCTTGCGGGCCTTTTATATCTAATAAAACTTTTTCTTCAGAAAATTTATTGCCTTGAGGATAAAAAAATAGTCCTGTCCATGCGGTTGCAGCCAAGAGCCCGCTTATTACAATTAGATAAAAGAAAAATCTTATTACCGGGTGATTTTTTTTAATTTTAATCCGGCGCATATTTGGTATATGTCCTTGATTATCTTGATAGATTGAATTAAGCTGTTCATCTATCTCCACTTCTTTTTTTTCTTTTATTGGTTCAGACATTGGTTCAGAATAAATCGGCATTTCAAGCTGATTTGAACCGATTTTATTATTTGTGGATGTAGTTGATTTTTTTCTAACCAATTTTTTTTTGGTTTTTGGCTTAGCAATTATCTTAGTTTTTTTCTTTTTTGGGTTCGTTAAAACATCCTCTTTTTTGTTGATATCTTGTTGTTCTTCTTTTTCTTCGTCTCCTAATGGTTTTGATGAAAAAGATGGCTGATTTTTGCTAGGCATATTTGTTGTATCTTACTTTGTCATTATTAAACTCCAGACCATGTCTTGAGTTAGCTGGTTTTTATTAATAGAAGCTCCATTAGAAGCCAGTTTTACCTGTTGTCCGTTGTGCCATAATGGCTTCCATTGGGTCGGGAATATCAGGTTGGATTCAAAGTCGCCGTTTATGCCGGATTGTTTCTGCACCACTAATTGATAATATGCATTTGTCCGAGCAGTTTGAATTAAATTGAGCCACTTATTTTTTGGCTGTATCTCCTGTTCGGTAATTTTAAAAGGCAGTTGGTAGGTAAAATATACTTGGCTAGCTTGTCCTGGCTCGGTTACTACCCAGTTGGCAAATGCAGTTTTACCAAACTCATTTGTTATTCTAGTTCCATTTAATGGATCTATTTTCACTTCTTTTTCAAGATTTGTTAAATCTAGATCTTTTTCACACCATTTTTTTGGAGCTTTAAAATGTTTGTCGTTTATCCAGGTAAATCCACCAGCGCTGATCAACTCACTGCCTTCAGGTACATATATCCTCATATAATCTATATTAGGATAGCCATAAAATTCAATTCCTTTTTCTCCGGTGTGTTGCCTCGTTATAGTGACAGTATTAATAATGCTTCCGTCAGATTGAACAACTGCTTGATGGCTGGTTGTTTGTTTGATTTTAGCATCGCTTTTACGGCCATTGATATTGGTGTTTACTACAAATAGATAATCCTGATTATTTTTGGTATGTAATATTTTGCCGTCCCAACCTAGCCCGTCCATGGCTTGTTGAGGTTTTGAATCAGTAAAGTACAGTTGTATCTCTTTTTGTGTCAAGGCTTGTTGAAGATGATTTAGAAAAGGTAAAATATCTTGAGAATTTATATTTTGGAAATATTCAATAAATTTGGGAGCCAAATCGGAAATTATCTGCTTTGGCTTATTATCTTTTTTTTCAGGGCATGTTTCCACTATTTTTTGTATGGTATCAATGGCATTGTCATTGGTCAAAACCAATCCTCGTTTTTCATCTGTAATCGGTCCGGTTAACTCTAATATTCTATCCAATACTTCAGCATTGATGGCTATTACTCCGTCGGCAGTTATATTACGGCTATGCTGGTAGAACCATAAAATCTTCTGTGCACTTGCAGGAAAATCGGGAAACCAATTTGCGTCATGAAAATGCCACTGATCATTTACCATCAGCAGTGGGGTGGGTGGCTCCACAAATTTGTTTAACTGTCCCTGTACATCGTATGTACCTCCGGCCGGTACATCTAGGTTGATTATTTTTCCATTTTTAATTTCCATTAATGCAAAACTACCCATGAATCCTCCGGTTGCTCGTATTTCATGAGGGTTTTGGAAAATCAATAGATAACGGCGCAGGCCTTGGCCACCGAATATTTCTTGCAAAGCTTGGGCTGAATTGGATATGTGAGCCAAGTCATTTACAAAAGCATTAAATACAGGCTTGAATTGACTGAATTGCTCTTGATATTTGGCAGGTATAATTTCAGTTTGAATTTGGTTAAGATCTTTTTGGGCCTTTTGATAATAAGGGAGGCCTAACTTTAAATTGTCTGATGCAACTTCAATATTTTTTAGCAAGCTCGGATCTTTGCTGGCTTTTATCTCATTAATGGTTTTTAATAAGTAGCCATTGCCCAAGCTTATATTATGTCCAACTTCAATTACAGATTGCCTGCTTTTAACGGTTTTGTTTATGACCGGAATATAGCTTAAGATATCCTGCAACCATTTATGCTTGTTGTTTAATTCTTCAACAGCTTGATTAAAATCTTGCATGGCTTGGCTTAGTGTTACTTGAGCGTTATCAATGTCGCCTTCCATTGTGGCGCCAGTTGATTCTTGCAAGGACTTAAAACCATTTATTCCTTTGCTCGCGATATCATTGGCCGTCAGCTTTAGGCTTTGGTAATAAGTTTGAGCTTGTGTTGGAGCAAAAATAATCAGAGAAAATATTAGTATTGAAATTAAGGTACGGCGCAAAGGCATATATATTTTTTGCCAATTATGCACATGCCAGAAAAAATCTCTTTGCGTATTGGTAAAACCGATTTTAATTTCAGCTAGTTTATTTTTTAAAACAGGTTGGCGTAGTCCTGATACTTGAATTTTTTTATTACAGGTTTTATTTTTTGTTTGATTCAAAAATTCAAAAGATTTGGCAGGGGATAGTAGATTTTTGTTAGCTAGATTTGGTTTAACAGGTTGATTATGATAATGATGATAATTTTTCGCATGATTTGTTTCCGGAGCAATTGATTGTACTTCATTCCAGATGCTGTGTTTTTTAAGATCTATTATATGGCTTGATGGATTCACGCCGTGATCAACATGGTGCACAAAAAATTTAAGTGGAGGTTTTTCCATTTTATCAATTATTTGTTTTTGTACAGGGGCATTAATTTCAATACAAGTGGATTTGTTGTGGCCAATTTTACCACAAACAGAGCAGCGTCTGACCTGCCGTCTTTTTGTTTTTATTTTTCTAGGCATTTTTTTATTTTTATGCCTTAAATTATACTTGTATTATACCAGATTTTACAAAAAAACGCATTGGTAAAATGCGTGATTTATACACAGTTTTTGTATGAATTCATATTATGTTTTCTAAATTAGTCAAAACAGATATCGAACGATTCAATATTACTTCATGAGTTATTTATAGCAATAAATATTCAATGTTTCTTGTGCGGTTTTATTCCAAGAATACTGCCATAAAAGTTGTTTGGCTTGTTTTTTTAAACGTTCACGCATGATTTCATCGTGCAAGCCCATGTGCAGAGCGCGGACGATTTCTTCAGTTTTGTTTGGGTCAAAATATATGACCGCGCTTTGCAGGATTTCAGGCAGGCAACTGCTGTTTGAACTGACCACTGGCACACCGTGCGCCATGGCCTCCAGTGGCGGTAGTCCGAAGCCCTCATAAAGGCTTGGGAAGATATATAGCGAAGCTTGGGAATATAGCTGTTCTAACTTGGCATCATCAAGATAGTCTGTGTATACAAGATTGGGAGTTTTTTTAAACACCTCGCTATTTATTAGTTTTTCATAAAAATAATTTTTTTTACCCGCCAATACCAAGTGGTGTTGATCTCCGTATTTTTCACAGAATTCCTGCCAAGATTTCAATAATATTTTAAGATTTTTATGAGGATAAGCTGAACCAACATATAATACAAATGGTTTTTGAGCTTTTTTTCGTTCGATTTTTTGATTTGTATAAGGGGCTAGGTGTATATTTGAAATTTTGGACGAAGTCACGTGTAAGGTTTGGCGTATGTCTTGTTTAGTATATTCAGAAGGAGTGATTATGTGCTTGGCTTTTTCAACCGCGTGTTTTACAATTAGGCGATGTAGCTTGTCCTTAAGCCAATAAACCAATGGGCCGTGCGTGCTGGCTTCTTGGCGAGAATAACGATACATAATCAGATCGTGTATGGTAACAATGAAAGGTTCGTTATAAGCCAGAGGAACATTCCAATGCGGAAAATGCACAAGGTCAAGTTTTTGTTTTTTGATCATCAAAGGCAATATGAGTTGTTCTGCCCAGCCATACCATGGTATATCAGCTTTAACAATTTTCCAATTTTCCGGCAGGGACGGTTTTAGTTTATTGATATTTTTTTTATGCAAAAAAACCACGTATTGATTTTTGTCGTCAATTTTGGCCAAATATTTAATTAATTGCTCCACATATCTTCCCAATCCGGCTTGTTCAGAGCCGTACATGCGGGCATCAATTCCAATTTTCATATTTATCTATTGAAATTTTGTTATTTTTTAACTTCTCTCAATACCAAATGCAATCCTGATCTTATCCAACTAAAAGTGCTTGGATCATACATACACCCTAGCAAACAATCGTAATTACATCTCGAGGCTAATTTTCTGGCTCGCTTGAATTTTTGTTCTTTCCATGTTTGATGCACAGGCCTGTCTTTGATGTTAGCCATTTTCCCATAGCGACAAAGTATTATATCGCCATTTGGCGCAATTGACAATGCCCTAGAGCCGAACGAACAATAAGTGCGGTTTAGTGTTAAATTGAAATAAGGCGGTATGGCTTTTAGATGGTTGGTAGAATTTAATATCAAGCTCGGTTTTCTTTTTTTAATTTTTAGCAGTTTTTTGATTATCTGGCTTAGCTTTTCTTGATTTTTAGTGCTAATCCAAAGCGGGTATTTTTTTCTGTATTGTTCCAAAGATAAGGTTTTCCGGTCGTTCCAATTATATGGATCATACGGTTGCATAAAAATACTTAAATGATCTTTGTCGCAGAGCTCCACTACTTTTATAATTTCATCCAGATTTTTATCAGATATCACAAGATTAATTTTAAGCAGTATATTTTTTGGGTCGGCATCTTTAAAAGTTTTAATGGCTCTTTTCACGCCCGAGTAGGCGCCCGGCTTGCCTCTTAATTCATCATGCAGTTCGCTGGCCGCGTCCAAAGATAAAGAAATATGCCCGCCACCCATTTGATCATATTCTTTAATGATATGTGCATCCAGCAGAAATCCATTGGTAACAAAATGAGAATACATTCCTTTTTTGTTTGCATAATTTAACAATTCCAATACTTTGGTTTTAAAAATCATGGTTTCACCACCGCTAATGCCGAAATTTTTTATACCCCACTTGGATAATTGGTCTATTAAGTTTTTTATTTGTGGTATTGTTAAATATGTTTGCGGATCTTCTATTTGGCCTTGCTTCCACTGATCGCACATTTGACAGTGAAAATTGCACTTGTTGGAGATGTTCAAATACACTGCCTCGGGTTTATCTATCGGCAGTCTTAATTTGCTGTATAAAAAGAAGCGAATTTTGCTGAATATTTTGTTAACAAATACTTTGGATAGTTTGTATAGTTTCATATGCAGTTTTTTGCCAATTAAATTTTTTTGCTTGTTCTAACCCTTTATTTTTAAAATACTCTCTCAATTTTTCCTGTTTAATTAATTCTACCATGGCTTGGGCGATTTCGGTAGACTTGTTTGGATTTACCAAATATGCGGAATTGCCTGATATTTCCGGCAAAGAGGATCGGTTTGAAGTAATTACAGGCGTGCCTGCATTCATGGCCTCCAAAACTGGAAAACCAAAGCCTTCGTAAAAGCTTGGATATATAAATATATCTGCTAACGAATAAATTACGGCTTTATCTTTTGGATCTATATATCCAATGAGCTTGATATAATTTTTATACTTTGATTTTTCGGCATATTCATGGATGGCTTTGTTTTTCCAGCCCGGTGCTCCGGCGATTACCAGATAACAATTATCCGGTAGAAGATTATGCGCTTTTTCAAAAGCCTCAATTAATCCGATGATATTTTTACGTGGCTCAACTGTGCCAAGAAAAAGTATAAATTTGTCTGGCAAAGAATATTTTTTTTTGATATCATCATAATTTACGGGCGATTCATTGTTTTTTTTAACTTTTGACAACCCCGGATATATTGTTTTGATTTTTTCACTATCTATTTTATAGTAATTTATTATATCTTTTTTTGTATTTTCTGATGGCGTTAAGATCAGGTCGGCTTGTTCGCATTGTTTTTTCGGATTGATAAATTTATGCCAGAGCCTTTGTTTTATGGTGTAGAATTCAGGGTAGAATTCAAAAGACAGGTCATGAATGGTTAAAACATGCTTAGTTTTTTTTGACAAAGCAGTGAAATTTAGATTTGGAGAGAAAAATATATCCAACTGGAATGCTTTGTCGCAATGACAAATTAATTTATCCAATCTAGGCCTTTTTAAAAATTTAACAGAAGAATTGAATAATTTGTTGGGCCAGTGGGTAGATGTGGTTTGTACGTTCTCTTGTTTCCAATCCGGAATATTTTTTGACACCTCTTGTCTTGAGTTATAGAAGAGAAAATATTGATTTTTTTGATCGTTGGAAAATATGGCATCTAAAAGTTCGCCTGTATATTCACCAATTCCAGTTCGGATCGGATGCATAAGCGTACGAATGTCAATACCTATATTCATACAGAAGTAGCGTTAAGTCGCTCATTATCTATCTTGAATAATTTAATATGATTTCACGGATAAATTAAAAGAAGGCTGTCCCAATCCCCGTTTGAATTCTTCGTATCGGTGTTCCACATGTTCTTTAATTTTTTGTTTGAATTCAAGACGGTTGTATTTTTTGGCGTGTTCGCGTATTTGAAGACTGTCCCAATTGTATGCATTGAAATCCAGCAGAGTTTTTAGCAAGTGTTCCCAAGTTTGGTGATGGAAAAATATGCCGGTTTCGCCGGGTTTAATTGTTTCAGTGGCTCCGCCGGCGCAGTAGGCAATTACTGGTCGGCCACAAGCCATGGCTTCCAATGGCGTGATGCCAAAGTCTTCTAATTGCGGGTGGATGAAAGCTTTGGCTTGGCGTAATAGGCGTGTTTTTTCTTGATCAGATATTCTTCCCAAGAATTCAACATTGTCTCTGGCTAGTTTTTTTAATTTTTTCATTTCCGGTCCAACCCCATATATTTTTAATGGCCATCCGAGATGATTAAACGCTCGGATTACCACATCCATGCGTTTGTATCCGACTAGACGTCCGCCAGCCACAAAATAGTCCTGTATGCTGTTATCTATATTAAACTTGTCTGTTTCTACAGGTGGATTAATCACATGACAGTCACGGCGATAATATTTTTCTATTCTTTTTTTAACTGTTTCCGAGTTTGCAATAAAGTGATCAACTCGGTCAACACTCATTTTATCCCACATTCTTAGTTTGTGTATTACCCGCGGTAAAAGAGTTTTTACTAAAATGCGATGTTTGAGATGGTCATAATATTCATGGGCATCAGTCCATAAATATCTTGGAGGGGTATGACAATAGGAAATATGCAGAGTTTCAGGCCTGGTTAAAACGCCTTTGGCAAAAGCGCTTGTGGAAGATAATACTACGTCAAATTCATGCAAGTTGTGTTTTTCAGTGGCCAATGGCATTAAAGGCAAGTACCATTGAAAAAATTTTTTCCCTCCCGGCAAATAAGCTAAAAATGACTGCCTGATGTCATGGTTATTGAAGTAGTCAATTTTTTTCTTGTCATGAAATAATACAAAAATAGGCGCATCGGGCCAGACTTCATGCATTGCCTTTAGGACCCGTTCAGCGCCTCCATCTTGAGATAAATAATCGTGAACTAGAGCGATTTTCATGTTATTACCATGCTCCTTTTTTTAATAATACTACAAACGGTGTTTTAATTAAAATAATTAAATCTAATAGCAAGCTCCAATTTTCAATATAGAAAGTATCCAGTTTAACTTCTTCTTCCCAATTTAAATCGCTTCTGCCCGAGATTTGAGCCAAGCCCGTGATTCCGGGTTTAATAGCCAGAACAATTTTGTGTTGTTGTTCATAATTTTCAACTTCGCGAGGTTGATGAGGCCTTGGGCCAACTAGGCTCATATCTCCCTTGAGCACATTAAAGAATTGAGGAAATTCGTCCAAGCTCCAACGGCGGATAAATCGCCCGAATTTGGTGACCCTGGGATCATCTTTAATTTTGTAAACAGGTCCTTGCTTAATGCTTTGGTTTTTAATTAACTCTTGTTCTTTTTTTAATGCCAGCTGATCTTGTTTGCCAAATTGCTTGCCGGTGCAATATTTTTGCAACATGGAACGAAATTTTAAAGTAAAGAATTTTTTTCCGGCTTGGCCTACGCGTTCATTTTTATAAATTATCGGCAGTCCGGTTTCAATTAGTATGGCAACAATCAAGAAAATATAAATAGGGGATAATACTATAATCAGTATTGAACTAGTAAATATATCAAATATCCTTTTCAAAATGCTTCCCCAACCCGATAATCTAGTGCGTTGCAATTCAATTATGGGGATGCCGGCCATGGTGCTTACAGTCATACGGCTGGACACAGTTGCGAACAGATCAGCTGAATATTTGAAGCCAATATGATTTTCATTGGCAAAACTGATTGCTTTGAGAGCCGATTGCACATTGGCTTTGGGATCTGTAAAAATTATTTCGTCCGGTTTGTTCTTGAGAATTTTTTGTGCTACTTGTTCGTCAAAATGTTCATGGTTGGCAATTATTTTATAACCCAAACTCTGTCTGGTTTTCAGAAAATTATTAATTTGCTCAGCAATTTTTTCAGAACCAATAATCACGGTTTTGCGCGAGCCAATACCTTCTATATGTAATAAGGCTTTTAGACCTTTCATCATTATCCTACCCAGAGATACATAAATAATGGCTAGAATCCAGCCTGCCAATACTAAAAATCTAGAATCAAATTTTTGCAAAGTAAAAAATACATAAATTGTAATGGCGCCGAAACCAGTAGTGCAAGCGAACATTAATCGCCTTAGGTCTTTGAGAAGTTTGCGATTAGGGTTGGTATGATAAAGTCCAGCCAAAGCAAAAATTACCAGCCAGCCTAGGGCCACCAACATTACCAAAGGCCAATAGCTTTGCCAAGTTAGTTTAAAAACTACCGGTCTAATACTAGTCATTACGTCAGTAAAGCGAAGTTGATAGGCAGTAAAGCCAGCTAAAACTAAAAGTAGATAATCTAGCGGTAACTGTAAAAAGGCAAAACTTAGCTCAAATTTTTTCATATTTATTAGTTTACTAAGCTTAATTTTACCAGGTTTTTGGTTTTTGGTCAATTTAAAAACCCAGCACCATACGGTACTGGGTTTTATTTTCAAGCGAAGCCAGGGTAAAGAAAAATACTTGTATTTTTCTTTACCGAGCAAGCGCAGATAAATACCTCGTGGCTTGCCACGATCCTTGCGCGAGTGTAGCGAGCGTGGGTCCATGGCTTAGTGCTGGGGTAAATACCTTTTATTTATGCATGCTCCGGATTTGGTTACTGCTAGCAAGCATTTTGCTGGCAATAATGGAATCCGGAGCATGCAGGTTTGTGGCGCATACCCCGTATTCCTAGTTGCATGAGGCTGTCCCACTTTACAGTTTTTGTGCGGCGGTCAGCACATTAAATCGCATGAAGACTCTTTTGTTTACGGGTTTTGTGGAACACTGGACAGTCTTTTTTCTGTATTGGAAGACCACGGTGTGTATTTTTTTGTTCCGGGGTAATTTCGAAAAGTCGATATATCCCTTTTGTATCCAGCCGAACTGTGAGTCGCAACATGTGCACATGGAGTTTTTTATTCCATTCACAGTGAAATCATGATAGCTAGCCATGCTTATGGTACTGCCATATGGAATATGAAGCGTGACACGATAAGATATGTCTAGCTCCAGTTTTTCAAATTCGATTTTTGGGTAGCCCTCCGTGCTTTGCGCGTAGTAGTCGGCTCTAACCCAGTACTCGTTCTTATTGAGGTTGGCATAGACCATGTCCGACTGTTTGACCCAGTCTCTGCTGGTCGGTGGCTTGGGCCAGTTGGACAGGTTTGTATCCGGGCCTGAACCAGAGACCTGATCTGTTGCAACTGGCACTCCGGCCGGCGCTGGCACAAAGGCCTCATCTTTTTCATTTCCCGGGTTTTTGCACCCAGAAATGATCATCAGATTGACCGCGGTCAGCAGAATTATCCTCTTCATCTTCATCTTCCTTTCCGGGGTTCTCCCAGTTTGTTTTGTGTTTACAGTCGGAAACATAGCATATCTTAGCGTTTTTGTCAAGGGTAGAAGTTGTCCATCCTTGACAAAACATCAAAAATGTGCTATAGTAAGGCCTGTTCATGGTGGATGATCGTCCCGACTTAGTCGGGAAGGAAAGTCCGAACATTTCCCGATTTATTTCGGGGTCGTGGTAGTGGGTAATACCCACCATCTGGTTTTGCAAGAATCCAGAGAGGGAAAGTGGCGCAGAGACTATACTATCTCCTGACCTAGTCAGGGGAGAAAGGTGAAAAGAGTATGGAGGTTTTGGTTCTCGAGATCAAAGCTACTATACTTCGCCCGCAGTGATGCGGTGCTGGTGTCAAACCCTACCTGATGCAAGAGCAGCGTTTCCAGATTATTCAATCAGGATTCGAAAAGTTCGCTCGCTATTGATCGTATTGGCGACAATACGGCTAGATAAATGATCGTCATCTCTCGGATTTATTTCCAAGGGAAACAAGATTCGGCTTATAGCCATGAAATAAAAACATCCCGACTTAGTCGGGATGTTTTTAAATTTACTGATTATCATTTCCTCTTTTTCTTGTACACGTCATTCTGAACTTCGCCCTTAACAAAGGCTTTTATATTATCAATAGTAGTGTCCAGAATCCTTTGCAGAGCCTCGGTGCTATTAAAAGCATTATGCGGGGTGATAATGGTATTGGGATGATCAATAATCACATTATTTATCAGGTTGTTTTTTATTTGCATTTCTGTTATGCCCTTGGCCATAATTTTTTCTTCATGCTGAACATAACATTCATCTTCCATCACATCCAAGCCAGCGCCTGCAATTTGTTCTTTTTCCAATGCCCATAATAGCGCTTCAGGTTCAATCAATTCGCCACGGGCGGTATTAATAATGTATGAGCCCTTTTTAATTTTTTTAATATTTTTTTTGTTGATTATATGAAAAGTTGTAGGAAATAGGGGGACATGCAGACTAATAAAATCTGATTCAGCCAATAATTTATTTAAATTTACATATTTAAAATTATGTTCATCAGACAGATTTTTATTGGGGAAAGCATCAAAAGCAATTATATTCATATCAAAGCCTTGGGCCATTCTTATCAAATGCATGCCAATATGCCCGGTGCCCACCACTCCCAAAGTTTTACCTTTTAGGTCCACTCCTCGTAAACCATGAAAATCATATACGCCCTCTTTAACCCGTTTGACCGAAGGAAATATTTTTCTTGACAAACCTAGCATTAGAGCCATAGCATGTTCAGCCACTGTATTTTCCCCGTAAACAGGTACATTACAAACCGATATTTTTTTCTTTTCGGCGGTTTTTATGTCAATATGATCATAACCGGTGCTCATTGTAGATATTAACTTGAGTTTGGGTAATTGTTTAATTATATTTGCATCAAGTTTTGAATGCACAAACACAGCTAAAATTTCAGTATCCTTTTTAATATTCTTATCAGTTAACGGATCAGTAATTATATTCATACTGTATCCTTTCATCCTGCCTCGGATATATTCTTTCATGTCCGGCCAAATGCCGTAAAAAGTTGTTTTTGGTTTTTTCATAAATTTAAGATTATGTTTTGTTGCTATTGTCGTTTTTGGCATTTTCGCTGTCAATGACAGGTATTATACATCATTTAAACTTCAATAACCACAGGAAGAACCATTGGCCTTTTTTCTGTTCGTTTGAAAAGAAATTGTCCGATATCGTCGCGAATTTTATTGCGTATATAATTAGTATCTGCCCAACTTATTGGGTCGGATATAGCTACCATCTTTTTGACTTTGTGGCGCATGTCCTCAATAAGTTCTTTATTTTCTTTTAAGAAGACAAAACCGCGGGAAATGATATCAGGATTTTGAATAAGTTTGCCTGTTTTTTTATCCACAGTAACTATCACTACCACCATGCCGTCCTCGGCAAGTACTTGGCGATCGCGCAAAACAATATTACTGCTGTCGGTTATTCCGAGACCATCAACATAAACATAATTGACCGGAACTCTTTCGTCGCTCACTTTTCCTCCTTTTTTATCAAATTCAATTACCTGTCCATTATCTGGCACAAAAATATTTTTTTCGTTGAAGCCGATATTCTTAGCCAGCTTGGCCGCTTCTTTCAACATATAATGGTTGGCATAGACTGGGATAAAATATGTTGGCCTAATTTGTTTTAACATATATAGGATATCTTCCCGATTTCCGTGTCCGGAAACATGAATATCCATTATTCCTCCGTGAATAACATTATCGCATTGTCTATAAAGATTATCTTTAAGCCGTTGGATAGTTCTCTCATTTCCAGGGATGATTGATGAGGATAGGACAACCGTATCTTTTTTCTTTAGCGTTACATATTTATGGTGCTTATCTATGATGCGTGACAAAACCGCATTGCCTTCTCCCTGGGCACCTGTGCATAGAACTATTATTTTGTCGTCAGGATATTCTTCAATCTGTTTAATTTTGATAACAGATCCTTTTTTGTATTTTATATAACCCAATTCTCTGGCCATCTCTATGTTCATGCGCATGCTATATCCATCTAATGCTACTTTTTTTCCAAGTTTTTCAGCTGTTTGCAAGATCCAATCCACCCTTTCAATTTGTGAGGAAAATGTGCCTACAATTACTCTGCCAGGAGCATTGCTAAGGATATCGGTAAGATTTTTTTTCATTTCCTGGCTACTGGCGCTATGGCGGACGTCATTTGCCCCCAAGCTTTCCAACATCAAAATAGTTGGTTTTGGAAGTCTGGACAATTGATTATAATTCAACAGGGGTTTCCCTTGATTGTCTTTCTCCAATGTCCAGTCGCCAGGATGTAGGATCGTGCCCAACGGTGTCTGAATCATAACTCCGACCGCGTCCATAATAGAGTGGTCAATTTGATAAAAGCCGACCGTAAAACTGCCTAGCTTTAGTCTATCGTCCAAGCTTTTGATCTGGATGGTTTTTAGTTTTTTTGTACTTCCTTTATCATAGTCTTCTAAGCGGTGTTTGGTCATGGCCAGGGTTAAGTCGCGCCCAACGACCGGTGGATACCCAAGTTTTTGCAATAAGATGGGAGCGGCGCCGATGTGGTCAAGATGCCCATGAGATAAAATAACAGCACGAATATTTTTTTCTTTTCCTCGCAAATATTCAGCATTTGGTATGATGTAGTCAATGCCTGGCATATCTTCTTCCGGGAATTGAAGACCCATATCAAGAATAATTATGTCGTTTTTATATTCAAAAACAGTCATGTTGCGTCCGACTTCTTCACATCCGCCAAGAGGAATTATTCTTAAAGTGTCATTTACCCTTGTGTCCATGGTTCTTTTGAACTTATATCTTTTTTTTCGTCTGTTGCTGTTTGTTTTACTGAAATCCGCTTGTTTTTTAGGAAGTTCTTGTTTTTGAGATTCACTTTTTTGCTTATCAGTATTCTGATTATATTTTTTATTCATATTTGGAGTTTTTTTATCATAAAATTAATTAAATAGTAAAATTAGTAAGAAGATTAGAGCATTAAATTTTGTGCCGAGGAGAGGACTTGAACCTCCAAGGTATTGCTACCACATGGACCTGAACCATGCGCGTCTACCAGTTTCGCCACCTCGGCATGGATTTATTTTCACGCCTGCCTATCCGGTAGGCAGGCGAAGTCAGGAAATAGAAAAAGGGATTTGGTATTTTTATTTTGCCAAAAAATTGATTTTCTTTTTTGTTTTTGTGTACCAGTTGTTTATATTAACATAACGCTCTGAAGGAATTGATATATAACTTATGTCAATTCCATTGATTTCTTTACTGACTATCATTGTATGTACAGGTGTGTATAAGAAAATAGCGGGCATTTCATCTATCAAAATTTTCTGCCAATCTTTGTATAATTGTCCTCTGGTTGTGCTGGTCGCATTAGCTCTGGCATCTTCTAATAGCTTGTCTGCGTCTCGGTTGGAAAAACCTGAAAGGTTTAATCCAGGGTAATTAGTTTGAGAAGAATGCCAAAATGGAAATGGATCAGGATCGTTGCCGATTATCTCTCCATAAAGCAAAACTTGATAATCTCGTTTTTTTAGGACATCTTTGATTTGATATTTATCAATCAGCTGTATTTCGGTTTTTATACCAACCGTTTGCCAGTTTTTGGCAATGGCTTGGGCTACATCCTGATATTCGGATGTATCAATTGTAGTTATTTTAATTTCCAGAATGCCATCGTCTTCATTTTTTCTGTAAATACTTTGTTCGGAATTCATTTTTTGTCTGACCGATTCTTTTAATTGATCTGTAATTTTTTCAATTGTACTGGAAACCATTTCAGGCGTGGAGCTGGCGTCGTTTTCTATATTATCAATTTCATCTTGCTTGGTTTTTAACAATTTTTCATATTCAATATCAAAATAATCTTCAGGTTGAATGATTTTCCATTCTTCATCCAGAAGTTTAGTAGAACTGGCTGGGCTGTAGTTTGGATATTCTAAATTGTCATCATAGCCTAGACTATTTTTTAAAAATGGAGAATTTATTTTCTCGGCTGTTCCGTCTAATATCTTGATTATCTCGTCTTTATTTATTGCATAAGCCATGGCTAAACGCAGGTCTAGATCTGTTAAAATAGATTCTTCTGCTTGATTAATGAATAGAGCAGAGTATTGAGGCAGGTTGAGTTTGTAGAATTCGAAATTTTTATTGGATATTTTGTCTTTTAGATCGCGTGGCAGAAAACTTAAGGCTTTGACTTCTTGTGTTTTTAACACATTCAAAGCTTGGCTATAATCCGGATAAAATTTAAAGGTAAGACTTTTTAAATAGGGATTTTTTTTGTAATAATATTCATTGGGCACCAGTGTGTATGCCTGTATGTTGCCTGCTTGATCTTTTACTAATTTACTGAATTTCCACGATCCCGTACCCACTGGCTGTAGATTATTTTTTGCCAATTTGATATTGTTAGGCTGGATTTCCCGCCATATATGGCTTGGAAGAATTCCCACGGTAAGACTGCTCAAAAATGGAGCAAAAGGCTCTTTCAAGCTGAATCGCACTGAATATTCTGAAATTTTTTCCACGGTAACTCCTTGAAAACTGGCAATCAACGGGCTGTTTACGGCTGGATTTTGTATAGTGGAGAAAGTAAGTATCACATCATCTGCGCTAAAAGCCTGCCCGTCCGACCATTTTACGTCTTGGCGCAATTCAATGTTATAAGTTTTTTTATCTTCGCTAACAGTGTATTTGCTTGCTAGATCTGGCAGAAGCTTTTGTTGCTCGTTATATCGAAAAAGTCCGGAATAAATTAAATATACAAGATCAGAATCAACATCATTAGTGCTGGAAAAGACAGGATTAATGAATTTTGGTTGGCCAATTAAAGCTTCGCTGTATTCTCCTCCCTCGGTTGGTACAACGGTTTGATTTTTAATTAAGAGCCAAGCTGTCCAACTGATTGCCGTTATCACAAAAATTAATCCGGCAATCTTGATGGCGGTTTTTTCAGTTGAAGTTAAAAAATGTTTGAGATATTTTAACTGTGGCCAGCTTGGCAGGAGCTTTGATCTATTTTTTTTAATGAGTTTATGATCAAGCTTATTTGTCACAGGCGGGTTAGTTTTCTGCCTAAACCAGTAAAAGAGTTTTTTCCAATTAGGAATTTTAAAAGCCATAAATTAACGATCTGCCAGTCCAAGTTGGATCAGGCTAAAAACGCCAGCGTTATTGGCTGGTTAGTTTTTAGAAGACAATTCTTAAAATAGAGGTAAGAAAGAATATGACCACGATAACGATGGTGGCATAATGAAGAATTTTGTCAACACCTCTCTTAGTACTGTAGATATTGCTTGAACCTCCAAAAACACCGCCAAGACCGGCGCCTTTTTGTTGCAATAATACAACGGCGATCAGTGCTACTGCTAAGATAAATTGAATAATATTGTATATGAGTTCTTTCATAGATTAAAATTTGCTGTTTGAATGTTAGTATTAAGAATACCATATTTTGGTATAATTGTCAATGATCCTTGTCTGGATGTCAAAAAAATAGTATAATGTAAGTTGATGAATTCATATTAAGTTTTTTAAATTAGTCTCATAGATATTGATTTATTCGCGCCAAGACTTAGTCCTGCCTTTGGCAGGACATTGCCCCTGCTGGGGTGCGATTGGTGCCACATAAATCAATATCTATGAGACTAATTTAAGCTCAATATTGATAATTACTTAATAACTAGTTTGATATATGGAGAATGATTTGATTAAGCAAAATCACTGGTATCAAAAATGGTGGGGCGTGGTTTTGTTGTCCGCGGGTTCGGCCTGCTTTCTTGTGTTGATAGTTTGGGGAGTAATAACAGCTAGATATATGTGGCAGATTAAGACTGGACAGGCAAACCATCTCCAGAAAAAGTTTTATGGCGGTTTTAATCAATCAATAGGCAAGGAAATTAAATCAAATAAGTTTATAAACAGAAAAGAATTGGAAACCAGCGACGATCCTTTTTTGGGCAATCCATCCGCTGATATAGTAATAGTTGAGTTTGTTGACTTTAAGTGTCCTAATTGCAAGGAATCAGCCGATATTACCAAACGGCTGTTAAGCCAATATGCTTACAAGGTAAAATTGATTATACGCGACTTTCCTGCAGAATCTCTTCATGCGGGCGCCGGCAATTTGGCTGAAATTGCTTTTTGCGCTCATGAGCAGGCACGTTTTTGGCAGATGTATGATGCCATCTTTGCCAGTCAAAGTTCCCTGCCTGCTAATTTAACAAGTTCGCATATCAATAGATTGGCTGATAGTGCTGGCGTGAATTATGACAAACTCCAAACTTGTTTGGGAGAAGGCAAAGCCAAGATAGAAATTAATAAAGACTATAGTGATGGCCTTAAATTTGGTGTTAAAGGCACTCCCACATATTTTGTTAACGGCCAGAAAGTTGAAGGAGTGGTGCCGTTTGATAGCTGGGAAAAAATGATAAAAGAATTTAAATAATAAGTTTAATTTTATGACCATTAAAAGACTGGCTCAAAGTTTGTTAATAATGATCAGCCTATTTTTGATAATGCCTGAATTGGCTTTATCCAAAGACAGCCTACCGCCGGAAATGAATCCGTTATGCTGGCGCGAGGCAGAGTGCCAGGAGGCGCGTGATAGATTTGATCCAAATACAAGTGCAAAAAAAGGCCAAGGCTGGGTTTTGAATCAAAGTATATGTCCTGGCACTGGCTGGGGGCTATGTTTGCCTGCTGGAAAAACCAAAACTTCAATCGTCATTGGCGGTAAGAGTGAATTTGTTGATATTGGCGACTATATTATGAAGGTATATAAATATGCTATAACTGTGGCTGGTATTTTGTCTGTGGCTGTTATTATTGTAGCTGGTTTGCAGTGGTTGACATCAGGCGGGAACAGTGATACCATTACTCGATCGAAAAAAAGATTATTCGGTGCCTTGGTAGGATTGTTCATAGCTTATGCTTCGTATTTTATCTTAAATCAGATTAATCCGGCTTTTGTGAATTTACGTTTGCCACAGGCCTGGTTGGTGAAACCAAAGGAGGCTATATCTACTTTTTGTGTAAGCCAGCCAACCTCTACCGCCTCTGGGGTACCCACAAAGTTTACTTTTGTAGCTGATTATACTGATCAAAAAAAACCGGTTTCACCGCCAAAAGATAGTTCGGCTTTTAATTTACAGTATTTAACAGAAGGAAAACCAGCCGATATAGAGGCATCAAAGAAGAAATTTTACTGTGGTCATAGGTTTTTTTCCACATATGGCGGTACACAAGTCTGTTATGGAGATTATTGTCCAAATACTAAAGATGGTAAACCGGATCCATCAGGCCAGCAAAATCTCTGCGTTGATAATTTTGATAAGACATATCCATTGAAAGATTATATTTGTCGACCAATGACCATAGCCGGAAGAGTGTTGTGTGTACCAGGGGCTGCTTGTGTTGCCGAAGGTTGGGAAATACCAGATATGTCTAATTATAAACAATTGTGGGCTTTGTGCAAAGATGGCTGTGGAAATCAAGTATATACTAAAGATGAAACTCAGGATCAACCCACATATCAAACTTTTGGATTGGTGGCAAATTATAAAGATTTTTCAGTTAATTATAAACCCGATGATACAGTCATTAAAACATCTAGCGGGTATAGTGCGGTAATGGCATGTTCTAAACACGGTGGTTTAGCGGGATTTGTGATGAAATTTGAAATGGATCAACAAGGAGTGCCAACAGATGAGGACCACTACATAGGAAGAGACCCTGCAAATAAAAAGCAAAGCGTTGATTTGGGTGACGAGGCTGTTTTCAGGGGTTTGCAGGCTGCTTATAATCCGTTACTATATAGGGGGTGTGGTATGAATTGGAATAAAAATATTGATGAAAAATATTTGTTTAGCCAGAATGAAATAGAGACTGGTGTGGGTGGTTTCGAGGTCAGAGCTGATAAAATTTGTAATATACCTAGCTTTTCAGGTATGGATGAAAAACGCAAAAAATGTTATGACAAATATCTAAAAAAACCATAAAAAAATTGTTCGTAATTAAATTATGCAAGAAAAAATTACTGTTAAAGGGGCGAAAGTACACAATTTAAAAAACATAGACATAGAAATTCCTAAAAACAAGCTGGTGGTAATCACCGGCTTGTCTGGTTCTGGTAAGTCTTCACTGGCTTTTGATACCATCTATGCTGAAGGCCAACGACGCTATGCTGAATCCATGTCTTCTTATGCTCGCCAATTCATGGATGTGCGTAAAAAGCCGGATGTGGAAAGAATAGACGGCTTGTCGCCCACTATTGCTATTGACCAAAAGGCGCATGCGCAAAATCCACGTTCTACCGTTGGTACAGTTACAGAAATTTATGATTACCTGCGTCTGTTATTCGCGCGCGCTGGCCAGCAATATTGCCCGGATTGCAACACAGCTGTTGAAAAATACACGGCCGGGCAGATCAAAGAAAAAATCAAGGCCCAAGCCAGGAAAAAAACTGGTTTTTTAATTTTGTCTCCTCTGGTCAGGCGCGGGAAAGTGGAAAACGGCAGTCTTTTGGAAAGGGTAGAAAAATCAGGTTTTGACAAAGTCAGAATAGATGGACATATTTATAAGATATATGACTTGGTTGGATATAAATTTACCAAGGATCAGCTTTATGACGTGGAATTGGTAATTGATAAAGTTGATAATATACATAAGCAGGATGTTGCCAAACTAGTGGATCATGCCTTGGAATTAAGCAACGGCCTTGTCAAAATAGTGGATAATAAATTAGATATAATTTATTCTGTCTCTGGGTTATGTCCTGAATGCGGACAAACAGTGAAAGAGCTCGATGTGCGTAGCTTCAGTTTTAATAGCCCAAGAGGTGCTTGCGCGCGCTGTACAGGGCTTGGCATTACCATGGAAGTGGATCCGAAATTAATTATACCAAATAATCGTTTGACTTTAGCTGAAGGGGCTATTCAGCCTTGGACAAGAATCACAGGCAGACAGGGATTGAACCAAAAGGTATTGCAATCCGTGGCTCAAGCAGGTGGTTTTTCTTTGAATGTACCGGCTAAAGATCTACCTGCCACGGCTTTGGAGTTGATTTTGTATGGTACTGGCATGCAAAAGTATGAAATAGAAGGCAAATTTGTGGTTTTTAAAGGAGTTGTTAATAGTTTGACTGAAAAATATTTGCAAACTGATTCTGATTATGTGCGCAAGGAAATAGAGCAGTATATGAAGGAAAGCATTTGTCCTGAATGCCAAGGTCAGCGTTTGCGTAAAGAATCTTTGTTTGTTAGAATTAACGATAAAAATATATCTGAATTTTCAGGATTAAGTTTTGAGGATGCCGATATTTTCTTTAAAAAATTTACCATTAATATCAAAAACGCTGGAAAAAAAGCTGTGATAGAACCTATTGTTAAAGAGATTTCACAACGCTTGCGAAGTTTGGTAAAAGTGGGTTTGGGATATTTGAGTTCTGATAGATCAATGAATACTCTTTCAGGAGGAGAAGTTACACGCGTTCGTTTGGCCACGCAACTAACAACCGGCTTGAATGGAGTAATTTATGTGCTGGATGAACCTTCTGTGGGCCTTCATCCAAAAGATAATAATCAGTTGATTGGCAGTTTGAAAAAATTACGCGATTTGGGCAATACTGTAATAGTGGTTGAACACGATCAGGCCATGATGGAGTCAGCTGATTATTTGATTGATGTTGGCCCAGGGGCAGGCATAAACGGCGGAGAGATTGTGGCTCAAGGCAATTTGATTCAAGTTAAAAAGAATAAGCATTCTTTGACTGGCGAGTATTTATGCGGAAAGGTCCAGATTATAGAATCAAAGAAAAAGAAGCGTGTTTTTAAAAAAATAGTTAAAGATAAATTCATTAGCGTGATCGGCGCTCAAGCTTTTAATTTAAAAAATATTGATGTTGATATTCCATTGAAGAAATTGGTGTGTGTAACCGGTGTTTCCGGTTCTGGTAAGTCTAGCTTGGTGATTGATATATTGGGCAAGGCTTTGTCCAAGCATTTTCATCGAGCCAAGCAAGAGCCTGGCAAACACAAAGAAATCAGAGGTTTAAAAAATATTGATAAAGTAATTGCTATTGACCAATCGCCGATTGGGCGCACTCCTCGATCCAATCCGGCTACTTATACCAATATATTTACTGGCATTCGCGACCTGTACGCCAATTTACAGGAATCAAAAATGTATGGTTATAAGGCTGGTAAATTTAGTTTTAATGTAAAGGGCGGTGGACGATGTGAATCTTGTTCTGGCGAAGGATATATTAGAATCCCCATGCAATTTTTAGCCGATGTATTTGTAGAATGTCCCGACTGCAACAGTACCAGATACAGCAAAGAGGTTTTAGAGGTTCATTATCGTGGCAAGAATATTGCCGATGTTTTGGATATGACCGTGGATGAGGCTTATTCATTTTTTAATGATATCTCGGCTGTGGCCGATAAATTGAACATTTTGCGGGAAGTTGGTTTGGGATATATTCGTTTGGGTCAGCCGGCCACTACTTTGTCAGGAGGCGAAGCGCAAAGGGTAAAATTAGCCACCGAATTGGCCAGAGTTTCTACTGGCAGGACTTTGTATATTTTAGATGAGCCAACCACTGGACTGCATTTTGAAGATACTAAAAGATTGTTGGTCGTGCTTAATCGCTTAGTTGAGAAGGGTAATACGGTTGTCATTATTGAACACAATACTGACGTAATAAATTATGCAGATTGGGTGATTGATCTTGGGCCTGGCGGTGGTCGCCATGGCGGTGAGATTGTAGCCCAAGGGCCTCCGGATAAAATTGCCAAATGTAGAAAAAGTTGGACAGGCAAGTTTTTAAGATGATTGCTGTAATTGCAAGCGAAGTGTTCTTTGTCATTGCGAGCGTAAGCGAAGCAATCTCGTCACTACTGGAACCAACGAGATTGCTTCGCTTACGCTCGCAATGACAGAAACACGAGATTGCTTCGCTTACGCTCGCAATGACATTATCAAAAAATCTCCACAAATGGGAGATTTTTTTAATATATTTAGATTACCTCCTTTTTTCTTTGAGCCTTCTTTTAAATTTCGGATCCCTTAAATAGTTTAATTTGGCGCGTCTGACTTTTGTTTCTCTTACTACCTCAATTTTGGGTATAATAGGCGATTTGATTGGAAAGATTTTTTCCACGCCCACGCCGTTTGATATTTTTCTCACTGTAATTGTGGCTCCGGGTTCATTGCCATGCTTTGATGCTATAATAATTCCTTCAAAAATCTGAATACGCTCCTTTTCTTCACCTTTGGCAGTTAGTTCTTTTATTTTTTCATGAACTTTGACTGTCATGCCAGGGCGGTAAGTTGTTTCTTCCTTGGCTTCATCAATGCTTGGTTGAGAGGAAGCTGTTTGTTTTTCTTCTGTCATAGAGATTTAGTTACTTATTTGTTGACCATATCTTAGCCTATTTTTAATTTTTTGTCAACTGTTTTATCTTGGGTTTAATGATTTTGATTATTTGGTCAATAGTTTTGCTTAATTCACCCTCTTGATTGATTATTTGATGCTGAAATAGGTCTTTTTTAGCCAATTCTACTTCGGCTGATTTAAGACGGGTACGAAAGTCTCCCTCGGTCATTTCACCCCGATTTTTGATGTGGTCAACCAGCTGTTCATGCGATTCAGGGAGCAGGAAAATGGTGGTGCATTGGTTGCCAAAATTATCCATGATCTGTTTAGCGCCCTGAACATCAATATTGAATATGATGGGATGTTTTTTAAGTTGTTCCATGGTTTGCTGTTCGTGCGTGCCATAATAATCACCATGCACTTTGGCCCATTCCAAAAATTCACCTGCTTGTTTTCGCGTTTCAAATTCGTTCATGCTCACATGGTACATTTTTTTATCTTCACTAGATTTATGACGTGGCCGTCTTGTGGTATATGTGACACTGGACCTTAATTGAGGAAAAGTTTTCAGCAGTGCCTTGGCCACAGTGGTTTTTCCAACACCAGCCGGACCCGAGATTATTAATAGGGGATTCATAGATTTTTTGGTCAGGGGGTGTTTTGCTTTTGAGGAACATTTGAAGGCAAAAATACATGGTTTTTCGAAGAGAAATTTTTGTCTTCAACTTGAGCGAAGCCCCGTCGCTGGACGGGGCGAGCGTTTCCGAAAAAGCAAAACACACCCACGACCAGATATTATTTAATTTTTTTCAAAAAATCTTCTAATTTTTTAGGCAGTTTGGATTTAAAAACCCGTTTTTTTCCTTGCAGGTCTACAAAACCTAATTTATTGCAATGCAAGAATAACCTGCCTAATTCATCATCCCATTTACGTTTTTGTTTTTTTTGAAAATAGATTGGATCGCCGACCACTGGATGATTATATGCCAACATATGCACGCGGATTTGATGTGTGCGTCCGGTGTGAATTTTGACTTGTAATAGAGTGAAATTGATCCATCTTTTTTCTACCCAAAAGTCAGTCAAAGCTGTTCTTCCTCGGTCGTCTGCAATTCCTTTTTTGATTTTGGGCACGGCTGCAATGCGTTTGGTATTTTTAGAATGGGATAGAGGAAGATCAATGGTATTCTCATCAGCCAATACACGGCCATGAACAAGTACTGAATATTCTTTATCAACGGTTCGTTCTTGAAATTGTTTTTTTAAATGTTCAAACATGGCCTGGTTTCTAGGGATCACCAATAATCCAGAAGCTAATTTGTCTAGACGGTGTATAATACCCGGACGATTCGGATCTTCACCCACTTGAGCTAGCTCTGGATATTTTTTGACTAATAAGCCAGATAGAGTTTTTGATTCACCAGCTTCGGTGGGGTGGGTAAGTAGCCCGGCTGGTTTGTTCACTATCAAATAGTCTTTTGCTTCTTTTTGTATTAAAGCCATAACAGTAGTCTTTATGAGGCTATTAAATTTGATTGTGCGCCTGGGTGGTCTCGAACCGCCGACCTTTCGCTTATAAGGCGAATGCTCTAACCCCTGAGCTACAGGCGCAATTTTTATTTGTATGTATCACCTAATACATTAATGCTCATTAATATCTTTTCTGCAAGTCTGGTGTCGTTAATTCTTATATTACATGTGCCATGTCCAAATCCACCTCGGTTATGCTTGATATTTTTCAGTATTGTTTTTTTGATGTAAGGTTTAGTAAATTGTTTTTTTGATAGTTTTGTTATGTTTGACCAAAAATTTATCTCTTTATTTATATTCATATCTTCATATAGTTGTAGGTGTACTTTTAGTTTTGCTCGTGGTACTTTCAGGTATTCAACAACCCACTTAATAAAAAAGTTTATCATGGCAGGGTCTGTATTAGAAAGACTGATATCGGTTGTGTGGCTTTTAGTGCCCTCCCCCCAATATAGAAATAGACCTGCAACTAACATTTCACGATGGTCTAAAGGAAAAATATTTTGTTTTTGAATTTTGTAGATTTGTTCCAATCGTTTTTCTTTTTTTAGTCGCATAGTATTTCTAAATTTTTCTATTCTGCCTTCATTTCTGTCTCTTAACTCTTGGATACGTTTTTTTGGTAAAGGAAAGTTCCTGAGCCAATAACTCAAAGTGCTTTTGCTGATATTCAACTCGTTTTTTATTTGACTATAACTCATCCCTTGCCCACGCATCTGTAGTGCTTTTTGATGATCGTTGAAACGTACCATAGTTGAACTAGTGAGATTATATAATTTAGTATTACACTTGTTAGTTCATTTTAGTATATTTATTGTAAAAGAACAATATTTCACTAATCTACGCTTTATAAAAAGATAGACTTATATTATACCATTTTTAAGCGGTTGTCAAAGCTAAAATAAACTGTTAGAATACCGCCATATGAATTGGAATCAAACATTATTTTTTAAAATTCATGATTTGGCCGGTAAAAACAAGTTTTTGGATGCTTTTAGCGTATTTGGCGGACGATGGTTGATTTACCTAGTGATTTTATTGTACTTCCTGTATTGGCTCTTGGTACAGAATGTTTTTAGTTTTTTATTGTTTATTCTGATGGCGATTTTCACAGCGGGTTGGCTTGTCGGCTTGTTATTAAATTACCTATTGCATTTGATTGTCCGCAAACCCCGTCCGTATTCAGCTTACCCTGATAAAGTTAAACCACTTTTCATACCGTTTATTGGCAAACAAAAATCTTTCCCTTCTGATCATGCCATGACCGTTTTTTTACCAGCCATGATTTTTTTATTTTTATCTCCGCAATTATGTTTGTTTTTTACTTTGCTTGCTTTATGGGTTTGTTGGGGTAGAATATACGCGGGCGTGCATTATCCAGCTGACATATTGGGTGGAATATTTGTCTCATGTATTTCATCAAGTTTGATTGTGTATTTTTACTATTTGTTAATTTTTAAATTTTTGTAGGTATTAAGAAATATATATTTAAATATATATTTCTTTTTTTAAACTATACTAAGGTATAAACTCATTCATTCGGTAATAAATTTGTAAACATATTTATTACGCTCATTACATTCGTTTATGAAAGCCATTATTTTAGCCGGGGGATTGGGTACTAGATTGCGCCCAATGACTAATGCAATTCCAAAACCGCTTTTATCTATCAAAGGCAAACCCATGGTTGAATATGCCATAAACAATTTTAAAAAGCATGGCATAACCGATATTATTTTATCGATTGGTTACCTATCTGATAAAATAAAAGATTATTTTGGTGATGGTAAAAAATTGGGTGTAAATATTAGTTATTATGTTGAAAATCAGCCTTTGGGCACAGGCGGGGCCATTAAAAGAGCTTCTGAAAATATCTCAGAAAGTTTTATTGCCATCAATGGAGATAATTTAGCTGATTTTGATTGGACGGCTATGCTTGAGGCGCATAAAAAGAATCAAGCTCAAATCACTATGTCTTTATTCCCAGTGGAAGATGTGACTCAGTTTGGTATTGCGCGTTTAGAGGGCGACAAAATTTTAGAATTTATTGAAAAACCCACAGTTGAACAAGCACCGTCTAATTTGAATAATGCCGGTGCATATATTATTGAACCACAAGCTTTGGAAATCTTGCCTGACGGAGTTAGCTCGATTGAGCGGGATTGTTTTGAAAAATTAGCCAGTCAAGGCGTGGTATGTTGTCATCGTCATCAAGGCCAATGGTTTCCCACTGATAATTTGGAGAAATACGAGCGAGCTGATGAAGGGTTTATTGTTTAACTTATTAGACTGTCATTATTGGTTTTTTTAATACCTTCGATTGTCTAGATCGATAAGGTTTTTTATTCTTTTTAGGACATTTCTATTTATCCTTGACACAAAATGACAAAAACGGCAAATGCCTGCCTGCCGGCAGGAGGGCTTGACAAAATGGCTAAAATGTGCTATGATTAATTGTTCTTTAGCTATATTTGTGGCTTTCTTTGTGTATATTTAAATTAAAATATGTACAGAGAAAGTTGCAATATAGACAGACTTTCCTCTTTGCCATGTGGCAAGGTGTGGTTTCCCGATATGGGAAGCAAAGGAAAATTTTAATGAGCGATCGTATCAGTGAGGCAGCCATGGTACATCTGGAAGAGGAACTTGGTCCGGAGCTGGCTCGGATAGCATTTGATCCATCCAACACCAGTTTGATGAGAGAGGTCGTTCAGAAGATCAAGGACGGCACCATGAAACGGCCTTGTCGCCAAATTAATATTTGACAAAAAAACAATGTGATTAATCCAACTATGATTGAATATTTAATCCAATCACATCATTTTTTTATCAAATCTTTATCTTTTTTGCGTTTTTAAACGCAATTCACCATTGGCCA
>JBDROJ010000046.1:0-31612 GCA_043810165.1 bacterium
TTTCATTTGTGGATGACGACATTGATTGTTTGGTTAAATTGGGTTTTAAAGATGATGTTGTTGGCGAGGTTATTAATATCGGTCCGGATGAAGAATCCGTTACTATTAATGAATTATCAGCCATAATTGCTCAATTATTGAATTTTAATCTTGATCCCGTGTATATGCCAGATCGTCCGCAGGAGGTAAAAATTGCAACATGTTCGGCTGATAAAGCAAGAAGATTGTTGGGATACAAAACAAAAGTTGATTTACGTCAAGGACTCAAACAGATGATTGATTATATTAAAAAACGCGGACCACGCAAGTTTAAATACCACTTGGACATGGAAATTATTAATGATAAAACCCCTCGCACTTGGGTGGATAAAATGTTTTAATTAAAAAATACCATGGACTTAAGCATAATTACGGTTACTTGGAATTCGGCTAAATATATCAAAAATCAGATTAAATCCACGCGTGAAGCTTGTGGTCATATTCAGTATCAACAAATTGTAGTTGATAATAATTCTAGTGATGAAACAGTCTCAATAATAAGAAGCTTGGAAGGAGTAGAACTGGCTGTCAATCGGAAAAATCAAGGTTTTGCCAAAGCCAATAATCAGGGTTTTACCAAGGCTAAGGGAGAATTTATCTTATTTTTAAATCCAGATATGAGAATGAAGCGTTCTGGAATGTTGGAAAAGATGCTGAATTATATGCATGATGACCCGCAAATAGGCGTAATGAGCTGTAAATTAGTTGACCAGGCAGGTATTGCTAATGCTAATGAGGGGCCACGCAGATTTCCTAAGATTTGGGAACAACTATTATTGATATTAAAGATTCCGCATATATTTCCTTGGATATTGGATAGATATCATTACAAAGATTTTGATTTCAATAAGGTTCAATTTGTAGATTCTGTTCGTGGTGCGTTTATGTTGGTACGTAGGTCAGTGATTGAAAAATTAGGCAAGCCCTTTGATGAAAGATTTTTTATTTGGTTTGAAGAAGTTGATCTATGCCGGCAGGCCAGAAGGATGGGCTATAAGATAATTTATCATCCCAGCTTCAATTGTGTGGATCTAGTGGGTAGAAGTTTTAAACAAACTAGCGCGGTTGCCAATCAAAAAAAGTTTACCAAAAGTATGTTGATGTATTTTCAGAAATGGGAGCCGTGGTGGAAATGGGGCATTATATTCCTGTTCAGGCCGGTTGGGATTGGCTTAACATGGCTGGCAATTAAGTTTAAATTTAAAAAATTATGAATTCTGTTCAATCTAAATGTTTGGATTTTAAATTAAGTATTAATTTGGCAACTTGGAATGGGGCAAAATACTTGCCTTTTCTTTTTGCCAGTTTGAAAAAACAGACTTTTAAAAACTGGACAGTTTTGGTGTTAGATAATAATTCTCAAGACGATACTGTTGATGTTTTAAAAAAGAAGTTGAATAAATTAGGTGTTCAATATAGGTTAATAGAAAAAAAAGAAAACATTGGTTTTGCCACTGCTCATAATGAGCTGTATGAATCTGGTGGTGTGGCAGATTGCCACTTGGTACTGAATCAAGATACATATTTGACAGAAGATTGTTTACAAAATATGGTGAATTTTTTAGATAAGAATGAACGGGTCGGAGCCGTTAGTCCGCGTTTGATGAAATGGAATTTTCCTGATCTAAACGGAGATAAAATAGATTCCCTGGGTTTAAAGATTTTTAAAAATAGGCGAGTGGTTGATAAATATGCGGGCAGGGATTGGCATGCAGAGCAGTCTAAACTAAAAATGAGCGACAGAACAATCAAAATTACTGATACTCAAACTGCTTTTGAAGTTTTTGGAGTGCCGGCCACAGTTGCTATGTATAAAAACAGTATTTTGCGTGAAGTTAATTTAGGTGGCAAAACTATTTTTGATAAAGATTACCATTCATACAAAGAAGATATTGATTTATCTTTCAAACTTAGGCAAGCCGGTTTTAAATCATATATACTAATGGATACGGTAGCATATCACGATCGTTCGGGTGCTGGTTCCAAAAATTTGAGTGATAGAGGAGCTATAATAAATAAAAAAAGTCAGCCAGAGATGATTAGATATTTTAGTTATAAAAATCACCTGGCCACTCTTTATAAAAATGAATACTGGCAGAATTTTGTTTTGGACATTCCTTGGATTTTTTGGTATGAATTCAAAAAATTTGTATATTTTTTATTATTTGATCGCAAAATTTTGAAAGGTTTGAAGGATCTTTTTGAATCAAGAAAAGAATTGAATAAAAAAAGAATGTCCAATATTGCAGGTAGGAAAGTTGACTGGAAAGAGATGAGAAGATGGTGGAGTTAATTTTTTTTAATTTTTTTGTCTTGACAATGATAAAAAAGTGTGATATAAACCAAGGTCGTCTAAACAACCTGTCTAAACAACCAAAGCAAAGGAGAAATCAGATGACCAAAAACGAATCTGAGGTAGAGCAGGCAACTGAAGAAAAAATGGGACTGATTGAGGTGATCGAGATGCTCTGTCGTGTGGGCATGTGCCTGCTGGCCACGAGCAAGGTCGTGGAAGATGTCTTTCAAGAAGTAGTAGATACCCTGGAAGAGGAGGCCAAATCCATGATCTGGGAGGTACACAGCTATGTGGATGACAGTGCCAAACTGGGCGGGTATGCTGTCGTGCCTTTGGGTTCTCACATGCCCAAGGTTGAAGCCAGAGCCATTGATCTGATAAACAATCGTGAGCAGTTTGAACAACTGATGTATGGTTTTCAGGCTGTGCTATCCATCAGCCGTAGTTCAAGTGGTGCTCTAGGTAATATTCGTCTCACGGTCAATGAAATCTGTGACAGGATGGAGACCTTTGACCAATTTTGGAAGAGTCATATCACTGATTTTATGGTGGTCAATGACTGGCGCTTTAAAAAGACGTCGGCCATGTTGTCGCGTTGGCCAGAGAGGCAAGTGCCGTGGTGGTACGGCCTGCGCAACCAATGTGACCTGCGGGCTGTGAGCGAGTTGATCGTTGATCAACTCAAACTCGACTCCGAACAGGGCCATAAGTTGGTACAACACGTGGACACGTGTCCTCACTGCCGGGTGTTCTACAAGGAAGGTCGGGAGCTCATGGATGGGCGGTTCGGACAGGAGGACTGATCCTGAACGGGGGGTGATCAATATCAAGAGGGGCAGGCTCGTGCTTTTGCGGGCCTGCCCTTATTCTTTTTTCCGTAGCTAGATACACGCTGTTATGTGGTGTAGCCAGAAATTTTATATCTAAATTTTTTTTTCATATTTTTTTGGGCTATGTTATGTGGTCTCATTCATTATATTTTGAAAGCCCACTTCAAATTCATCCTCTAAAAACTTAATTGTTTTGATTTGATTTTGGAGAGATGACTTGATTTGCTGGGTTGTAAAAAGGCCAAAATTATTTTTCCATTTTGCCTTATTAGCTGGAACACTTTTAATCCATTTGATTTTGACCAGATATTCGGAATTTTCATTATCAGAATTTTTGAAAAGATCGGGGCTGACTAATTTTTGGCTTTTTAGCGACTTGCCATCAAACTTAAAATCAAGAACACATTTAGCTTTTTCCGTTACTCTACCAATACCAACATATCCCTTTCGTTTTAAGTAAGCCACTACCAAATCGCCAACATTAAGTGTTTTTAATGGACCACTCCATTGAGTACCTTGTCCGGCTGCTAGAAAGCCAAAAATTCGGCAATCTTCCCAAGCCCTAGTTTCTCCTTCGCCGACGTTCACATAGAAAATTCCGTTTTCAAAATCAAAACAATTAAGATTTAAATGAAATGTATTATGAGGTCTAAATTTGTCAGCAAAATGGCTTGAAGAGATGTTTGTTAAGTTTTTCCCTAGTTTCCAAATCAAAGTTTTTTCAATCAGAAATGCTTCGCTTTCGGACAGGCCTTTTGCGATTACTTTTATGATTGGTTCCAGTCCTTCCTTTTGAATTGTCTTTATTCTTTTAGCCTTTTCCGTATCACTTTCATCGTTGAGGTGTGCTTTCATTCTGTTTCCTTTACCTTTGCCATAGTAAAATTCCTCGTAGTTTCGAGGATCAATATAGACATAGACGTAATAATTATTGTTCATAATACTTTAATTAAGCAGTTTTATTTTATCCGTTTTCCCCTTATAAATCGTTTTCGGAACGTAGTGGAGAAAACACCTTATTCCCCTCTAAAATTAATAAAAAAGAAATTTGAAAATTTTTTAAAACAAATGGGCGATAGCCCAAAAAAGAAAAGGAATATTTCAGCTAACAGGTTATATCTGAACTAATCATCTATTTGACTAAAATTACATTATTATTTATACTATCCGTGAAATCATGGATGTAGTATGAACACACAATATTATCGGTTATCGCGTGATCCCATCAAGTTATTAAAACAGGAGATGAAATTGCGTAATTTTAGCCAAAAGACAGTTAAATCCTATTTGCATTATATCACAAATTTGTTAGAATTTGCAAATAAAAGTCCTCGATCTGTTAATAATCAAGATATTAGGGCTTATCTGGAGTATTTAGCAGATGATGGTAAATCGGCTTCTACTTTAAACACAGCTTATAGTGCTTTACTGTTTTATTTTTCAAATATTTTGCACCGTAAATTTTTTGTTAAAATACCCAGAGCTAAACAAATCAAGAAATTACCACAGGTATTTAGCAAGCTAGAAATCAAAAAAATCTTAGCAACAGTGAATAATGTAAAGCACAAGCTTATATTAGGTTTGATTTATTCATCGGGTTTGCGTGTTTCTGAAGTTGTTGATATAAAGGCTCAAGATTTTGATTTTGATAGCAATTTGTTATATATCAGACAGGGCAAAGGAAAAAAAGATAGACGAACTATTTTGTCAAGCAAAATAGCAATAGTAATGAAAAAGTATATGATAAAAAAACAGGCCGATGAAATTGTCTTTACAAGCGAAAGAGGCGGTAAATTATCCATTAGATTAATACAAAAAATATTTACAAATGCCTTGAATAATAGCCATATTAAGAAAAAAGCAGGTTGTCATTGCCTAAGGCACAGTTTTGCCACGCACTTATTGGAGGATGGAGTTGATATAAGGTATATACAAGAATTGCTGGGTCATAAGAGGCTGGAAACCACTCAAATATATACCAGAGTGGTTAATAATCATTTGAAGAGAATTAAAAGCCCATTAGATTAGAATCATTATGCATGATGTTAATGTAGTAATAGTCAATTACCAAGCCAAGGATCAGGTGGATACATGCCTGTCATCCCTGTTTTTTGATATTAAAAATTGTCCTTTGAATATACACATAACCGTGGTTGATAATGGTTCTGATGATCAGATTGAACAGGTGCTCAAAGACAAATACGTAAATATCAAATTTATTAGGCACAAGGAAAATATGGGTTTTGCCAAAGCCCAAAATTCGGGTTTAGCAGAGACCCAGGCCAAATATCACTTGGTACTGAATCCAGACACTGTTTTTTCTCCAAATCATAATACTATTCAAAAATTATACGATTTTATGGAAGCCAATCCAAAGGCAGGTATTGCCGGCCCTAAGATTGTCTATCCTGATGGCACGCTACAAAATTCTTGTTATCGCTTTCCTAAATTTTTACAGCCACTTTACAGCCGGACTGTATTGGGGAAAATTAGCAGCGGCAAGAAAACGGCTGACCATTATTTTATGCGTGATTTTGAACATGACGAGACGATTCCGGTTGATTGGATTATGGGAGCGGCCATGTTTGTACGTCAAAAAGCTATTGATGGAATAGGCAGGTTTGATGAGCGTTTTTGGATGTATGCCGAAGACAGCGATTGGTGCCGGCGCATGTGGGAAAAAAAATGGTTGGTTTATTATGTTCATGATATAATAATTAAGCATGAGCATGGGCGCGGTTCAGCCAAGGTGCCGGGCATTGCAAAGTCTTTATTAAAGAATAAGCTAGCGCGCGCGCATTTAAAGAGCTGGTTGCAATATATGTGGAAATGGAGAAAGACACATCGTTGTTATTCTTAGTTTATAACTGTTAGCATTAATTATGTATAAAAAGATTGCTATAATCTATCTTCTTTATGCTGATGAGCCATATAAATACCTGGATCAGGCTTTTAAAAGTATTGAACACCAAACTTATCCAAAGGAATTAATGGAATTAGTTGTCGTATATAACCCGCCAAAATCGGATGAACATTCGGCCTGTTGCTATATTAGAGAACAAATAGACAAGCGTATCATGAATTTACCCCATGCCGTAGTTCTAGAACAAGCAACCAATTTGGGTTTTGTGGGTGGTAATAATGCCGGTATGAGATGGGCAATGGATCATGGCTGTGATCTGGTTTTTTTACACAATGGCGATGGAGATCTAGATGGCAGGGCAATTGAAGAACTGGCAAAGGCAATGGACGTTAATGAAAAAATTGGAGCGGTTCAATCTCTGGTCCTGCTTGACCCTGAAAAGCATTTAATAAATACAGCTGGTAATAATTTTCATTACCTGGGTTTTGGCTATTGCGGTTTGTATCGTCAACCCAGAGAAAGTTTATCTTCAGATGAAGTGCAAGAAGTAGGATATTTAAGTGGGTCGGCCATGATGATGCGTATTGATTTATTAAAAGAATATGGATTATGGGATGAAGATCTATTTATTTATCATGATGATTTAGAATATTCTCTGCGGTTGCAATCTTTGGGATATAAGACAGTAATGGCGCCAAAATCAGTTTTTTATCATCAATATCATTTTAGTCGTAATAAAGATAAATATTATTTGATGGAGCGCAATCGTTACGCAATTATGCTACAATACATGAAATGGCCGACTTTATTACTGTTAGCTCCAATGAATTTGCTTGTTGAATTGGGCATTTTAGCTGTGGCTGAAAAAAATGGCTGGATTAAAAATAAATTAAAAGCTTACTGGTATTGGTTAAGTATTAAAAATTGGAAGAGATGGTTAAGTAAGCGTGCTACCGTGCAGAGACAAAGAATGGTCGGAGATAAAGAATTATTAAAAAATGCAGTCAGTAAAATTGTTTTTGAAGATATTGATAATTGGGTTTTAAGAAATATAGCCAACCCATTGATGGGTATATATTGGCGGGTAGTTAAAAAGATAATTAAGTGGTAACTATGTCAAAAGTAACAAAAGCGGTTCTTACGGGTGGTGGACATGCGACAAGGCTTCGCCCTATTACCAACACAATTAACAAACATCTAATTCCATTGGCTGGCCAGCCAATGATTTTTCATGCTATTGATAAAGTGGTCAAGGCAGGCATAAAAGAGATTTTTATTAATACCAATCCCAGTGAAATTCAATTGCAAGAAGTGGTAGGGGATGGTTCAAAATGGGGAATAAAAATACATTATTTTGAACAGCAAGGCGGTCCTCAAGGAATCGCTCATGTGGTTAAGCAGGCAGAAAGATTTATTGGTCATGATCCTTTTATGTTTTTTCTGTCTGATAACATAGTTTTAAGCGATTTGAGCGAATTTATTGATGAGTTTTATAAACAAAATTATGATTGTATGCTGGCTTTTTCAAAAGTTAAAGATCCGGAAAGATTTGGCGTGCCATATTTTGATGATCATGGAAATCTTGTAAAAGTTTTAGAGAAGCCTGAAAATCCTCCTAATAATTTTGCAGTAACAGGTATTTACCTCTATGGCCCGGATTTATTTTTTAAAGCCTTTGATCACATAGAAAAAAGCAATAGGGGAGAATATGAAATTTCCGACATACATTCATACCTGCTCAATACTGGCCAAAAAGTTGGGTACAAAGAAATAACTGGCTGGTGGAAAGATACAGGCAAGCCAGAGGATTTGTTAGTGGCCAATGCGCTATTAATGGACCATCTTCCTGATAATTTTTGGCAAAAAGATAACGTATTTATTGGTCAAGGAGCTGAAATTAAAAATAATGTGAAAATTAACGGGCCAGTTATTATAGGCCAGGGTTGTATTTTATCCGATTGTATTATTAACAAACACTCCACAATTGGCGCCGGGTCAGTTATTAAAAAGGCAGAAGTTTTCAATTCTTTGATTTTTGAAAATTGTCATATAGATTGCTTTATAAAAATTGAAGATAGTATAATCGGTAAAAATTCTAAAATAATCAAAAAAGAAGGAGGCGATCTTTGTGGATTAATTTTAGGAGATAACAGTTTGATGTAATTATGATAGGCGAAAACGAATTTATTGAAATCTCTTTTTTAAAAAGGTTATTTGATATCACAGCTTCTTTAGTGATTTTAATTATTTTATTTCCTTTTCTACTGTTATTTTATTTGGTTTTGATGGTTGAAATAATTTTTTCTAAGCAAGCCAGAGGGCCGTTATTTTATTGTGAAAAAAGAATTACAGAAGGCAAAGAATACTTACATTGTAAAATAAGGACATGCAAGCAGGTAATTTACGACCGTGAATTAATAGAAAAAGGACATATTCAGACTGCAACAGTAGAATCTAAAAGAGAGAATTTTTTAAAAGTTGGCTGGTGGATCAAGAAGACATATCTTGATGAAGCACCCCAATTATTTAATGTTTTAAAAGGAGATTTGAGCCTGGTTGGTCCTCGTCCAAAGCCAGTGTACGAATATAAAGAATATATTAATAGAGGAGCATATACCAAGAAAGCCATCAGAGGCGGTTTGACCGGCCTGTATCAGTCTTACAAAGGCGGTTGGGGAGACAAGACAGATGTTGATTTTGATGGTGATTATATTAAATTTTGTAAAATGCATTCAAATTGGCAAGTAGTTTGGTGTGATATAAAAATATTATTTAGAACTTTGAAGGTGGTCTGAAGCACAAGGGGATTTGAAACTTAAATTTATTAGTGTTATAATAATAAAATTGATATTAAATCATTACTAATATTTATCTTAAATCAGCTTGTCATTGCGATGGATGTGGTGTTTCTGTCATTGCTTCGCTTACGCTCGCAATGACAAAGATGCTTACGCTCGCAATGACAGATAAACATCGCTCGCAATGATAGACTAATTTAATTTGAAATCATAATTAATTTTTAATTTAAATATTATGGAAGAACAAAAGCCGGAGCAAGCCTCTGAAAATAATAAAGAGAATACTTTGATGGGAGTAATTGCTTATGTAGTATTTTTTGTACCGTTATTAACGGATGCCAAAGATGATCCGTTTGTTAAGTATCATGTTAAACAAGGTTTATTGCTATTTTTGATTGCGGTGGGTGCGGTAGTTTTAACACCAATTTTATTCATGATTGTCTGGTTAATTCATTTGGCAGTTTTAGTACTAGCAATTATGGGCATTGTCAATGTTTTGAATCACAAAAAAGAGCCTGTACCATTTATTGGGCAATTTGCAGAGAAGTTTAAATTTTAAACAAGTTCCGGATACAGAGGAAATTTTTTAGTCAATTTCACAACTTGCTGTTTAATATCAGCAAGTTTTGTTTCATCTTCGTGATTAGTAATGGCCTGATCAATCCAATCAGCAATGGTTCCCATTTCAGATTCCTTCATTCCACGAGTGGTCAAAGCTGGCGTACCTAAACGAATACCAGATGGATCCATTGGCTTGCGGGGATCATCTGGAATCATATTTTTGTTTACAGTTATTCCGGCTTTGTCCAAGGCAATTTGGGCTTGCTTACCGGTTGCACCCCTGGGTGTAACATCCATTAACAGCAAGTGATTATCAGTACCGCCAAAACATAGTTTATAGCCGTTATCCATAAATTTCTTTTCTAATACTTTGGCATTTTTTTTGATTTGAATTGCGTATTCTTTAAATTCCGGTTGCAGAGCTTCGGCGAAAGCCACGGCTTTGGCTGCAATATTATTTTCATGAGGACCGCCTTGAAAACCAGGAAATACAGCTTTGTCTATTTTTTTCTTTAATTTTTCTTTACACATAATCATGCCGCCACGAGGTCCGCGCAAAGTTTTATGAGTAGTGGTGGTTACTACATCAAAAATAGGCACAGGGTTGTTCATTTCGCCGGCGGCAATCAAACCCGCAATATGGGCGATATCAGCCATGGTATATGCGTCAATCTCATCAGCTATCTCTTTAATTTTTTCATATTCAATTTCTCTGGAATAGGCACTATATCCGACCAAGACAATTTTTGGTTTGTGTTCCAAAGCCATTTGTCTTAAATTGTCCAGGTCAATTTTGCCGTCAGCATCGGTTTTATAGCGAACAAAATTATATATTTTAGACATGTATGTAACCGGGTGTCCGTGCGTCAGATGTCCTCCATGTGACAAATCCATTCCCAATACTGTATCACCAGGTTCAAGCAAGGCAAAATACACGGCAATATTGGCTGGTGCACCTGATAAAGGCTGGACATTGACATGTTCCGCGCTAAAAATTTGTTTGGCGCGATCAATGGCTAATTGTTCAACATCGTCAACAAATTCACAACCTCCATAATATCTTTGTCCAGGATAACCCTCGGAATATTTATTAGTTAAGACCGAGCCCAAAGTTTCCAAAACAGCCAAAGAAACGAAGTTTTCCGATGGAATCATTTCCAAGCCCGATTCTTGTCGTCGCAATTCATTTTTGATCGCGTTTTTAATTTGCGGGTCGAAATCCTCCAATTTTAGTTTATTCATATATAAAATAATTAACGATTGATAAAAATTAAAGAGGCTTTGATGTTATTTGAATTCTAGGCTTTTATATATCATATTTTTTAGATTTAATTTCATCTACAATTTGATAAACATTTTCCGCACAGTTATCAGGTAGATTATCAATATCATACCATCCCCATTCAATTATTTCGTTACCCGGTCTGATTTTTCCGATACGTTTGGCCAGATAATGAACTAAAATAGCTAAAGCGTTTTCAAAACCAACCCGTTTGACCAATAGAGTTGGCAGTTGTCCGATGATTTTCATATCAGCACCCATCTCTTCTAAAAATTCTCTTTTGGCACAATTTTCCAGAGTTTCATTAAAGTTTTTTATTACTCCACCTGGGAACATAAAAAGTTCAGAACCGTATTTTTTTTCTTCTCGATTTAGCAGAACCCGGCCATTTTCAATAATTACTGGTCCAGAACCTATAATTGTATTAGCTGGTAATTGCATATTCAATTTAAAGTGATTATATGTTATCATAATCTCATAACTTAAACAAATATTTATATGTTTTGGATAATTTTGGCCATATCATCCCACTTTTTTTGGGCATTAGGTAATATTGGAGATAAATATATAGTTGGGCATAGGGTTAAAAATCCCTTTGTCTATTTAGTTTGGTTTACTTTCACCGGTATATTTGTATTGTTGGTAATTCCTTTTATAAATTTTGATATACCGCCAACAAATATTCTGTTGTTGTTAATTTTAGCCGGAGCCGTATATTTTTTTGGAGGACTGCCATATATTAAGGCCATGCAAATTGAAGAACCGACCAGAGTTAATGTCTGGTGGAATTTAATACCGTTGTTTAGTTTATTTATAGGGTGGGTATTTTTGGGAGAAGTTTTCAATCAAATACAAATATTCGCTTTTATATTATTGGTTACAGGGGCGTTTATTGCTTCTATTCACGCGCGAGGTAAAAAAATAATTTTTTCTAAAGCTGTCTGGTATATGATGATCGCTTGTTTATCCTTTACTTTGTATGCGACCATATTCCGTTATTGCATGAGATATATCTCTTTTACCAATGGTTTTGTCTTGACACATCTAATTATGTTTGGTTTTTCTTTTATATTATTTTTTTGGAAAAAGTTCCGTTCGGATTTTGTGTATGAAATTAAACATGCTAATATTAATTTGTTGATTTTGGTATTGGTGATGGCCAGCTTGGCCCATTTTGGCGCTTTTTTAAACCAATGGGCATTATCATTGGGGCCGGTAGCCCTGGTATTTGCCATGGAAGGCTTTCAAGTGATTTTTGTTTTTGCTATAGCCACCCTATTATCATTATTTTTACCTGGCATAGTCAAAGAAGAACTAGACAAAAAAAATATACTGCTAAAATTAACAGCATTGTCATTGATGATTATTGGAATTTTAATCCTGGCTTTTAATTAATTCTATTCAAACCAATTCCCATAGATAATTAAACATAGCCTTTTGTACCTGAGCTAATTCTTTACTTTCTATGACCACAGCCACTTGGTCGTTGACAAAAGAAAACATGGCAATCTTATTACCCCATATATATATTAAACCATGATGTTGATGATCACCTGATAAAATTTTAATTTGTCTTAATTGCATAGGAGCCAATTTTTGGCGTTCTCTGGCCTTAGGGCTATCCACACACAATAATACCTTGACAGGTATCTTTTTTTTGATTCTTTTTTCTACAAATTTATAAAAATAATCTCCGAGTTCTTCAAATAGATCATCCACTGAGGCAAAGGACATTAATTCTTTTGCTTCGTTTAGAATTTCTTCTAATATCATTCTCATACCTTGATTGCCTTGATAAAAGCGAGTAGTTGGCCTGTTTTGGCTGTTGCCAAAAATAGCATTGAATTGGGGCATGGCCTCTTTTAAAGCATCTACATTGGTTTGAGCCAGCCTCATTACTTGCTCTGGATCTTGAGCAGTGAAGTATTTGACTGTCTTTTTTTTAAAACTGCTAACCAGGCTTTTTCGTTTTAAAACAGCCAAAATTTCATAAACAGTTGACCTGGCCAAGCCCGATTTTTGCGAGATTTTTTGTACTGAAGATGAACCAAGCTCTAAACAGGCTAGATATACACTAGCTTGTTTATTGGATAATCCTTGGTTTTGTAGAAGTTTATTTAAATTCATATATTTTTGTCGTCAAAACCGACGGCTTATTTACTAGGTATTTTTACCTTATTTTATATAAATTGTCAATATTGTTTTAAAAATATGCCTATTTGATTGACTATATTCAATCAGGCAGTACAATAACTAATTATTTGTTAACTACAAAAATATGGCTAAGAAAACTTATATTATTTTAAGTGTGGTCGGCGGGATCGTTTTATTGGCAATCACAGCAGTGATTATTGCCCAATATAGAGTGAGTGATTGTCCTCAATCCATGGTCGTGGAAAAACCATTGGTAAAAATTGGTTATCGCGAGCATATTGTTTACGCTCCTTTATATGTTGGTATTGAAGAAAAGATTTTTGAACAACATGGTTTGAGAGTAGAACCAGTTAAATTTGAATCAACCAATCAATTGATGGAAGCTTTAATATCCGGCAGGATTGACGCCTCTTTTGGTGGAGTAAATAATTATGTACTTTTAACTATTGAGGAAAAAACAGCTAGCGAGTACAAGATAATTTCATTGGCTAGCGAGACTACTAACGCTCCATGGGTGTTTATGCTGATACGTAAAGATTCAGAGATTAAAAAAATAGAGCAGCTTAAAGGCAAGAAAATAGGGGTATTTCCTGGTTCGTTTGCTAAAGCGATTTATAAAAAAATGATTGAAAATTACCTTGATCTTCAAGAAGTTGAATTGGTACAGATGAATGCAAATTTAGAATTGCAAGCATTGGAATCCGGGCAGGTAGACGCCGTCATCGTACTAGAACCGTTGGCCGCTGTTGGACATGATAGATCCATATCCAAGACGCTTGATAATGCCCTTTTTGCCAATTATTTTTTTGATAAAATGCCTGTTACAGCCAGTGTCATATCAAGCAGATTTCTGCTTGAGAATAAAGAAACTGCTAATAAATTAATAATGGCTAATAATCAAATTATTAATTATATAAATAACAATAGTACTAATACAAAAAAATATATTGCAAAATATACCATATTAGAACAAGATATTTTGGACAAGATTTCTCTGCCTGTATTTGAGAGGCTTAATACAGATAACAAACAGCGACTGCAAAAATTATCTGATTTATTCTATGAAGAAGAATTATTAGAAAAAAAGATAGATGTAAAAAATTTATTGATTTATGATTAGCCTAAGAAGAATATCAAAGCAATACTATGATAAAAATGGAAAAATAAAAATATTAGATAATATAGGTTTTGATTTAGGCCGGAATGAAATAATTGCTATTTTGGGCCCTAATGGCTGTGGTAAAACCACACTTTTGAAAATAATTGCCGGACTTGAAGAATATACAGACGGTGAGATTGTAGTTCATGCACAGACTTCTTATCGTAGTCTGAAGTATGGTTTTATATTTCAAAATCATCAGAATTCACTATATCCTTGGAAAACAGTTACTAAGAACATCAAATTTGCTATCAGAGATAAAAGTGCCTATAAAAATCAAATTACCGATGGCATATTAAAAGACCTAAATCTAAGTCAACACAAAAATAAATATCCTTATCAATTATCCGGTGGCATGGCTCAATTAACAGCTATAGGCAGAGCTTTGGCCATGCAACCCGATATATTTTTGTTGGATGAACCATTTTCCGCCCTTGATTACCAAGCTTCTTTGATAATACAGCAGAAATTTTTAAATATTTGGCAAAAGACAAATAATCCTACGATTTTGGTAACACATTCAATTGAGGAGGCCATATATTTGTCAGATAGGATTTTGATTCTATCTAATTTACCTGCCCAAATAATTGGTGAAATTAGAAACCCTCTCCCCAGGCCCCGCCAGATAGATCACTTGGGCGCGGACTTATTTAATCAGATAAAAAAAGAGGTGCTACAGGTCATTAAAGGATTTTTATGTTAAAAAAAATTTTACAACATCTAAATATTTTAATAATTATAACATTGGTTTGGTATCTAGTAACTGAATCCGAAGTTTTTAGCATTATTTTACTACCAACGCCAAAATCTGTTTTTATAGCTTTGGCGACTTTGTTGCCCGGTAACGGTTTGTATTTGGATATTTTTACCACTCTTTACCGTATGACGGTCGGCTTGATCATAGGAATTATAACTGGAATAATGTTAGGGTTAATTATGTCTTCATCAAAAAAAATATACAACACAGCCGAGTTTTGGTTGGATTTTTTGCGTTCAATTCCTGCTCCGGCTTTGGTGCCATTATTTCTTTTATTTTTTGGTATTGGCGATATTTCTAAAATTGCTTTGACTATATTTGTAACAGCTTTATTAGTCGCTATTAACACGGTCTACGGAGTCCTTAATTCAAAGGAAAGTCGTATAATGGCCGGCAAAACAATAGGTTTAAGCAAGAGAGAAATTCTTTTAAAGATCATATTACCGGATTCATTACCTTATATTTCTTCAGGGATAAGAGTAGCAATTTCTTTTGCAATGGTAGTTGTTGTGGTTAGCGAGATGATTATAGGGGCAAATTACGGATTGGGTAGAAAAATTATTGATTATCAACTTATGTTTCAGACTGCTAATATGTATGCAGTCATCATTCTAACAGGTATACTTGGTTATACTTTCAACAAATTATATCTTATTTTTGAGAAAAGATATATTCACTGGATGGGTAAATAATCTTAATAATTTTATTTTTTATTTTAATCTTAGCTTTTAATTAAAAAAGAGCGGGTAGATGGAAGCGATGATCAATTTACTTGCGAATAGATGTAGCTGTTTAAACTTGTATACCATAAAAAATACAGCCAAGTCAGTCCGGCTTGTTTTTTTAGCCAATTTTTGTTAAACTAGCTGTGATTTATGCCAGAACAACAAATTATAAAAAACGGAGAATTAATTTCTAAAGAACAGGCTTGTATTTCTGTTTTCAACAAAGCCTTGTTTTTTGATTTTTGCGTTTATTCTAATATCAAAGTGGTGCAGGGCAGGATGTTCTTGCCTGATTTGGAAGTGGAAAAATTATTTGAATCTGCTCAAGCTATCGGGTTGAAGCATAGATTGAACAAAGATGAAGTAGTGCAATGGGCTGATAAATTAATTAAAGCCAATGATCTGCAAGATGCTTTAATCCGGATATTATTAATTGGACCAGAGCAGGGTTCAGAAGCACAGTTATTTTTATTTGCCGTGGGATTAACTTTTTATCCGGATAAATTTTATGGGCAAGGGGTTAAACTGGTGAGTTTTCAAGGAGAAAGATACCTGCCACAGGTAAAATCAAAGAACTTATTAATGAGTTATATTGCTTATCAACATGCGGTTAAAAATGAAGCTTTAGATGCTTTGCTGATTGATGGACAAGGAAATATCAGGGAAGGCACGCGTAGTAGTTTTTTTGCTATTAAAGACCAGGTATTGATTGTTCCACCCAAAGAAAAAACTCTTGAAGGCATTACAAAAAAAATCATTTTGGAAATTGCAACAGAAATTATGGAAATTAAAGAAGAAGAAATTCCGTTTAAAGATATTCAAAATTACGATGAATGTTTTATTACCGCCACTACCATGAAGATTATGCCGGTAGTGCAGATTGACGATATTGTTATCGGTGATGGGGTGGGAGAGAAAACCAAAGAGTTAATTGGGCTATACCGGCAAGTTGGGAAGTAATATATGAAATTATAAAAAATAGTTCTATGCCAGATATGGACCAAGAAATATTATTGGTTGATAAACCCAAAGGCATCACTTCTTTTGATGTAATACGCAGATTGCGTCGCGAGTTAAATATTAAAAAAATGGGCCATGCCGGCACTTTAGATCCTTTGGCCAGCGGTTTAATGATAATCGGAATAAATAAAGGCACGAAAAAATTAAATGAGTTTATAAAATTAGATAAAGTTTATGAAACCGAGATTTTATTAGGTGTTAAGACTGATACCGGGGATTTAGAAGGTAAAATTTTGGAAACTAGACAGGTGGAAGATATTGATGAAAAACAAATTCAAGAAGTTTTAGAGGGTATGGAAGGGGCATTAGTATTGCCCGTACCGATTTATTCAGCCATTAAGCGTGGAGGAGAGGCTTTGTATAAAAAAGCCAGAAGAGGTGAAAAGATTGATCCGCCAAAAAAGGAAATGCAAGTTTATGAAATTAAGCTACTGTCATTGCGAGCGAAGCCAAGCAATCTCATAGTTGCAGTAGTAACAAGATCGCTTGGCTTCGCTCGCAATGACGGAACAAACTTCGCTCGCAATGACATGTATATTTTAAAATTAGAAATCAAAGTTTCCAGCGGTACATATATTCGTTCTTTGGCTGAAGAAATAGGTGGGCGTCTGGGATATCCGGCCACAGTCAAAGAATTAAGAAGAACGCAAGTAGGGGATTTTAAGATTGAAGATGCGAGAAAACTTTCGGCCTGATTGGCAAGTTTATAGTATGATAAAAAACAGCCCTATTAAGTCTAGGCTGTTTTTAATTTATCTTATTATGGATTTACCCCACGAAAGTTAAAATTTCCGGCTTGAAAATTATTATTATGCCCAATAATAGCAATATAATGCCACTAATTAATTTTATGGCTTTTAAATATTTATCTGATACTTTAGTTATTCGTAATGTGAATAAAGCAATCAAAAATATCAGGAAGTCGTCAATCATGTAAAAGATCACATATATTATTAGATAGAAGTAATATGATCCGGTGGGCAGATTTAATGAAATGAGCATTTTGGTAAAAGCCAAAGGAAAGCCGAAAGAACAGAATAATTCTACGGTATTTATCCCGGCCGCCACGATAGATACTCCTATCAGAGTAATTACCAAAGGTAGATTTGCAGTAGTAAGATAATCCATTCTTTTGAATAGTTGCCTTTGCCATTTTGTCAGCTTGCCTTCATTTTTTGGATCTATATGACAAATTTTACAAACCACATCAGTTGCATATTCTTTTAATAAAAATACAGCAAATACCACTGCCACTAAACCAATAATAATTGTTATAATCTTAACATGGCTTAAGAATAGAAATAGGTTCAGCCAAGCCGAAATAAAGACAAAATATACTAGTCCGGAGATAAAAATAAATGTTCCGCCGATAATTAATACCCGCTTGCGCACGCCAGTGGAAATTAAAATAGTTAGTAAAAATCCCAGTGCCACCATGGCGCAGGCATTAAATCCGTCCAAAGTACCGAGAACGATGCTTAAAAATAGGGGAGAATAGTTGGATAGATTTACTTCACCTATAAAAGGCAATTTCATTGGGTGCTCAATAACGCCGCTGGTGGAGGTCGCGTCGGTTTCTGCCTGGCTTTCAATTAATTTTTTCAGATAATAATTAATGTCATCAGCAATAAAGTCGTTGAAGCCTATAAAATACTTGTCTTTAATAAAAGTAACAGGCACAGAGCCTTGGCGTATTTTATCCACTTCGTAAGTTTGATAATATTGTTCCAACTTCTCTATATATCCTTGCTCATATATATCATATTCGTTCACAGTAATAGACTTGTCTGTGGCTTTTAATTTTTTCAGATATGCTTCTTCTTCTTTACAATGAGGGCAAGTAGGACTATAGAAAAAATCAATAACAATATTTTCTTGGGCAAAAGCCAATTTAAAAGGTATAAATACCAATGTAAAGAATGATAATAATATTAATAGTTTTTTCATAAGCACTACTTGTCTTTATATTTATTGATAGCCTCCAGTATCTTTTCTTTGGCCACTTCGCCGTGAAGGCGAGTAATTTCATTTTTTTGCTTGTCCAGAAAAATAAAACTTGGCATATCAGTGATATTATATTTTTCAATCAATTCCGGGTGATCATCATAATCGTAAAATTCCGTGTTAAGCCAAGGATTTTCTTGTTCAATTTCCAGCCAGCGAGGCTTCATTATTTTGCACTCCGGGCACCAAACAGCGCCGATTTTTATTACTTCCATAAATACAATAAGTTATAATGTCATATTTTATCATATCTTTTTATTTGTGCCAAGAGGCTGGCTGTTGGTAAATTAGGATTAAATTGGTATGATTTATTATAGCATGTATTTAAATATAAAGCTGTGCATAACTTTTAGTGCTGTTATGCTTGACTATATTGACCAATGTGGTATATTATCACTCATATAGGTAGAGTGACAACATTATGGACCAACGACAACAAAAACTTCTTAATCTAGTTGTAGACAGTCATGTGGCCACAGCCGAACCAATTGGCTCTCGTTTTTTGCTGTCTTCAGGCAAATTAGGCTGTGGAGAGGCCACTATCCGCAATGAACTGCGCTCTTTAGAGGAACAGGGCTATCTGACACATCCACACACTTCAGCCGGGAGAATTCCAACTGAAAAGGGCTATCGCCATTATGTGGAAAGTTTGGGTGGTAAAAAAAATAAATTGAGCAAAAAAGAAAATGATGTTTTGGGAATGTCCGTAAAATCTTCTAATGACTATAAAACGTCGCGCAAAAGTATGGCCAAGGCTTTAATGGAGCTATCTAACCAAACTGTTTTGTTGGCATTTTCTCCAAATTCAATTTACTATACAGGCTTGTCAAATCTTTTTTCCAAGCCTGAATTTACAGAATTGCAGTTAGTAGCTGACGTGTCCAAAGTATTTGACCACTGCGAACAGTGTTTAGAAGATTTTTATGAGCAGGCCGAAGAAGGCCAAGCCAGAATTTTTATTGGCCAAGAACATCCTTTTGGAGCAATGTTGTCAGTTGTGGCCAAGCGTTTCAACAATAAAGAGGTAAAAGATGGTTTGATAGCTCTGCTTGGGCCGATGAGAATGAATTATCAAAAGAACCAGGTCTTAATGGAAAAGGCTTGTGAATTAATATAATTATTATGTCTAATCAAGAAAAGGAGGATAAAAAAAGACCTGCCATTACCGTTGCAGTTTTTATAATGAATGACAAAGACGAGGTTTTTTTAATGCGTTCGTCTAAATGGAGTGACAAGTTAGTTCCGCCAGGTGGGCATATTGAAGATGGCGAAAAAGCGGAAGAAGCCGCGATCCGTGAAGTAAAAGAAGAAACAGGTTTGGATATTGATAATCTAGAATTTTTGACAGCTATAGATGTTATTTATCCATCTGATTTTCTTAAGCGTAAGAACGCTCATTTTGTTGGTTTAGAATACCGGGCTCGTTTGGTAGATCCCAAACAAAAAGTTGTGTTGGACGATCGTGAAGGTCAAGAATATCTGTGGGTCAAGCCCAAACAAGTAATTGAACGCAACGATGTTGAGAACCACACAAAAAGAGTGATTGAAGAATATCTAATACCAAAAAGCAAGAGAAATATTTTTTCTAAAAGATGCAAAAATTGCGAAAAGAATCAAGAAGAATGCCAAGAATACAAACAAGGTTGGCAGAGGGCTCTGGCTGATTACAAGAATTTGCAGAAAGAAATTCAAGATAAAAAATCCGAGTGGGTGAAAATGAGCGAGGTACAAATTTTGGAAGAGTTTATTCCGGTGTATGAAAATTTTAAAAAGGCTTTCGCCATAGATAAAAAAGAAGATGATAGTTGGGCGCAAGGCATAGAATACATAATGAAGCAATTCTATGATGTCTTGGCGTTTCATGGGATCCAAGAAATTAAAACCGTGGGTGAAAATTTTGATCCTAAATCGCACGAAGCAGTAAGTGAAGAAGATGTAGAAGATCAGGAATCAGGACTGATAATTAGAGAAATAAGTGGTGGATATCAAATTGGCAATAAAATTTTAAAAGCCGCTCAAGTAGTTGTTGTCAAATAAAATTTATGAGTAATTTTGCCGAAACAAAACCAATGGCTATTGAAACTGAACCGGAAAGTAAGGCTAGGTATTTTGTTAACACGATTTTTGATTTAGATTATAATGATTTGATAGATGTTTATGAAGAAGCCATAGATTCAGAGGCCGATCTTAACAGGAAGCAATTACTAGAGTTAGTAATTCATTTTAAGGCAGAAGATGGTGAGATAGACGAGAGGTATGCTTTACAATATTTAGAAAAAAGACTGGTTCATCAAGAAGCTGAAAAAATGGAACAAGGAGAGGTTTTTACAAGAGAATAATTAGAAGGTGGAAAAGTAGTTGCTTTGGGTAGGGTGTTGGCAACGCATTTCAAAGATAGTTTTCCAAAAGAATATGAAACTGTTCTGCAGGAAGCTGAAAAATTAATAGCTGATAAGAACTCTGAAGAGATTAAAGCCCTGGTTGAAGGTGGCGTGGTACATGAAAGCGTATTAATGAGATTAATAGAAGAAGAAAGATTGCCGGGATAAGGTCGTAAAAAATTATTATCAATTTTAAAATAATTATTCTGATTATTAGTCAAACGGCTGATAATTAGAGAGGATAAATATATGCGTTTAGTTCCTTTTCGGCCCGGTTGGGGGCTGTGGGACGAGATGGACGATATAATGTCCAATCTCCCATCTCTAGCTAGTCAAGGCATGAAGTCATTCGTGCCAGCCATGGATGTCTATGAAACTGACAAAGCCGTGGTGGTAGAAACTCCTTTAGCTGGAGTAAAACCAGAAGAGGTAGAGGTTAATGTAGAAAAAGGGGTGCTATCTGTTAAGGGTGAAAGCCAAAAAGAACATGAAGTGGATGAGAAGAATTATTATCGCAAAGAAGTGCGCAGTGGTTCATTTTTTCGCCAGGTGGTTTTGCCCACGGCCGTGGACGAAGACAATGTTAAGGCTGAATTTGAGGACGGAATATTAAAAATTACTTGCCCTAAAGTTACGCCAGTTAAACCAAAGAAAATAAATGTAAAAGTTGTTAAAAAAAATAAGAAAAAATAACAGTTGTCACTGCGAGCCCCGATAATTATCGGGGCGAAGCAATCTCGTGGTCATACCGATGACGGGATTGCTTCGTCGCTACGCGTGCCCACTTGTTGGCAGGCTTCTCGCAATGACAAATTAATAATTAATAATAAAAAAGCATTATGTCAAAAGTATTAGGAATAGACCTGGGGACCACTAACTCATGCATGGCTGTAATTGAAGGTGGCCAGCCAAAAGTATTAGAAAATAAAGAAGGCAACCGAACCACGCCATCAATGGTGGCCATTTCTAAAAATGGCGAGCGCCTAGCTGGACAATTAGCTAAACGTCAAGCTGTGACAAACCCGCAGAATACTCTATATTCAATTAAGCGTATGATCGGGCGTCGTTTTAATGATCCAGAAGTTCAAGAGATGAAACAACATCTGCCATTTGAAATTATGGCTGATGGAGATCGTCTTAAAGTTAAAATGGCTGACAAGGATTATACCCCACAAGAAGTTTCAGCCATGATTTTACAGAAATTAAAAGCTGATGCCGAGGAAAAATTAGGTGGAGAAATTAAAGACGCGGTTATTACTGTGCCTGCGTATTTTGATGATTCTCAACGCCAAGCTACCAAGGCTGCGGGCGAAATTGCCGGTTTGAATGTTTTGCGTATTATTAACGAGCCCACGGCAGCTGCTTTGGCTTATGGCTTTGACAAGAAAAAAGATCAGAAAATTGCTGTTTATGATCTGGGTGGAGGTACATTTGATATTTCCATTTTAGAAATGGGCGAAGATACTGTGCAAGTATTATCAACTAATGGAGATACTCATTTGGGCGGAGATGATTTTGATCAGGTAATTATCAAATGGATTTTAGAAGAATTTAAAAAAGATCAGGGCATGGATTTATCTAACGACCCTTTGTCTCTGCAAAGAATTAAAGAAGCAGCTGAAAAAGCTAAAATTGAATTATCCACTGCTCAAGAAACCGAAATCAACCAGCCATTTATTACTTCAGACGCAAATGGCCCTAAGCACCTGGTTATAAAATTAAGCAGAGCTAAATTAGATGAACTAATAACTGATCTTGTTGATAGAACCATGGAGCCAGTTAAAAAAGCTTTGGATGATGCTAAATTATCAGCTAATGATCTAAATGAAGTTGTTATGGTTGGTGGCATGACTAGAATGCCGTTAGTGCAAAAGAAAGTAGAAGAATTCTTTGGCAAAAAACCACATGTGGGCGTAAATCCAGACGAGGTAGTGGCCATGGGCGCGGCTGTACAAGGCGGTGTATTACAAGGTGATGTAAAAGATGTTCTGTTATTAGATGTTACTCCATTGTCTCTGGGTATTGAAACCATGGGCAGTGTAATGACTAAATTAATTGATCGCAACACTACGATCCCAGCCTCTAAATCACAAATATTTTCTACTGCCGCTGATAGCCAACCAAGCGTAGAGATTCATGTGCTTCAAGGTGAACGTTCCATGGCTGGTGATAACAAAACTTTGGGCAGATTCATTTTAGATGGCATTCCACCAGCTCCACGTGGCGTACCGCAGATTGAAGTTAGTTTTGATATTGATGCCAATGGTATTTTAAGTGTTAAAGCACTTGATAAGGCCACTAAAAAAGAACAGTCAATTCGCATTGAAGCTTCTTCTGGTTTGTCCGAAGATGAAATTGAAAAGATGAAAAAAGATGCAGAAGCGCATGCTTCTGAAGACAAACAGAAAAAAGAACTCATAGAAATAAAGAATACAGCCGACACCATGGTATATACAACTGAAAAGATGATGAAAGACGTAGAAGAAAAGAAAATAGATGTTAGCGATGAAGACAAGAAAAAAATAAATGATGCTCTGGTTAAATTAAAAGAATTAAAAGACAAAGAAGATGTAGGGGCTATTAAAAAAGCTTCTGAAGAATTATCTAACTCCGCCCAAACTGTTGGTATGAAACTATATCAGCAGGAACAAGCTAAGCAAGAAGGCCAGCAACAGCCGGGTCAAGAAGCCCCCAAGACTGACGAAGCTACTGGCCAAGATAAAAAAGAAGAAGATCCTATTGAAGGTGAGGTTGTAGATGACAAAGGTCAAAATAAAAAGTAATTATTAAATATATGTTAGATGGGGAAACAGCTGAAATAATTAGACAATCCGAGGTCTTTAAACAAGAATTGGCTACCATGAAAGCCAGGGCCGAAGAAAAAGGTTTAATGCATACAGATTTAGCAATGACCGACCCAGCCACAGTTGATTTTAAACAAGCGGCTGAGTATTGGCATCAGTACAATGATTTTTTAAAGGCGGTAGATGAATTTTTAACTAATTTACCTCAAGGTCGAGAAGAATTAGAATCTAAAGTTAAAGATATTTTAGAATTAAGAGATCAAATAATTCCTCCACATAAGTCACAGGAAATAAAGAACGACAGTACCCATCACTTTTTTTTGCATCTTAGAAATGGTTTAAATGCATGGGGTGGTAATGTAAATTATTTAGGAGACTATGAGTATAAGCAAGAATGTCCTGAAGATTATAATAAAGAGCTGGAAAAGATTAAAAAAGGTTTTGCCAAAGCAAAATTTGCATCTTTGGGGGAAAATTCGACAACTGATTTTGTTGATGATAAGTTTGAGGCAAAAATAGAATTACCTAGAAAGTTTCCAGATGTTCCAAATAGTTTAAGATTAAGATCGGATTTTATAAGCATAATAGATGCTTATAAACAAGAGTTTCCTCAAGAAAGTGAAAAAATGAGGCCAGGTAGTTGGAGGATGCTTTTGGGTTATTTATCCACATATATCGGCGGTGATAATGGATTACAAAAAGGCGATCTTGAAGGTTTTAAAATTGCCGACATAGGCGGTGGCACCTATGGTGGTAATAGTTACGGACCAAATTTAAGTAAGGTGCTTAATTTTTTAGGATCTGATGTAAGCCTGGTTGATCCAAGAGCAGATGAAAAAGATTTTGCTGATTCAGAGCAGGTTAGGCTCATTAGAGAATATGTTGAATACTATGCTGACAAGCAAGGGGCAAAAGATGAATTTGATTTAGCAGTGAGTTGCGCTGTATTAGGTTCGCCAGGCATGGGGCAAAATAAAGTTAAACAATATATTGATAAAATTGCCAAGTTGTCTCCTTTACAGATACACTATATACAATTTGAAGAGATCAAAACCGACAGATTGGAAGAGATAGTTCAACAGATCCCAGGAGCTAGAATTATAACTAGTAAATCTACAATGGACAATGAGGTGGTTTTTAATTTATTAATAGTAGATAAGAGAAAAGAGAATTAACCAAAATTATGTCAAAAGACTATTATAAAATTTTAGGCGTGGACAAAGATGCCACACAGGATGAATTAAAAAAAGCCTTTAAAAAAATGGCCATGAAGCACCATCCGGATCGTCAAGGCGGTGATGAAGCTAGATTTAAAGAAGCCAATGAGGCTTTTCAGGTCTTGGGTGACAAGGAAAAGCGCCAGCGTTATGACCAATTTGGTTCTGACTTTGAACAACAGGGCGGTTTTGGCGCAGGCGTGAACTGGGAAGATTTTATGAATGCTGCCCGCGGAGGCGGTTTTTCCAATCAGGGTTTTTCCTTCAATTTTGGTGGTATAAACCTGGATGAGATTTTTGGTAACGCTTTTGGATTTGGTGGCGGTGGCCAAAATGGCAATGCACGAACTCAAGAGAGAGGGCAGGATATTCAAGTTGATGTAGAAATTAATTTTAAAGAAGCCGCCTTTGGTGTAGAAAAAGAATTAAAATTACGCAAGCAGTCAACTTGTGATGTCTGCAATGGTTCTGGTGGCGAACCTGGTAGCGGTAATAAAAATTGCAGCACTTGTAATGGTCAAGGTCAAGTGGTGCAGGTTAGAAGAACTTTTTTAGGTAATATGCAAACTGTATCCACTTGTTCTCATTGCCAAGGACGCGGGCAAATTCCTTCTAAAAAGTGCAGGCATTGTGGCGGTGACGGTATTATTTCTAAGACTAGTGACTCTAAAATTAAAATTCCGGCCGGCATTCAAGATGGACAGGCCATTAGATTGGGTGGTCATGGTGCGGCTGCCCGCTATGGTGGTGTTAGCGGGGATCTATATGTTCGCGTGCATGTAAAAGCTTTGAAAGGTTTTGATCGTGATGGCGCGGATGTTTATACAAATAGTGAAATTAATTATACGCAGGCGGTTTTGGGTGGCAAAATTGAAGTTGATACATTAGAGGGTCAAGTGAAAGTAGCGGTGCCAGCCGGAACCGAATCAGGCCAGTTGATCCGTTTGCGTGGCAAAGGCATGTCTCACTTAGGTCGTTCCGGACGCGGGGATCATTTTATAAGAGTTAAAATTAAAGTGCCAAAGCGATTAAGTGGAAAAGCAAAGAATCTATTAAAAGAATTAGAAGGAGAACTTGATTAATTAATAAAAACTAAGACGGCATCAAGTGAGGTGTCGTTTTTTCTAACCTTTTGAGTTTTTTGGTGTATAATAATAGTTATACCGAAATTATTGGCCGAATTATGGCAAATAAGCGGAAATTTGAAAAATTTTACCAACGGCACATAGACAAGGTATATCGTTATGTGTTTTTTAGGGTTAATCAAAACAAAGAAACAGCCGAAGATCTGGTGTCAGAGATTTTTATTAAAGCACTGGATAAGTTTGACAGTTTTGATAAAGACAAGGGTGATTCAGCCTGGATAATGACTATCACCAGAAATCACCTAGCCAATCATTGGAGGGACAGAAAACCAACTGTTTCCTTAGACCAATTAAATGATAATGATCAAGATAATGATAATCTGTCTTTTCAACAAGATAAAACTTTTTTTAGCAAAGCTCGCAGTTTTTTTCAAAAACAGCAGGATGCCAGCGAATTATATGAGTTACTGGATGAGTTGGATGAAAAAGATCGAGAAATAGTAACTTTACACTATCTAAGCGGGTATAATTATAAAGAGGTAGCTAAAATAAAAGAAATGAGTGTTTCAGCCGTTAAAGTATCATCTCATAGGGCTATAAAAAAAATAAGGAATAATATGTCATTGCGAGGAGTGTAGCGACGAAGCAGTCTCGTTTTTTTAGAACCAACGAGATTACAGAGTTTATCCCGAGCGTAGTGAGGGATCTCTCGCGATGACAAACAAAATTATGAACTTGAAAAAATGGCAAAAAAACTTATCACCATCTCGCAAATTTAAGAAAGAATTGTGGCGAGAATTGGATAACCGATGTCAGATACAGAATCCGCCGATTTTTGCTTGGCTTAAGCCAGGAAGACTTAAATTCGCCATGGTTGCGGTTGTGGTCGTTTTGCTGGTTGCCAGCGGGGGAGCCGGCGCTTACGCTTATACAAGTCCGCAAGTTTATGAAGGCACAACCTTGTACAAAATCAAAGAAAAACTAGAAAAATTAGAAGAAAAAACCAAGCGCACCGCCGAAGCCAAAACCGAATTTTATGTCAAGCAAGTACAAAAGCGTGAGGCCGAGATTAGGGTGATGGTTGACAAAAATAAAGATACTAGCCAAACTCAAGAAAGACTTCAGAATGTGGTAAATAATTTGAAAAAAGCCCATCAATTATTTGTGCAATCTCAAAAGCAAAATACAGGCTTGCAAGAATCAGTAAAAGAACAATTAGATAAACAAGACCAAATTGATGAATTGCAAAAAAATATTTTGGAGGACAATGAATATAATTTAAATAATCTGTCTAATATAGTTAAAGATCCGGTTAAGCGTGAAATTGTGAAATTTAGAGTGCTAGAGGAGTTAAGAAAAAGAAATCAAGAAAATCAAATCAACAAGCTTAATCCTTTATTTAAGCCCACTAATACTTCTACAAGACCTGTTATTGACCAAGCAAAACCTGCGATTAATTTACCAAATCAAAATAGACCATTATCGGCTGTTCAGAGTTTGAAGGCAAAAATTGAGAAATTAAATTCTATTTTAAATGCTACTAATACTTCTACCAAATCAAGACAGCCAGTTGATAACTTAAACAATCAAACAGAAGTTAAATTACAAGAAGAAAACCAGCCTTGTAACTTTTGTGATGATCAAGTGTATAAAGATACCAGAGAGAAAACAATTGGTACCAATACCAGTTCATTGACAACTGAACAGGAATATCCGTCCAAAACGCTTCTTACACCTACTAATACTTCTTCTAAAGAATTTTTCAATAAAGAACCGGGTGAGTCCGGTTCAGCCACAACTATCCAAGGTGCCAGTTCTGGCGCGAGCGCTCCGAATTCAGCCGGGGCAAGCACAGGGGTTAACAGTGGCTCAAATAATACTTCCGGAGGCAGTTCTGCTTCCATAGGGGCAGTGGATGGAAAATAGAAAACGAATAATTAATCTTCTTAAATTATAATTATATGAAAAAAATCATGATAACTTCTTTGGTTGCCATGTTTTCCTTTCTGACAGTTATGCCAGCTTTGGCATCTGAAACAGGTGTGGCCGATTCTGCGGAGAATTTACAACTTAGAGAAAAAATTCAACAGGAAATTAAAAATAATCCAAAAGTAAGAGTGGGCAAAGCCGTGTTGGTGGAAATTAAAGGTGATAATCTACCCACAGAATTAGTGGTTAAAATAGATAAGAAAATTATATCAAGCGCTGATGATGTGATTGGCGCAAAGAGTTTGGAAGCAGAAAAATTATATACCGTAAAGGTAGATAATTACACTCATTTTGTCCGCAAATACTGGGGCAAGAGCTCTTTGCAAGAATTAACTGTGGGCGATAAATTGTTCTTGGTTGTGCTTGACTATGGCAATGGAAATTATCAAGCTTTGCTGGTTAAAGATAATTCAATTTTCTGGCGCATGGTGGCCGGCAAGGTTGCAGATATTAATTACAATGATAAAACTTTTGTCCTCTTGCATGGTAATAAGAAATTAAAAGTTCAAGCCACCAACAAAACTAAGTACATGGTGCCAGGTGTGTTGAACCCAGATTTTGATGATTTAAAAGAAGGCCAGAGAGTGCGCGCCCATGGAGTGGTCAATTCAAGATTACAGTCAATGGATCTGCGATTTGCCAGAGTAATGAAACCATGGCCAGTGTTAAAGGCAATGGATAATAAAATTGATGCAGTGAAAATTTAATTTTTCTTCCATAACAAAAAATCCCCGATATATGTCGTGGGATTTTTTGATCTCTTAAATTTCCAATTGTTTATAAACTTAAGGGGGAGGCTGAGTATCGTTCAGCTAGACGCTCTGGAATGCCTGCAAGAATAGCAGGCTCGTCAGAGATTGGTACAGAACTAGGGGAGGCACTGGAACACGTTCAGGTAGAACATGCGTCCAATACTGCCTTCTGACCAGGCCACGGCCACTTGGTTGTTGACCATGGCCAAGCGAGGTTTGTAACCGGCGTAGGAACTCAGGTCGTTGCAACTGGTGCAACTTCCCAGCTTGGACAAGGTGTTGGCCATGATTTTGCCTTGCTTGTCGTCCAGCAGGGCTATGGACACCTCTTTCCATGCTTTGTGCTCAAACAGCACAGCTACATACCCCTCCTTGATGGGGACGATATCCTCGACCCCGTTTGGAAGTTGGTGGGTGGACTGGAACTTTCCATTCATGTCGTACGTTGTGATGTATGTGGTTGAGACCATGGTGAACGAGTTGCTCGATCCCTTCCAGAACAACTTGATCTGGTTGTTCTGGACCCAGATCTTGTTTACTCGACCCCAGTACGACAGAATGGGCTTTTTGGGCACGTCCTTGTCGTTGAACAGGATCGTCGTCCACTTGGTGGTCTTGCTCGGCAGGTCGTAGAGCGAGACCACCCACTTGAGCTCGTCGTCGGTTGCGTGGAACACCGTGGCCAGGATGACCTGGTTCTGGTGGGTTGTGATGGCGTTCACGCCGATCGGGCTCTCCTTCTTGCTGTTAGGGGTGATGGGCGGGATCGTGGCCAGCATGGTCGTTGGCGGGAGCGACAGGTGGTATATCTCCACCTGGTCCTGCTTGGTGCTGTTCGGTAGCGTCTTGATGACACTACGGGCGAACAGCACACCATGGTCCGTGCTGAACAGCTCGTTGTAGCTGTCCTGCATGGCTTCGTGGCTGATCGGGGTGACAAACCCCTTTTGCAGGAGTTTGCCGTTGCTGTTCAGGCGGTAGACCGACTCCCATTCCACGGTTTTGTAGTCGGGCTTGTACTTCACGCCCATGGCCAAGAACTCGTTCTTGGTCTGGTCAACGGCCATGAGGATTCCCTCGTTGGCATCGAACTTACCACTGCCCAGCTGACCTTTGTCAAAGGTCAGCCAGCGACCGTGGTCTTCGGTCGGCTGGGGAAATCCGTTGGGAGCCGACGGCTTGTATTGAAGCAGATTCAAGGCGAAACTGCTCTTTCCTCCGTGGATGCCCAGAAAGACCGCCTTTTCGGGCATGACCGGGGTGGCCATGGTCTTGAGGCCGTTGCACACGGGCAGGGCCGGCGGGTGAGGTGTTATGTCCGGCGTGGACATGGAGTCGGGTGACTTCATGTCATCCATGAGCGGGATGGACCCGTCCTCCAGGATCACGAACGTGTCCGGGGACTGGGCGTCGGTGGCGACGCCAGCGTCGGTGGTGGGCAGTGGGTTACGCCCACAGGCGCTGATCAGAACAACGATCAGGGTGGTGATGGTGGCGATCAGTCTGCTCGTGGTCTTCATGACCTTCTCCTTTTTGAGTTTTTACTTCGTTTCGGTTTCTGTTTTCTATACCAATTTTATCGTCACACCAAAAACCAAAGGTAATTGGTGTAAACTTTTTTAAAAGAACTAAGTTATATTTTAACCTATAAGTCTCCAATTTGTAATTGCCAGGGTTATGGCGTTCCTGTCATTGCGAGGAGCGAAGCGACGAAGCAATCTCGTCGGTTCTAGAGAAACGAGATTGCTTCGCTTACGCTCGCAATGACAGATAAGCTTCGTTCGCAATTACAAATTGGAGACTTAATGGGATGCCGAATACGCTTCGGCGGGCGCTCTGGGGTTCCACCAGGACGGTGGTCAGAGAAAATGATACGAAACACGGTGGGTGGGGCGCCTACTCGCACACGTCCATGATGGCCACATTCGGGCCGTCCTTGTCCGTGCAGACCGTGCCGGTGGGGCACGTGCTGTAGCCGGCCGTCTCGCAACGTCCGTTGGAACACTTGCCCGTGAGGGTTAGCGCTCCGAGCGGGTTGCAGAAGAATGGGCCACAGCAGTCGGCGTCGGACTGGCAGGCTGTGCAATAGGCATCCTCCAATCCACGGCAGACGCCCTTGTCGCAGACGTCGTCCTTGGTGCAGGCGTTTCCGTCATCGCACGGGGTGCCGTCGCCGTTCACGCACACCGCCATGGGCGGGGCGTATGGCGATGTGGCACAGTAGGCCTGGACCGGGGTCGTGATGACCCTGGCCAGGATCTGCTTCTTGGCCGGGGTGGGCAGGGTCTGGGGGGAGGAGCTTGGCGTGCTGGTCAGCTCGTTGAGCTCGGTGGGCTCGACACCTCCACAGGCGACGGTAGTGAGGGTGGCGATCAGGGTGGCTATCATTATCAGGTTCTGGGTCTTCATGTCATCCTCCTGGATGGTTGTTGTGACGGCTAGGCCGCCTATTTTGGTTTTCTCGTACCATTGTTTGAGTTCGTACTCACGATTAAAAATCGCTCGCACGAAAATTGTCAATATGGCTAATTACAGCCAAGAAGATACAGATATTGGCCCTACCAGAGGGCCATACCTGTATTTTCTTGGCTAGATCTGCAAAAGATCTAAAAAAACTCTCCTGGAAGAGAGTTATTGGCTAAATTTAGCCTATTTGGCCTTATTAGCTTCCAACCTCTCTCTCCAAAGGTATGTTTGTAAATTGTATACTTAAAACATGCTAGTATAGCACATTTTAGCGGTTTTGTCAAGCCCTACGAATTGAGTCATCTAATTTCTTACCATAGACATATCGGTTGAGTCATATAATATATTACCGTAATTATTCATTAATTATGGTAAAAACATATGACTAATATGGGTAAAAAAGAGCTTTTAAAAACAATTAAACCGAGAT
>JBDROJ010000047.1:0-2344 GCA_043810165.1 bacterium
TTGTCATTGAGCCATAGCTCGTCATCATTAGCTTCAACGTTGAACACGTTCGGATTGCCATTGGAATCGGTTTTACATGATCGACCATCTGTACCACTGCCAACGTGAAATTTAACGCAAGGCTGTATATTATTTGTGATCTTCAATCATCCAGTCGATCATGCCAAGTAATATTCTTTTTTTAACTTAATCAACATCCTCCGCAAAAAGCCAGTAGCCGTTTACGCTCTCAATATTGATTAGCTTACTTGGTTTCAAAAAGCTGTAGCCTTTTGATAGGACCGAGTTAAAAAATTAAAATTTTTAAAGGAACAAAATACAAAAAATCTAAAAGACCAAATTTCTAAATTTCAAAGAATCACTTGCGGAAACGAAATACAAACCGAGTGCCATGACCCCACTGAAGGTCAGGCATAGTCCAATCGCCATGAAGCCATAGCCCGCCACCATTAGCAGCAACGTCGAACACGTCCGGAAGGCCATCGGAATCGGCTATTTGTTTCATGCCTACACGCAACCGTTCACCCTGGGGCTGATCAGTATACTGCAGTCTAAAATGCGGACCTGTTTCTGCTGGGCATAATTCCAGACCAAATTCTTCAATTTTATCATATATTTCATCGGTAGTCGGACTGTGATCAAATCCTAAATCACCTACTTTTAATTCTATTAGAGATAATTCTTCTGTCTGCTCTGCTGTAATAAAATCTGGACTTGCCATCATGCTGTTAGCACTCGTCGAAACCTGAAAATCTCCACCTTTGAAAGCTTCTCTTAGTTGACTTATGGTTTGCCCACCAATTTCCACACTGTGCCGACGTATTTTACCCTCTGGAAATTCAGTATATATATGCTCTAGTTGTTGCAATTTATGAAATATATCTGGAAATGGCGGACCAATATATGCTTTGGTGGTTTCATTTACTTCTACTTGGCTATGGGCAATTTGATTTGGCTCGCACTCAAAAACTACTGGAGCGTCTTCTTCAGCGTCTCTAGCCTGGCGTAATTTTTCTATTCTAGGATCTGTTTGATAACCAAAACCGTCTATGTGCTGGTTAATTTCATAGAGAAATATTAATTCTTGAGGTGTTAATTCTCTAAGCCATTGCTGGTTGTGTGAATCATAAGCTTGTTGAATAGCTGTTAATTGTTGCATATCTTGATTTTTCTTCTCATACTTTTTACCCTCTGTACCGAACTCCTTTAATTTATCCTGCAAAATACTTGTGTTAGAAACATGTTCATCCATGTTTTGGTTGGGGGCGATTCCTCTAATTTCAGCAATTTTATCTTGCTCCATTCTAATGGCTATTCTGGGGACAGTTGGCTGATTATCTTGGTCATATGAATAGTATACATAGAAATCACCATTTTGAAGTTGGTTTTGAGCGGTGGTTTCTCCTGCAGTACACCAGCCAGTATTATGGCCTTGAATTGAAGTTACCAGTGGCATATAATCATCACCTTGATCGTATTTTATCCACTCACCATTTGTTTGTGCTAACTCACTTTCTTGGGTTGGTTTTGTTTTTTCTAATGCCCAAGCGTAAAGCTTGCCAAAGTTGGCGCTGTCTAATAATTGTTTGAATCTTCGGTCATCAATATCTTGAGGTATTTGTTGGCTTTCGGTTTTTTTAACAATTGCATCTACCACTAAGGCTAGTGCTTCCCTATTGAGATCGGGAAACGAGGCAACTGTGTCTTTTCTTCTCTTTTTGAACCTGCTTTTTTCTTTGTCATATACTCCCAATTTGGTCATGCCAGTAAAAGCCCAGTATTTAGACCACATTGGATAACTACTTGAATCTGGTGAAGTTAAATAGCCTAACCAATTATTTAGACTTTCTTTTTGTTCAGCTAGCAACATTTCCGTGTGTTGTTGTTTAATTTTATCAGAAAATATATAGTCTGTTCTTGGCTTGCCTTTTGTATCAGTATATTCCCTCTTAGTAATGCCAGCATATTCCAAATCTGCACCCCTACCTTCATCTACCATAGTTTGAGCTTGAGAATTCCAGTAGGCTTGGGGTATATTTTCTTCTTTGACTAATAAAGTGCCATGATAATGTTTCCTTACCTGATCCATCTGTCTCGAATCAGGCTCATGGCCTATGTGTGTTTTTTCAATATGACTTAGCCAAGCTGACAGCTTGTCGGCTGGTTTTTGGATATTTTCACCAATAATACGGCTAGCGTGCTGAGATGTTTTTTCTACTTTAAATGAAGTATGCAATCTAGGTTCTCTTTTGTGTAAAAATTGTTCTCCTCTGTTTTTGAGCATATATTTTAATGGTTAAATGTTGTAAATAGTATATCTTAAATGACTAGATTGAGCAAATAT